>JAKBAX010000042.1 GCA_021808785.1 Actinomycetes bacterium | reverse complement strand
AGGCGATCGTGGCCTCCCGGGCCCCCGACGGCACCATGATCCTGGACCTGGGGGTGGGCACAATTGCTCTCGGGCCGTCGCTGGCGTCTCAGCTGTTCGTGACCGCGGCGTAGGGGCCAGTTGTTCGGGCCGCCGGTCACCTTCGTCGGCGTCCCCCGGGCCTCGCTCGACGACCCGGCCTCTTGGGCCGCGGCCGCGGCGGTGATCATCGGCGCCCCCTACGACGGCGGCACCTCGCACCGGCCGGGCGCCCGCTTCGGCCCGCAGGCCATCCGCATCACCGACTACCTGCCCCATGACGGCCGCCGCCCCCACCTGGCACTGGGCGTGGACCCGCTCGTGGAGCTGGGCGTCGTCGACGTGGGCGACGTCACGATGCCACCCGACTCGATCGAACGGTCCATGGCCGCACTCGAGCAGGCGGTCACTACGGTGGCGGTAAGGGGGGCCCTGCCCGTCGTCCTCGGCGGCGACCACTCCATTGCATGGCCCGACGTGACCGGCGTGGCCCGCCACGTGGGCTGGGGCCGGGTGTCGGTCATCCACTTCGACGCCCACGCCGACACCGGCGATTCCCAGTTCGGCTCGCTCTACGGCCACGGCACACCGATGCGCCGGCTGATCGAGTCGGGCGCGGCGCGCGGCGACCGGTTCTTACAGATCGGCCTGCGGGGTTACTGGCCCGAGCCGCCGACGCTGCGCTGGATGGCCGAACAACAGATGCGCAGCTTCGAGATGGCCGAGATCATCGACCGGGGCCTCGACGAGGTGCTGGACGAGGCGATGAGGCTGGCCGTCGAGGATTGCGACGGGGTGTTCCTGTCGGTGGACGTGGACGTGGTCGACCCGGGGTCGGCCCCAGGGACCGGTACTCCCGAGCCGGGCGGCCTGTCGAGCCGCCAGTTGCTGGATGCGGTGCGGCGCGTCGCCATGACGGTGCCGCTCGCCGGGATGGACGTGGTGGAGGTCTCGCCGCCGTTCGACCACGCCGACGTCACCGCCTACCTCGCCAACCGGGTGGTGCTCGAGGCACTGTCGGGAGTGGCCTGGCGCCGGCGGCCCGGAGGGGGGCCGGTCCCGGAGTGGCCGCTGCTCGACCCCCGGCGAGCCCGTTGAGCCGGTCGGACAGAACTGGCTATATGGCTGCCAATTCCTGGGCCCGCCGCTTGAGGCCCGGGTAGTCCACCTTGCCGGCCGGGCTGCGTCCGATGCTGTCCAGGAAAAATACCGCCCTCGGCACCTTGTAGGCGGCCAGCTCGGCCCGGACCGCGTCGGTGATCAAGCCCTCCTGCACTGTCGTCGCGCTCGCCCCGTCAACGGCGCGCTCGACCAGCGCGCACACCCGCTCCCCGAAACGGTCGTCGGGCAGACCGACGCACACTGCGTCGCGCACGCCGGGCAACCGTTTGATGACCTCCTCCACCTCCTCGGGGTAGATCTTCTCGCCCCCCGAGTTGATCACCGCCGAGCCCCGACCCAGCAGGCGGATGCTGCCGTCGGCGTCGACCGTGGCGCAGTCGCCCGGGATGGTGTAGCGCACCCCTTCGATGGACCGGAAGGTGCGAGCCGTCTTCTCCGGATCCTTGTAGTAGCCGACGGGGATGTTGCCGGGGAGGGCGATCACCCCGACCTGGCCCGACCCGGGCTCCACGTCGCGGTCGTCGTCGCCGATCACCCTGGCCCCGGCCCCCAACCCGAACGACGCCGTGCCGGCCGACATCCCGGCGCCGGCCAACGAAGCGCCCATCCCCACCGCCTCCGACGAGCCGAGACTGTCGAAGAGGATCACGCCGGGCATGTGACCGAGCAGCCCGTCCTTGACCTCCTGGCTCCACATCACGCCCGACGAGTTGATGATACGGACGCTCGACAGGTCCCAGCGCCGCGGCTCGGCGTCGAGGGCGGCCAGCATGGGCCGGGCGAAGGCGTCACCGACGATGGACACCGTGTTGACCCCCTCCCGGGCCACGGTGTCCCAGAGCGCCACCGGGTCGAAGCGGTGGTCGGGCATGGTGACGATGCAGCCGCCCAGGATCATGGCGATGAAGGCGCTGAACTGGCCGGTTCCGTGCATCAACGGGCACGCCGGCAGCCCCACCGACGCCAGGTCCCCCGGCGCCAGGCGGGCCCGCAGCTCGACCATGTCCTCGGCCGGGCCGAGCCCGACCATCAGGTTGCCCCCGCCCCCCAGCACCCGGACCAGGTCGTCCTGGCGCCACATCACTCCTTTGGGCATCCCGGTCGTGCCACCGGTGTAGAGGAGCAGCAGGTCGTCGCCGCTCCTACCACCGGGGGGCTGCACCCGGGACCCGGCCGGCATCGGCTCCGAGCCCGATCCGGCGGCGCCGACCACGGACTCGTAGGGGACGGCCCAGTCCGGCGCGGGACAGCCGTCGGCCACCGCATACCAGGTGCGGACCTGCTCCAACGAGGCCCGGATGGGCTCCAGCGCGGGGGCGAAGCCGGCGTGGAAGACGACCGCCTCAGCGTCGGAGTTCTCCAGCAGGTAGGCCAGCTCACCGGGCCCGTAGCGGTAATTGACGTTCACCGGGACCCCGGCCGCCTTGAAGGCGGCGAAGTACGTCTCGAGGTACTCGGGCCCGTTGTACAAGTAGGCGGCCACCTTGCCCTGCCGGCTCAACCCCCGCTGGAGCAGGTCCCGGGCCAGGGCGTCGGCGCGCCGGTCGAACTGCGACCACGTCGAGGTCCGCCCGCCGCACCTCTGCGCCGGCCGGTCCGGGCCGGAATCGGCCACGGCCTCCCAGACGTCGGCCAGGTTCCATTCCATCATCGACCCCCCGGCCCGCTCAGTCCGCCGGCTGATCGCCGGAGGTATCGGGGCGCAGCCCCTCGTTGATCACCCGCTCGGCCACGTCTAGCATCTTGACCCGTTCGCGCATCGCGGTGGACCGGATCCAGGCGAAGGACTCGTTCTCCTTCCAGCCCAGATCGTCCATGAGGATGCCCTTGGCCCGCTCCACCGCCTTGCGCACCTCGAGGCTCTCCTCCAGCGACTTCACCTGGTCGTCCAACGCCTTCATCTCGGCGAAGCGGCCGATGGCCATCTCGATGGCCGGCAACAGCTCGCTCTTCTGGAACGGCTTGACCAGATAGGCCAACGCTCCCGCGTTGCGGGCCTGCTCGATCAGGTCCCGCTGGCTGAACGCGGTGAGGATCAACACCGCGCACAACCGCTCGGCGTTGATCTCGCGCGCCGCGGTGAGCCCGTCGGCGCCGGGCATCTTGACGTCGAGGATGGCCAGGTCGGGCCGGTGCTGGCGAACCAGCTCCACGGCTTCGTCGCCGCGGCCGGTCTCCCCCACCACCTCGTAGCCCTCCTCCTCCATGATCTCCTTGAGGTCGAGGCGCACGATGGCCTCGTCTTCCGCGATCACGACACGTACTGCCACGCACTATCTCCTTGGGGAATCCGGCCCGGTCTCAGGACGGGGCGGGGTCGTCGCTGATGAGCCGGTCCAGCAACTGGTCCTGGGTCGCCTGCAACTCGGCGACCTCTTCGGCCACGGCTCGGCGGCTGCGCTCCATGGCGTCGGCGTGGCGCTGGGCCTCGGTGTACTCCCGGTGGGCCAGCGGGGTCTCGGAGACGAGGGACCGGATGCGGGCCTCGTCGGCCGCGTCGGCGAACACTGCCAGCTGCTCCTCGATGAGGCCGAGTTGCTCACGGGCGCGCTTCAGCCGCTGGGCCACGTCGAACAGCCTCCGCTCGATCAGCACCCTGGACATGGTTGGCCAAGCCTATATGAGGAGCCGCCGTCCGGCCGGGACGGACCGAGGTATCTGGTGGCTCTCCCAGTCCTCTCAGACGATTCTCATCTGTCCGAGCCAGACTGGAGGGGTGCGTGTCCTGGTGGTGGACGACGAGCCGGCGGTACGCCAGGCGCTGGATCGGGCCCTGCGCTTCGAGGGCTACAAGACCGAGACGGCCGACGACGGCCCCGCCGCGCTGGCGGCCCACGCCGAGCGGCCGGCCGACGCCATCGTGCTGGACGTGGCCATGCCCCGGATGGACGGGCTGGAGGTGTGCCGCCGCCTGCGGGCTGCGGGCGACGCCACCCCGGTGCTGATGCTGACCGCCCGGGCGGCCATCAACGACCGCGTCGCCGGGCTCGACGCCGGAGCCGACGACTACCTGGTCAAGCCCTTCGCCCTCGAGGAGTTGCTGGCCCGCATCCGGGCCCTGCTCCGCCGGAGTGCCCCGTCCGACGACGAGGTGCTGCGTTTCGCCGACCTGTCGCTCGATCCGGGCACCCGGGAGGTGCGCCGGGGCCAGCGGCTGATGGAGCTGACCCGGACGGAGTTCCTGCTGCTGGAGCTGCTGCTGCGCAACGCCCGCCAGGTGCTCACCCGGGAGCTGATCTTCGACCGGGTGTGGGGCTACGACTTCGGGGCCAACTCGAACTCGCTGGAGGTCTACATCGGTTACCTGCGCCGCAAGACCGAGGCCGAGAGCGAGCCCCGGCTGATCCACACCGTCCGGGGGGTGGGCTACGTGCTCCGGGAGCCGGCCTCGCCGTGATGCGGTCGACAAAGCCCGGGAGCAAGGGACGCCGGATGAGCTTCCGGGCCCGTCTGGGCACCCTCGTTGCTCTGGCAGTGGGACTGACTGTAGCGGCGGCGGCCGGGGCCTCGTACCTCGTGGTCAGCCATCAGATGTACGCCCAGCTGGATTCGTCACTCAGATCGAGTGTCGGGCCAAGCGTGCTGGACGGGCGCTACGGACAAATCCTCAGCCGCACGCGCGGCGGGTTCGTCCAGGTCATCGGCACCGACGGCAGCTTCCTCTACAACAGCTACGTCCTCGACATCCCCGGCGCCCACTACCTGGTGCCGACACCCGCCCAGAAAGCCATGGTCGGGAATCCGAATGCCCCGCCGCGCTTCGACACCGTCACCTACAGCGGGGCCTCGTACCGCATCATCACGGTCAGCGCGACGACCGTGGACAATGTTCCGATCGCCATCCAGGTCGGGCTGCCGCTGAACCAGATCAACCACACCCTGTCGTCCATCGGGCTCATCCTCTGGCTGGTAGTGCTCGGCGGGGTGGTCATAGGGATAGGTCTGGGCTATCTGATCGGGCGCGAGACCATCCGGCCGGTCACCCGACTCACCGATGCCACCGAGTACGTGGCCGCCACCCAGGATCTGCGTTCGACCATCGAGGTGGATGGCGACGACGAGCTGGGGCGCCTGGCCCGGTCGTTCAACGCCATGCTCATGGCCCTGGCTGCCTCGCGCCGCCAGCAGGCCCAGCTGATCTCCGACGCCGGCCACGAGCTGCGCACCCCCCTCACCAGCCTGCGGACCAACATCGAGGTGCTCATGCGCCGGCCCGACCTGCCCCCGCAGGACCGGGGCGAGCTGTTCCACGACGTGGAGGCCCAATTGGGTGAGCTGACCAACCTGATCGGCGACCTGGTCGACCTGGCCCGTGAGGAGGAGCGCCAGTCCGAGCCCATAGAGGTACGCCTCGACTCCCTGGTCACCAACGCGGTCGAGCGGGTCCGGCGCCGGGCCCCGGGGGTCGAGTTCGACACCCACCTCACGGCCGGCTCGGTGCGGGCCCAGCCGGCCCTGCTCGAGCGGGCGATCGTAAATGTTCTGGACAACGCGGTGAAATGGAGCCCCCCCGGCTCCTCGGTCGAGGTCTGGTTGCAGCGGGGGGCCATCTGGACCCTCGACGTCCACGACCACGGACCGGGGATCGCGCCCGACGACCTGCCCCACGTGTTCGACCGCTTCTACCGGGCCGCCAGCGCGCGCAGCATGCCGGGCTCCGGTCTCGGGCTGGCCATCGTGCGCCAGGTCGTCCACAACCATGGCGGCGTGGTCATGGCCTCGTGCCCGCCCGAGGGCGGGACGGTGATGCACATCGAGCTGCCGATCGTCACCGAGGTCGAAGACGACAGCCGTCGCGACCCCGAGGGGACCGCATCGGGCGACGAGAGCGGGGCCGCCAGCGACGGTACGGGCGCCGAGATCAGCCCGCCCCCGCCCCCGCCCCCGCAACCGCTTCCGGCCGCGGACCCGGCCTGGTCCGGGCGGAATCCGAACCGGGGCGACTGAGCGGCTCGCCCTCGCCGCGCCGATCGGACCTATCGTCGGCGCCGACCCGAGAGGATCGGGGTGGAGTGGAACGGGGTGGAGCAATGGCGACTGGTCAGCTGGACGGGAAGGTCGCGCTGGTCGCCGGCGCCGGGCGCGGCATCGGTCGGGCCTGCGCGCTGGCCCTGGCCGAGTGGGGGGCGTCGGTCGTGTGCCTGGACTCCGACACCGAGCGCGGCGAAGCGGTGGCCGCCGAGGTTGCCGAGGTCGGCCCCGGCGGCGTCTTCGCCCGGGCCGACGTGCTCGATCGGGCCTCGGTCCGGGACGCAGTGGGCCTGGCCGGGTCCCACTTCGGGGCCCTCGACATCGCGGTGGACATCGTCGGCCTGGGCCGGTTCAAGAGCTACCTGGACTTCTCCGACGAGGACTTCGACGATCAGGTCGACATCAACCTCAGGCAGCTGTTCATCGTCAGTCAGGAGTGCCTAGGGGAGATGGTGAGGGCCGGCCGGGGAGGATCATTCGTGGCCATCTCCTCCACCGCCGGCCTCGGGGCCATGCCCCACATGGCGTTCTATGCCGCCACCAAGGCCGCGGTGATGTCGCTCGTGCGGACCCTGGCCGTCGAGATGGGCCCCCACGGGATCCGGGTCAACGGCGTGGCGCCCGGGTCGACCCGCACCCCCCGCACCGCCTTCCTCGACGAGGAGGCCCGGCTGCGGGAGTTCTCGGCCCGGGTCCCCCTGGGCCGGAGAGGGCTCCCCGAGGAGCAGGCCGCCGCGGTCCGCTTCCTCGCCTCCGACCAGGCCAGCTACATGACCGGCCAGACTCTGGTCGTCGACGGTGGATCATCGGTCCAGGCCGGTCGCCGCCTCGACGAGATGGGCGACGTGGCGGTGGTGCCCTGGCGGGGCGACTGAGCCGGCCTCCCCGGTCGCCGGGTCGGACCGCGGCACGGGGCCCGACTCAATCCGGCCAACTATCGTGAGGACGTGGCGCCCATCCCCCCGGCGAACCCGCTCGGAGCGGGCCCGACGACGGCGATGCCCGATTCGCTGGCCGAGGAGGTGGCCGATGCCATGTTCGCCCTCTCGACCCCGAGCCGGGTCCAGATCCTCTGGCACCTGCGCGCCGCCCCCATGTCGGTGGGGGATCTGGCCGATGCGCTCGGGATGGAGCAGTCGGCAGTGTCCCACCAGCTGCGCGTCCTGCGGGAGCACTCGCTGATACGGGCCGAGCGCGAGGGGCGCCGCCGCCTCTACGCCCTGCACGACGACGAGGTCGCAGCCTTCCTCGAGGCGGTGCTCGGCCACCTCCAGGCCCGACCGGACATGGCGGTGGGGCGCCCCCGACGGGCGTCGAGCCCGGGCGCCTGAACCCATGACGCAGTCCCGTCCGCCGGGTCAGGACCACATCGGCGCCGTCGTGGAGCTGGCCCCCGACGCGGGAGTCGAGCGGCGCAACGTCCTCGACCGGGCCCACCGGGGCGACCTCGTCGGGGCCCTCGGACGCGTCGACGCGCACCGCGGTCGGCCCCTCGTCGTGCGAAGGATCGCCTCGTTCCTGGCCGTGGCCGGCCCGGGCACGGTGGTCATGGTCGCCAACAACGACGGCGGCAGCATCTCGGTCTTCGCCCAGGCCGGGCAGGACTTCGGACTGCGCTGGATCTGGCTCCCGGCGCTGCTCATCGGCGCCCTGTTCGTCGTCCAGGAGATGGCGGCCCGACTGGGGGCGGTCACCGGTGCCGGCCACGCCCGGCTGATCTTCGAACGGTTCGGCCCACGGTGGGGATGGTTCGCGCTCGGCGATCTGCTGGTCATCAACGTCCTGACCGTCATGACCGAGTTCATCGGGCTCCAGTACGGGCTGGGCTACTTCGGCGTCAGCCGCTTCGTCGCCGTCCCCGCCGGCTTGGCCGTGCTCCTCCTCGCCAGCCTGCTCGGCGACCTGCGGGACTGGGAACGCGGCGCCCTGCTGCTCGTGTTCGTGAGCATCGTCGTCGCCCCCCTCCTCCTGCTCGATACCCATGCTCATGCGCTCGTCAGCCTCGCGGGCGGCCGCCCGGCCCCCGGCGGGCCGGGCGGGACCGGGATCATCTTCGCCCTGGCCATCGTGGGCACCGCGGTGTCGCCATGGCAGCTGTTCTTCCAGCAGTCCAACGTGGTCGACAAACGGATCACGTCGCGATGGCTCGGATACGAACGGGTCGACACCCTCGTGGGTTCTGTCATCTTCGGGGTCGGGGCCACCTTGTTGATCGGGGCCTCGGCGTACGCCTTCGGCGGGACCGCCCTGCACGGCCACTTCGTGGACGCCCTGCACACCGCCCAGGGCCTGCACGACCGGGCCGGGTCCTGGGCCGGAACCCTGTTCGCGGTGATCCTGATCGACGGCTCGCTGCTCGCCGCCGGGGTGGTGACCCTCACGACCGGTTACGCGCTCGGCGAGGTGGCCGGCTGGCGCCACTCGCGCCACCGTGGCTGGGCCCAGGCCCGCCGTTTCTACGGTGCCCAGGGCCTGTCCGCCGTCCTCGCCGCCGGTCTGGTGCTGGTGCTCGAGCAACACCTCGGGCTGATCACAGTTGCCGTCCAGGCCCTGGCCGGAACGCTCTTCCCCAGCGCCGGAATCCTGCTCCTGCTCCTCTGCAACGATCGGGAGGTCCTCGGACCGTGGGTCAATCGCCCGCTGCACAACGGGGCCGCCGCGCTGCTCATGGGAGCCCTCATGGTCCTGTCCGCGGTGTCCACCCTCGAAACCGTGGTTCCCCACGTCAGCCACCGGGTCGTCGCCGCCGTGGCCATAGTCGTGGGGGTGGCGGCCGAAGTCGCCCTGGTCGGAGCCGGTCGCGGGTCCGCCGCTCCTGCTGTGGACCCGGCCATGAGGCGGCAATGGACCATGCCACCGCTCGAGCGCCTGCGGCCTCCCACGCGGTGGCAGCGCCACGACCTGGCACTGGCCATGACCCGCGTCTATGTGATCGTCACCTCGATCGGCCTGATCGTCTGGGCGGTGCGCGGCGCCGGGTAGGTGGTCCGCCATCTGCTGATCGGGCCCGAACCCATTCGGGCGGCCGGCCCCGTCTAATATGAGCATGTGTTCATAGGATCATCTGTTCAGGAAGCGGACCCTCACCGTCGCTGCCGGCCGTGACCGCCCGCAGGGGCCCCCGAGCCCGCACCGACCTGGCCATGAGACGGCGGAGATGGCCCCGGAGGGTTCTGATAGCGGTCAATGTGGCCGTGGCGATGACCCTGCTCTCGATAGGGGCCGCCTACGGCTACGTCAGGTACCGGCTCGACTCCATCCGCACCCTCGCGGCGCCCCACCTGAGCGCCAGCACCCCGGGGGGTACCGACTCCGCCGGCGGTCTCAGCCCGGAGAATATCCTCCTGATCGGCAACGAGACCCGGGCCGGGCTGACCTCGCCGGCCGAGATCGCAGCCATGGGATCCCCGCAGAAGTACTCGGGCTCCTTGAGCGACGTCATCATGATCCTCCACCTCGACCCGGCCAAACGGACCGCGTCCATCCTCTCGATCCCGCGCGACCTGTTCGTCCCCATGCCGGCCGGCAGCCCCGTGGGCCCGTACCAGAAGATCGACGCCGCGCTGAACGACGGGAGCAAGGGCCCGGACAATCTCATCCAGGCCATCACCGCCGACCTGGGCATCCCCATCAACCATTTCGTGGAGTTGCAGTTCGACGGCTTCGAGCGCACCGTCAACGCCATCGGGGGCATGCGCCTGGACTTTCCCGAACCGGTCTATGACGCCTACTCGGGCCTGAACATCACGACTCCCGGTTGCCAGGCCCTGAACGGCGCCCAGGCCCTGGCCCTGGTCCGGTCCCGACACCTGCAGTACGACCCGCCCGGTGATTACCAGCCTCCCGCCGATTGGCCGAGCGATCCCGAGTCGGACCTGTCGCGCATCGTCCGGGACCACACCTTCATCAAGGTGCTCATATCGACCGCTGAGTCCAAGGGACTGTCCGACCCGCTGACGCTCAACGCCTTCCTCGGGGCGGTCATCAACCAGATCACTATCGACCCTGGTCTCAAATCACAGCTCGTCGCCCTGGCGACCCACTACCGCCACCTCGACCCGGCGGCCCTCCCGGAGTTGACCCTGCCCATCACCACCGTCGGGGGGGCGACCGGCTACTACTACGCCGGCGCCGACATCGGCGACGTCGACTTCCCCGTCGAGCCGGCCGATCAGGCGGTCATCGCCCAGTGGGATGCCTCCGCCCTGCCTGCGCCGAGCCCACCCCAGGTGGTGGCCGTGAACAACCTGGCCGGCACTCCCGATCTGGCCGGCCGCACGGTCGCCGCTTTGACCTCGGCGGGACTGCCGGCCACGGTCGGGACCAATCTCCCGGTCCCGGCGCCGATCACCGAGACCCTCATCCGGTACAACGCGAATTCCCTGAGCCAGGCCCTCGCGGTGAAAGACCACCTCAACGGGGCCCTCATGCTCGACCCTGACCCCAGCCTCCCCCGGGGACAGGTCGACATCGACGCCGGCTCGACTTTCTCCGTGGACGCCTCCCCAGCAGCCGGCCCCGCCGCTTCCCCCGCTTCCCCCGCCACCCCGAGCCGGCCCCCGACCGTCGGGCCCACCCCGGGGGGCCAGCAGCCCAGCTCGGCCACCGACCATCTGACACCCTGGGATCCGATCCCGTGCCCCGCTTGACCTGACCCGACCAAACGGTGGTCGGATACCGTGCCCACATGATCTACACCCACCTGGGCCGCACCGGTCTCCGAGTCAGCCGCCTGTGCCTGGGAACGATGAACTTCGGACCCGAGACCGACCAAGAGACCTCGTTCGCCATCATGGACCGGGCCCACGAGCTGGGGGTCAATTTCTTCGACTCGGCCAACGTGTACGGCCGCTCCAAGGGCCGGGGCGCCACCGAGGAGATCGTGGGCCGCTGGTTCGCCCAGGGCGGCGGTCGGCGCGAGCGGACGGTGCTGGCCACCAAGCTCTACGGGGACATGGGTGACTGGCCCAACGAGGGGAAGCTGTCCGCCCTCAACATCCGCCGGGCCTGCGACGCCTCCCTCGGGCGCCTGCAGACCGACTACATCGACCTCTACCAGATGCACCACATCGACCGCGGCACCCCCTGGGAGGAGATCTGGGAAGCCATGGAGGTACTGCGGGCCCAGGGCAAGATCCTCTACGTCGGCTCCTCGAACTTCGCCGGATGGCACATCGCCAAAGCCCAGGGCGTAGCCCGCGAGCGCCACTTCACCGGTTTGGTCAGCGAGCAGTCCTTGTACAACCTGCTGGCCCGCCACATCGAACTGGAGGTGCTGCCGGCGGCCGCCGACTTCGGTCTGGGCGTCATCCCGTGGTCGCCCCTGCAGGGTGGCCTGCTCGGGGGCGTGGTCCGTAAGGAGCGGGAGGGCAGCCGGCGCAACCAGCGTTGGGCCGACGCCGGCGACCGACTGCGGGCCCAACTCGAGTCCTACGAGGACCTGTGCGAATCCCTCGGCGAGGAGCCGGCCACGGTCGCACTGGCCTGGCTGCTCGGCCGGCCGGCGGTCAGCGCGCCCATCATCGGCCCCCGGACCATGGAGCACTTCGAAGGCGCCCTGCGGTCGCTCGAGGTCACCCTCGAGGAGGACACACTGAAACGACTGGACGCCATCTTCCCCGGCCACCGCCCGGCTCCCGAGGACTACGCCTGGTAGACGGCCGCCGGCCGCACTGGACTTGTTAACCCACTTGGGTTAACGTAGCGGGCATCGACACGTCGACGCGCCTGATCGAGGTCGCCGAGCGCCTCTTCGCCGAGCGGGGCATCCACGGGGTGTCCCTGCGCGAGATCGGGGTGGCGGCCGGTCAACGCAACACCGGCGCCGCCCGCTACCACTTCGGTTCCAAGGAGTCGCTCGTGGAGGCCATCCTCGAGCACCGGATGGTGGCGATCAACGCCCGCCGCCAGACCATGCTCGCCGAGCTGGCCGAACCCGACCTGCAGGGGCTGACCGAGGCCTTCGTGTACCCGCTGAGCGACCAGCTGGGGGAGGTGGACCATCCGAGCTGGTACCTGCGCTTCGTCCTGCAGGCGGTGCTCGTCCGTGGCTCGGCGGCCACCCTCGAGGGCGACCAGCCCTGGACCTCGGGCGTCAAGGAGCTGCGGCGCCAGTTCGTCGCCGCTCTGGCCGGCCGGGGCCTACCGACCGGCGCCAGGCAGGAGCGCTGGAACCTGTTCGCCGGGTTCATCACCCACGCCCTGGCCGACCGGGAACAGATGCTGCAGATCGCGCCGGATCAGATCCTGACCCGGCGGCTCCAATTCCTGACCCACGTGGTCGATGCGGCAGTGGCTCTGGCTGGCGCGCCGGCCCGACCGGCCAAGCCCGACCACCGCCCCAACCCCGCTCCTCACCTACGGAGGCCTGCATGACCCTGACCACTGTTCTCGACGTACGCCCCCTCGCCGGCCACATCGGCGCGGAGATCCTCGGCGTGGACCTCTCCGAGCCGTTGCCCACCGATGTGGTGGCCGAGATACGAGCCACGCTCCTGCGGTGGAAGGTGGTCTTCTTCCGTGAGCAGACCCTGACGCAGGAGCAACACGTGGCCTTCGGCCGCTACTTCGGGGAGGTCACCCGGGCCCATCCGACGTTGCCGGCCATGTTCCCCGACCACCCCGAGATCCTGCTGCTCGACAACCAACTGATCGCCAAGGGCGAGGGGGCCGGCAAGGGCGAGGGGGCCGGCGGGGGCGAGGGGGCGGGCAAGGGCGGTGGTGTAAGCATCGACAGCCTCTGGCACACCGACGTCACCTTCGTCCCCAACCCACCCATGGGCTCCATCCTGCGGGGAGTGGTCGTACCCGACTACGGAGGCGACACCCAGTGGACCAACCTGGTCGTCGCCTACGAGGAGCTGTCCGCACCGGTGCAGCGGCTCTGCGACGAGCTGCACGCAGTGCACCACAACGTGCTGCCGGTCAAACGGGGCCACCTCTCGGACCAGCTCAAGATCCAGTTCCAGTCGCAGGACCTCCGCTCGGTGCACCCGGTCGTGCGGGTCCACCCCGAGACCGGCGAGAGGGCCCTGTTCGTCAACCCCAACTTCACCGACTACATCGTCGAGCTGTCGCGCCGCGAGAGCCGGCACCTCCTCGCCATGCTCTACGAGCACCTGGCCAACCCGGCCTACACCTGCCGCTTCCGCTGGCAACCCGGCAGCGTGGCGTTCTGGGACAACCGGGCCACCTGCCATCTGGTGCCGACCGACGTGCCGAAGGGTGCCCAGCGCTCCATGCAACGCATCACGATCGCCGGCGACCTTCCCGTAGGCCCCGATGGCCAGACCTCCTACCCGGTGGCCGGCCAGATCTTCGACTGAGCCCACCTACGTGCCACCACTTCGAATCGGGTGCCTGGGCGCGGCTCGCATCGCGCCGGCGGCGCTGATCAGGCCGGCTGCCGCCAACGACGGGGTGCAGTGCGTCGCGGTGGCGGCGCGCGACCGCAGCCGGGCCGACGCCTTCGCCGCCAAGCACCACATCGCGCGGGTGCACGACACCTACGAGGCCCTGCTGGACGACCCGGATCTGGATGCGGTGTACAACCCTCTCCCCAACGGTCTGCACGGCGCATGGACGATCCGGGCCCTCCAAGCAGGAAAGCACGTGTTGTGTGAGAAGCCTTTCACCGCCAACGCCGCCGAGGCCCGCACCGTCGCCGAGGTGGCGGAGCGGTCGGGTCGGGTGGTGATGGAGGCGTTCCACTGGCGTTACCACCCGCTGGCGGCCCGGATGCTGGAGGTGATCGCGGGCGGGGAGCTGGGCCAGGTTCGGCGCATCGAGGCCGCGCTGTGCTTCCCGCTGCCGATGTTCGGGGACATCCGCTACCAGCTGGATCTGGCCGGTGGGGCCATGATGGACGCCGGCTGTTACCCGGTCAGCATGGTCCGGACCCTCGCCGGGGCCGAGCCGACGGTGGTCGGGGCCTCGGCCCGGCTGCGCTCCCCCGGCGTGGACCGGCGCATGGAGGCCGAGCTGTCGTTCGCCGACGGGCGGACGGCAGGCGTGCTCGCCTCCATGTGGTCGTCCACGTTGCTGCGCCTGCGGATCCGGGTCATCGGGTCCGCCGCCACCATGCGGGTGTTCAACCCGACCAACCCGCACATGTTCCACCGCCTGACCGTGGCCGGTTCGGGCCGGCGGCGCCACGAACGGGTTGGCGGTGGCCCCACCTACGGCTACCAGCTCGAAGCGTTCCGGGCCGCCGTCCAGGACGGCCGGCCGGTGCTGACCCCGCCTCGCGACGCGGTCGCCAACATGGCGGTCATCGATGCCATCTACAAGGCGGCCGGCCTCGGGGCGCGTCGGCCAACCGGCGTCGATCCCGCTTCCGCGGGCTAGGTTGGCGGGGGTGAGCGCGGCCGAGACCGTCGCCGCCGGCCTCGGCTTTTTGGAAGGCCCGGTCTGGCGTGACCCCACCGGGGATCTGATCGTCACGGTCGTGAGCCGGGGCCTGCTGCTCCGGGTCGACGTCGAGTCGGGCCGGGCGGACACCTTCGCCGAGACGGCAGGTGGGCCCAACGGGGCCTACCCGTGCCAGGACGGCGGGCTCGTGGTCACACAGAACGGCGGCATCGACTGGCAGGCCGTCGGGATGGCCAATCCCTCGCCGCCCGATCCCGCCGAGCCGGGGCTCCAGCGGGTCCGGCCGGACGGCTCGGTGTCACCGCTCACCGGACCGGGTGACGGACCGTTCCGGGCCCCCAACGATCTCTGCGTCGACCAGGATCTCACCCTCTGGTTCACCGACCCGCCCCGCTACCCACCGCCGGCCGAACCGGTCGGTCGGGTGTGGCGGTGGTCCCGGGGCGGCCGGCCGGAGGTGCACGCCGACGGATTGCAGTACTGCAACGGGATAGGCGTCGACGGCCAGGGCCGTATCCTCGTCGTCGAGGGGCACGGCCTGATGTACCTGGACCCCGACGGCGGCCGGCCCTGGCTGATCGAGTCCCTGCCGAGCGGTGGGGACGGATTCGCCTTCGACGTGGAGGGCCACGTCTACGTCTGCGGCGGCCGGTCGGTGACGGTGATCTCCGCCGAGGGAAAGGTGGTGGAGCAGCTCGAAGCCCCCGACGGCCCGGCCATCATGACCAACTGCTGCTTCGGCCGCGACGACCGCAGGACCCTCTTCGCCGTCGACGGCGCCAGCGGCCGGGTGCTGGCCTTCCCGGACATGCCCGTACCCGGCGTGCGACTCCCCGATGCCGTGATCGCCTGAGTCACCGCCGCGAAGACGCGGCACACAGGTGGCGATGGTGTCGGCGAGACGATTTGAGCGCGGAGGAGGCCGGGACCGGATCCTCATCGTCGAGGGGGAGGCGCCTTGCCCGCCCAGCAGCCGTCCGATCCGGCCCAGCGGCTGATCGACCACCGCACCAGCCTGGACCGCGCCGAAGCCGAATGGCTCGAACATCTGGCCCAGTTCGACACCGACGCCCTATGGTCCCTCGACGGGCAGCTGTCCTGCGCCGCCTGGATGGCCTGGAAACTACACATGGCCCGCTCCACCGCTTTCGAGAAGCTGCGGGTGGCTCACGAGCTGCGCCGCCGACCGATCGTGGCCACCGCTTTCCGCAGCGGTGACATCTTCGTCTGCGATCTCAGCGAGCTCGAAGCCCACGAAGTCCTGGCCGCCATCCAAATCTTCCGCGACATGGCCTACCGCAACCCGGCTGGGGACGAGTCTTCACGGAGAGACTCGTCGCCCCTCGGACCAGAGGCGCCGCAGGAGCAGGCCAGCCACGCCAGTCGCCAAGCCGACGCCTTCATGGACCTCATCGCCACCGCCGTGCGAGCCGCCGACGCCGGCCACGCCGCCGGCGACGACCGCTACATGGTCCACCTGATCAGGCACGACCACGGACCGGTCATGACCACCATCGACGGCACCCCCATCGACCCCCTGGACGCGGCCACCATCTCCTGCGACACCAGCACCGTCACCCACACCACCACCGACACCGGCGAACCCCTCAACCTGGGACGGCGCAGCCGTCAATGGAGCACCGCCCAACGCCGAGCCATCACCGTCCGCGACCACGGCCAATGCCGATTCCCCGGCTGCACCAACACCCACGTCGACATCCACCACATCCAAGCCTGGGAACGTGACGGACCCACCGACATCACCAACGGCATAAGCGAATGCCGCCGCCACCACCGCATGCTCCACCACGGCTACCGGACCGAACCCCTCCCCGCGGGCGAAGTCCGCTTCTATCGGCCCGACGGCACCTACATCGCCTCCACCCACCCCGCACCCCACGCCATCGGCGCCCCTTCTCTCACCGCCCAATCAGGCCAGGGCCGTAGCGACCGAATCCTCATCAAGCCGAACAGGTGACACCTGTGGCTGATCTGACCGAGGGGCCTGTGCACGAGTCTCCAGCCGGAGACCAGCGCCGGAGCATCACCGCGCTGGGCATCAACGCACTGGGCTGGTCAGCTCCATGATGGTGGCGGGCGACAGGTTCTGCTGGGAGATACGGGCACCAAAGGGCGAGAGGGCATCCTCGATGGCGTTGGTGAGCGCGGCCGGGGCCACGATCATTCCCCCCTCCCCCACTCCTCGGAATCCGATCTCCCCTTCCGGATCCGACTCGATGTGCTCGATCTCGATGACCGGTATCTCGGTGGCGGTGGGCACCAGATAGTCCATGAAGGTGCCGGCCAGGAAGTTCCCGTCGGGGTCGTAGGCGGCGTGCTCGTAGAGGACGCTGCCGATGCCCTGCGCCACGCCCCCGCGGATCTGCCCGTCGACGATGGCCGGATGGATCACCCGCCCGCAGTCCTCCACTACGACGTAGCGCAGGATGCTGACCCGGCCCGTCCCGGGGTCGATCTCCACGATGCAGGCATGGGTTCCCCCCGACCAGCCGCTGCCGGTGATCCCCTCGCCCAGAAAGCGCTCGTGGGCCTCCAGGTTGGAGTCGGTCCCAGGCGGGAGGGACGTGGGCGCGAGCGTCGCCTGGTAGGCGATCTGGGCCAGGGGGACGGCCCGGTCCGGGACCCCTTTGGGCGTGATGGCGCCGTCCACGATCTCGAGATCGCCGGAGTCGATCTCGAGTTGGGCCGAGGCGATGGCGAGGACCTTCTCCTTCAGCTTCCGGGTGCTCATCAGCACCGCGCCGCTGGCCCAGGTCGAGGCCCGGCTGCCCCCCGTGCCGACGATGCTGAACGGGGTCACATTCGTGTCACCGTGGACGACCCGCACACTGGAGATCGGGACGCCCATCTCGTCGGCGGCCACCTGGGCCAGCGTGGTCTCGTGCCCCTGCCCGTGCGGGGACTGGGCCGTGACGACGAGGAGGCTACCGTCGGACTCGAGCTTGACCCGGGCCTGCTCACCGCCGAACATCCCGCCACCGGCCCGCATCTCCGGCGGGCCGGGCGCGGCCTCGATGAAAGTGGCCACGCCCAGCCCGAGGTAGCGGCCGTCGGCCCGGGCCGATTCCTGCTCCCGGCGCCAGGTGTCGAACCCGACCAGCTCGAGCACCCGGTCGAGTGACTGGCGCGACGTCACCCCTTCGATGCCCGGTCCGGTCAGCAACCGCTCCCCCCGGGCCCCGGACATCATGTTGCGACGCCGCACCTCGACGGGATCGAGGCCCAGCTCCCTGGCCACGATGTCGATCAATCGTTCCCGGGTCCACGTCTCCATGGCCCAGGGACCCCGGTAGGCCACATAGACGCACTTGTTGGTCGCGACCACCTTCGTGTCGCAGACGTACCCTTTGACCTTGTAGGGCCCGGGCAGCAGCAGTGTGATGAGGCCGGTGAACGCGGCGGCCGGGAAGGGCAAGCCCGGGTAGGCGCCCTGGTCGAGGATCAGCTCGGCCCTGATGCCGAGGATGTCGCCGTCGGAGGAGACGGCCACCTGCGCGGTGACCATCTCCTCACGGGCGTGACCGGAGGCCGAGAGGTGCTCGTTGCGGTCCTCGATCCACTTCACCGGCCGCCCGAGCAGGCGGCTGGCGAGAGCCAGGCAGAAATCCTCCCGGAACACCCCGCCTTTGAGTCCGAACGCCCCGCCCACGTCGCGGGTCAGCACCCGGAGCCGTTCCATGGGAAGGCCCAGGGTATTGGCCAGTTGCAGACGTAGGCCCTGGGGCGCCTGCGTGGCGGCGTGATATGTGAGCTCACCCGACCCGGCGTCGTAATCGGCGACCGCGCCGCGCGTCTCCATGGGGACGTTGGCGATCCGGTGCTGGCGCAGCTCGATGTCGATGACCCGGTCCGCCTCGGCGAAGGCCGCGTCCACGTCCCCCGCGGCAGTGTGACTAGTGAGCAGCACGTTGCTGTCGAGGTCGGGGAAGATCGGCGGCACGCCGGGATCGAGCGCCGTTTCGTAGTCGACCACCGCGCCCAGGGGCTCGTAGTCCACCTCTATGAGCTCGAGGGCGTCCTCGGCCTGATAGCGGGTCTCCGCCACCACCATGGCGACCACGTCGCCGACGAAGAGCACCTTGTCGGTCACGAGCGGGTAGATGACGGGCATGCTTCCCATGGTCACCGGACCGGTGATCGGCTTGCTCAGGTCGTTCAACTCGGCACCCGTGTACACGGCCCGCACCCCCGGCGCCCCACGTGCCTCGTCGGCCTGGATGCGTTCGATACGGGCGTGGGCGAACGGGCTCCTGAGGAACGCCGCGTGCAACATCTGGGGCAGGTGCAGGTCATCGATGTAATGGCCCCGACCGATCAGGACCCGTTGGTCCTCGACCCGGTGCACCTTGGCTCCGACCAGCCTCACGATCGACCCCTCTCTCCCGCCCCGGCGGATGGCCGGGACCAGCGAAGCTACATGCTCACCATAGGTACGGGTCCGGCGTCCCATCCAGGAGCTGGGCTTCGGCCCGCCCCCGGATGACCCGCTCGTTCCACTCGAAGTAGGCCTCCGGGTGGGCGCCACCGAAGAAGGCTTCGTTTGACACCGACCGGGCCACGTCGGCCAGCACCACTTTGGCGCCGCGCCGGGCCAGCAAACAGCCCGTCGCCCGGCCGATGCCGCCGCCACCCCCGGTGATCACCGCCACCTTCCCCTCGAACGCATGCACCCCGGCACCCTCCTGTTCAGTCTGGCCTGATCGGTCGGGCCGTCGACTATAGTCCCGTATCGTAGTAACCACTATGTGACGATCGGGAGGGAGCCATGGGAGTTCTGAACGGGATCCGGGTCCTCGACCTCTCCTGGGGTATCAGCGGGCCGATGGCCGGGATGCTCCTCGCCGACCACGGGGCCGAGGTGACCCGCATCGAGCGGCCCGGGGGCGATCCATTGCCCGAGGTATCGGGCTACCGGGTCTGGCACCGGGGCAAGCGTTCCGCCGAGTTGGACCTGACCGATGAGACCGATCGGGACCGGTTCCTGGCGCTGGCCCGGCGGGCCGACGTCGTGATCGAGAGCTTTGCGCCCGGTACCGCGGCGCGCCTCGGCATCGACTACCACGCCCTGTCGCCGATCAACCCCCGGCTGATCCACTGCTCCATCACCGCTTACGGACCCGACGGCCCCGATGCCGACCGGCCCGGGATCGACGCCCTGGTCGCGGCCCGAACCGGCCACCAGTGGGAAGTCCGGGGGATTCCGGGTAGCACGGTGAGCAAGCTGTCCGGCACCCGAGGTCCCCTGCCCGATGTCGACGTGCCCGAGGGGTGCTGGGTCGGGCCCGACCGCGACGGCCCGCTCTTCAGCGGCGTGCCGTGGGTGAGCGTGGCCACCTTCTACATCGCCGCGGTGGCCATCAACGCGGCCCTGCGGGCGCGCCAGGTGACCGGGACCGGCCAGCACATCCAGGCCTCCCTCCTGCAGGGGGTGCTGGCCACCACCATCGCCGCGTGGCAGAAGGTGGACCACCCCGACATCGCCGGGTACCAGAGCTGGGTGGTGGACCCCCGGGCCCCGAAGGGGTTCTTCCGTTCCTCCGACCGCCGCTGGGTGCACCACTGGGTCCCGCTGCCGGAGTTCATCATCGCCGCGGCGGCCAACGGGATGGACCCGCAGGGCCTGGTCGGTCCCCGCCAGGCCAAGATGCGGGTGGGCAGCAAGGTCGAGGACATGGTGATCCTCCACGCCTACCAGTCGGAGATGGCCGAGGCGGTCGGCCGCTACAGCGCCCAGCAGTGGACCGACCTGGCCGGCCGGGTCGGTGTCCCGGTCCAGACGGTTCGCTCCCCCGAGGAGGCGCTCCTCGATCCCCTACTGGTCGCCGACGGATGCGTCACCGAGGTCGACGACCCCGAGGTGGGGCCCATCCGCCAGGTGGGCCGGGTCGTGGAGCTCAGTCGCCATCTCCCCGATCGGCCGGCCCCGGCGCCCGCCCGCGGCCAGCACACCGAGGTGATCCGGGCCGAGGCGGACGCCCTCCGCCAGAACCCACCCGCGCTGGGACCGGCGGCCACCGGCCGCTCCCTCGAGTCTCCTCTCGACGGGATCACGGTCCTCGACCTCGGCTTGGCCGTGGCCGGCCCCTTCGGCACCCAGGTCCTGGCCCACCTCGGCGCCCGGGTGATCAAGGTCAACTCGGCCAACGACGAGACCTGGTTCCGCAACCACATCGCCATGACCTGCAACCGGGACAAGGACTCCATAGTCCTCGACCTCAAGGATCCGGAGGGCATGGCGGTCCTGCACCGCCTGGTCGAAAAGGCCGACGTGGTCCAGCACAACATGCGATACGTCGCGGCCCAGAGACTCGGCGTGGACTACGAGTCCCTCAGGCTGATCAACCCGTCTCTCGTCTACTGTCACACTCTCGGTCACGAGCAGGGGCCCCGCCAGGAGCACCCCGGCAACGACCAGACCGGGGCGGCACTGGCCGGCACCACCTGGCTGGACGGCGGCCTCGACGATGACGGGCGACCGATCTGGTCGTGCACGTCGCTCGGCGACACCGGCAACGGCTTCCTCTCCGCCATGGGGATCATCCAGGCTCTCTACGACCGGGACCGCACCGGTGAGGGCCAGTTCGTACGGACGTCGATCCTCTACGCCCAGCTGCTGAACGCATCCACCGCCTGGATATCTCCCGACGGCCAGAAGGTCGGAGCCCGCCAGCGCCCCGACGGCGAGCAGTACGGCTGGGGGCCCCTGTACCGCCTGTACCGGACCTCCGACGGGTGGCTGTGCATCGCCGCCCTCGGGCCCGACGACTGGTCGCATCTGACCCAGGCCCTGGGCCGGCCCGGCCTGGCGACGGATGAGCGCTTCGCCCGCCCCGAAGCCCGCCGGGACCACCAGGAGGAGCTGGCGGGCGAGTTGGCGGGGGTGTTCGCCACCCGCAGCGCCGCCGAGTGGTTCGCCGCCCTCGACGCGGCCGGCGTTCCGTGCGAGATATCCGACCCCGACTACGCGAGCCGGCTCTTCGCCGACCCGCGGTCGGTCAGCACCGGAGTGCTCTCTAGTTTCGAGCACCCCATCATGGGCCACATGACCATGGCCGGCCTGTCGTTCGATCTGTCGGCCACTCCGGGCGTGATCGGGCGGCCTCCGCTCTGGCCCGGTCAGGACACCCGCCGCATCCTGGCCGAGGTCGGCTACAGCCCGGACGAGATCGAGAAGCTGCTGGCCGACCACGCGGCCATCGACACAGGCGCCTGACCCGTGCCCCGAGTGATCGCGCCGAACCCGTCACAGGACGACGAGTTCTTCTGGGAGGGGGTTCGGGACGGAAAGCTCCTCATCGCTTCCTGCGCCCGCTGCGGCTCCCTCCAGCACCCGCCTTCGCCCATGTGCCCGGTATGTGCGGCACTCGAGTGGACCCCGGCGGAGGTCTCGGGCCGGGGCACGGTGCTCAGCTGGGTGGTCTCGCCGGCGACCACCG
>JAKBAX010000385.1 GCA_021808785.1 Actinomycetes bacterium | reverse complement strand
CCGATCTGCGCCCGACGCTGCGTTACGGGGCCCGCCTCGTCGGAGTGCTGGTGGCGGCGGTGTGCCTGTTCATCGGGGCGTCGCTCATCGGGGCGGCCACCACGCCCGGCAACCAGGGTTTCAATGCCAAGTGGGCCGACTGGTTGCGCGCCCACCACGCCAGCGCCATCGTCAACCCGCTCGAACGCTGGTACTACACCAGCCAGGCACCGGCCAAGGGGGGCCGGCCCAAGGCCCTGAACCCGATTCCCAGCCCCCAGCGCTCGGTGGCGACGGCCAAGCCGGCCGCCCGCCACCTGCCCCCGCCGACCCCGGTGCCGCTCGTCGTGTCACCGGCCCTGCCGGGTGAGGGGCAGTGGCAGCCGACCGGTCCCCTGATCGGCGGCCGCTACGGGATGTATGTGGCCCAGTACCGGGCCGACACCATCTACACCAGCCAGATCACCACCGCGGTGTGGATCGATCCGACCCTTCTGCGGGTTCGCCTGGTGCCGGGGGCCAGCGAACCGGGTGGGACCTGGACCCAGCCTCCCGACCTGGTGGGTGCGGCGGCGGCCAGAGCGGTGGCCGCCTTCAACGGTGGATTCCGGCTTCAAGACGCCCAGGGCGGCTTCTACCTGGACGGGCGCACGGCCGTCCCGCTCCGGACCGGCGCGGCATCGGCGGTCATCTACCGCGACGGGCGGGTGGACATCGGGGCCTGGGGCTCGCAGGTATCCATGACCCCCGAGGTCGAGGCGGTGCTGCAGAACCTGGTGCTGCTCGTCAACGGGGGCCAGGCCGCCCCCGACGCCACCTACCACGACACCGCCATCTGGGGCGCCACCCTCGGTGCCAGCACGGTGGTGGCCCGGTCCGGGCTCGGGGTCACCGCCGACGGGGCCCTGGTGTACGTGGCCGGGCCGGCGCTCACGGCCAAGACGCTGGCCGAATCCCTGCAGCGGGCCGGGGCCGTTCGAGCCATGACATTGGACATCAACCCGGAGTGGGTCACCTTCAACTTCTTCACCCACCCCGACCCGACCAACCCGGCCGCGGTGCAGGCATCCAAGCTCTACCCGCAGATGCAACGCCCCGCCACCCGGTATCTTGGGCCGACCCAGGAATCCCGTGACTTCTTCACCGTCTCGACGAGCTAGACGGCCGCGCTCGCCAGAGGGGCCGCCCGCCCCTTCGACCGAGCTGCGACTCAGGGTGGTGATCATCATCGTGGGCTGCCTGTTCGCCGCCCTGCTGGCCCGCCTGTGGGACCTGCAGGTCATCGGCGCGCCGGCCGCTCAGGCGGCGGCGACCAACAACGGCATCCGGCTGGTCTACACCCCTGCCCCTCGCGGGCTGATCCTGGACCGCAACGGCAACGTTCTGGTGGGCAACGTCTACCGGCCGGCCATCGAGGTGGATCCCCAGACCGCCATCACCCAGCCGGCCATGGAGACCCGGCTGGCCGCCCTGCTCGGCATGAGCCCGATCCAGATGAGCCAGGCCATCGCCAACCCCCAGTACGCACCATTCGGCCCGGTGCCGGTCGAGACCAACGCCACCCCCCAGCAGATCCTCTACATAAAGGAGCACCCCGGCAGCTTCCCCGGGGTCCAGGCCACCAGCATCCCGGTACGCTCCTACTCAGCGGCGGGCCTGGCGGCGGCCAACCTGCTCGGCTACGTCGGCCAGATCACCGCCAGCGAGTACAAGAGCCTGAAGTCCAAGGGGTATCGACCGGAGTCCCAGATCGGCCAGAGCGGGATCGAAGCGGCCTACCAGTCAGTGCTGCGGGGCCACCCCGGCGTCACCGAATTGGAGGTCGACTCGCGCGGCCAGGTCCTCTCCACGCTCAAGACCGTCCCGCCCGTACCGGGGTCCAACCTGCGCCTCACCATCGACGGCACCGTGCAGCAGGCGGCCATGGCGGCCCTTTCCCAAGAGGCGGCCATCAAACGCACCCAGGTCGATCCGGACGGCAGCGGGAACTACCGCGCCACCGGTGGTGCGGTGGTCGTCGAGGACCCGAACAACGGCCAGATCCTGGCCATGGCCAGCTACCCGACCTACAACCCGTCTCTGTTCGCCGGTGGCATCAGCAACGCCAACTACGCCGCGCTCACCAATCCGAGCGCCAACTCGCCCCTCGACGACCGGGCCATCGGGGGTCAGTACTTTCCCGGCTCCACGTTCAAGCTGGTGACCGCCACCGCCGGTCTCGTGTCCGGGGTCGTCACTCCCACCTCGTACTTCGACGACGTCGGAGGCGGGATCACGGTGGGCGGGCACTTCTTCGCCAACGACGGCCACCAGTCCTACGGTCCCGTGGCGCTCCCCTTCGCCCTGACGGTGTCCGACGACGCGTACTTCTACCACATCGGGGAAACGCTCTACGACAATCAGTCGACCTACGGAGCCAACTTCTTCCAGACGACGGCCAGCAACTACGGTTTCGCCCGGCCGAGCGGGATCGACGTGCCGGGGGAAGCGAGTGGCTATGTCCTGACCCCGGCCGAGAAGGCCAAGCTCCACCAGCAGTACCCCAAGGCCTACCCGTACGGCAGCTACTACACCGGTGACGCCATCGAGTCGGCCATCGGTCAGGACGACGTGGCGGTCACCCCCTTGCAGCTGGCCAACGCCTACGCGGCGTTCGCCAACGGCGGCACCTTGTGGTCCCCGGCCGTCGCTCTCGATGCCGAGAACGCCCGTGGTCAGGTGGTCCAGACCTTCGCCGCCCGCAAGCTGGGTGCCTCCCCCCATCTGACCGCGGCCGAGCGCCAAGCGATGATCGCCGGCTTCGTCGGGGTCACCGCCAACCCGCAGGGCACCGCCTACGGCTCCTTCGGCAAGACCGCCTACCCCATCTCGGTGGCCGGCAAGACCGGGACCGCCCAGGTGGTCTTCGGCATCCCTCACAACTCCCCGGCCTACAAGCAGACCACCTCCGTCTTCACCTCGTTCGCCCCCGCCACCGCCCCGCAGTACGTCGTCGACTGCTTCATGTCCCAGGCCGGGTACGGGGCCGACGCGGCCGCCCCGGTGGCCCGCCAGGTGTACGACGTCCTGTTCCACCAGCCCGTGCTCGCCACCCCGTTGAGCGGGTACTGACCCGCCCGTGGCCCGGCGGCTGATCCGACTTCTGGGGGCCATCATCGCTCTGGCCCTCCTGACCTCCACGACCCTCGTCATCCTGACCGTCGTGGGTGACGGCGCACTGCACCATGGCGCCAGCGCCACCGAGCTGCCGTTACCCCCCATCGCCAGCACGATGCAGCAGGGATCGACCATCTACGCGAGTGACGGCCACACCGTCCTGGCCGTCCTGCACGGCCCGGACCTGCGCATACCGGTGCCGCTGTCGCAGATTTCCCCCATCCTGATCAAAGCGGTGCTCGACACCGAGGACCACGGCTTCTACGTCCACGGCGCGGTCGACGTCAGGTCGATCGCGCGCGCCGCGGTCAACGACGCCTCCGGGGGGAGCCTGCAAGGGGGATCCACCATCGCCGAGCAGCTGGCCAAGCAGCTCTACCTCAGCCCCGTGAGGAAGCTGTCCCGCAAGATCAAAGAGGCGGTCCTGGCCACCAGGCTGGAGCAGAAGTACACCAAGAACCAGGTGCTCGACGCCTACCTCGACACCATCTACCTGGGAGACGGCGCCTATGGGATCGAGGCTGCGGCCCGGATCTACTTCGGGGAGCCGGCGGCCCATCTGGACCTGCCCCAGTCCGCGCTCCTGGCCGGGATGATCCAGGACCCGAACGGCTACGACCCGCTCTTCCATCCGGACGCGGCCCGGGCCCGTCGAGCCCAGGTCCTCGGGCGCATGGTCGTCTACCACGACGTGACGCCGGCCCAGGCGACCGCCGCCGACCGAGCCGCCCTCCCCACCGGTGCACCCCCGCCGGCCCAGGTCACAGGGATCGGCTACTACGCCCAGCACGTCCGGAACGAGCTGCTGGGCCCGCTCAGCCCCCTCGGCTCCACCTACGCCCAGCGCTACAACGCCCTGTTCAACGGGGGCCTGGCCATCTACACCAACCTCGACCCGGCCGCCCAGGCGGCCGCCCGATCGACAGTTAGCGCCGACACTCCACCCAATACGGGTGGCTTCGAGGAAGGGCTGGTGTCGATCGACCCGGCGACCGGCGCGGTCAGGGCACTGGTGGGAGGACCGGGCACGACCACGGCCCAGTTCGACGTGATGA
>JAKBAX010000384.1 GCA_021808785.1 Actinomycetes bacterium | reverse complement strand
CGGGCTCTGGGGCTCGGCCCTACGGGCTCTGGGTCGCGGCCCGCTCGCGCCCCCGGAAGACCTCCTCCTCGGCTGCCTGGCGCCCGGACCACCCGCCCGGTTCGGTCCCCTTGCCGGGCTCGAGGTCCTTGTAGATCTCGAAGAAGTGGGCGATCTCGGTCAGTTGGTGCTCCGGCAGGTCACCCAGCTCCTCGACGTGGTCCCAGCGATGGTCGCTCGCCGGCACGCAGAGCAGCTTGGCGTCGACCCCCTCCTCGTCGCGCATGCGGAACATGCCGACGGGGCGGGCATGGATGTGGCAACCGGGGAAGGTGGGCTCGTCCAGTATCACCATGGCGTCGACCGGGTCCCCGTCTTCGGCCAGCGTCCCCGGGACGTACCCGTAGTCCTCGGGGTAGCGGGTGGAGGTGAAGAGCATGCGGTCGAGCCAGATCTTCCCGTCCCGGTCCGCCTCGTACTTGTTGCGGGTGCCTTTCGGGATCTCCACGACGACTTCGATCTCCATTACCCGTTAGTAGCACTCATTCCGGCTCCGGTCCTAGTCGGGAACAAGATGCACCTATACTCATCGAGAGACAGTTGTATATCACTCGAGAGACTGTTGTCTGCCACCGATGTGGCACCCCGACTGTCGACAAAATACGTACTCGGTACTGATGCGGCCACCCAGCGTGAAATCTACGGTCGCCCTGTGAGTTGGCGTACGCCGGTGTATGTATACGCCTCCGATCCGATGTCCGCAGCGGGGGCGAGGGCGCAGTTGATGGGGCAACCGGCGATCGAGTTGGTCGGTCCGGCCGACCTGGACCGGGCCCGTGTGGCGCTGGTCGTGTCGGACGCCGTGGACGAAGGGGCGGCCCGGGTGGTGCACGCCATCCAGCGGGACGGGGTGCCCCGCGTCGTCCTGGTGGCGGCCCGGTTCGACGAGGCCGGGGTCCTGGCGTCGGTGGCGGCCGGGGTGACCAGCTTCATGAGGCGCAGCGAGGCCACTTCGGCCCGCTTGACCGAGGTGATCCGCGAGGCTGATCGCAGCGGTTGCCAGCTTCCCGAGGGGCTGATACGGAAGGCGGCATCGGCGGGTGCCGCCAGCGTGACCGAAGCGGTACCGGCCGCGGCCAGCGGCGAAGGCCCGGTCCGCAGCGGTTCCACTCTCACGCTGCGCCTGACGGCACGCGAGACCGAGGTTCTGCGTCTCGTGGCCGACGGGTTGGACACCAGCGACATCGCCGACCAGCTGGCTTACTCCGAGAGCACCATCAAGGGGGTACTCGCCAAGATCATGGCCCGGTTGGAGGCCCGTAACCGCTGCCATGCGGTGGCCATCGTGGTGCGCGAGGGCCTGATCTAGTCACCCCCCGATCTCCCGGTCTCGCGCATAGCGGTCACACCGCCGTGTGAAGGTGGGGTCGTGACCCGGCCTACCTGCTGTCCTGTGTGCGGCCAACCCCTTGATCCACCGGGACCCGGAGGCCCGGGGCCGGGCCGGGCCGCCATGGCGGCCGGCCCCTCCTCGGATGCGGGGGCCGGCGGCTCCTGCCCCAACCGGTGGTGTCGCCGCCCCGGAAGGGCGTTCTCCGTCATGTGGACGGTGGGCGTCTACGAGGGGGCCCTGCGCCGGGCCATCTGGCGCTACAAGTACCGCGGTGAGCGCCACCTCGCCGGGACCTTCGCCGGGATGCTGGCCCGGTTCCTGGTCGGCCACCCCGCCTGGTTCGAGGAGTTCCAGGTCATCACCGCGGTTCCCTCCTACACGGGGCCGGGGGCCCGACGAACGTGGGATCCGGTCGCCACGATCCTGGGCGAGTTGGCGGAGCGGCTGGCCCGGGACGGGCCGCTCTGGTCGGTGGAGCCGGGCCTTGTCGCCAAGACCCGTGAGACGCCCGGGATGGCCGGACTGGGTTGGAGCGAGCGTCAGGCGGTGGCGCGCGGCCCGCTGCGGCGGTCGCTGTGCGCCACCACCGGGACCCGCGGTTCGCCGGACGGGGCCCAGGTGCTCCTCCTCGACGACGTCATGACCGAGGGCGGCACGCTCCACGAGGTGGCCGGCGCTCTGCGTCGGGCCGGCGCCTCGGACGTGGCCGCCCTCGTGCTGGCCCGCCCGTCATGGGCGGCCCAGCCCCCGGCCGCTGGTCCCCCAGGTGGGAGGTGATGGCCCGCCATTCGCCTCTCACTAGGGTGCTGGCCGTGAGCGACAGAGCGGACCTCGAGGGACTCGTCAAGGTTTCGGTGTCCGATGTGCGCACCGCCGTCCCGGCCAGCCCCGGTGTCGAGGCGGGCATGGTGACCCTGCGGGAGGACCACGGTCCCTACAGAGCGGTCCAGATCGTCATCGGCCAGCCCGAGGCCCGGGCCATACAGGCCGCCTGGTCGGGACAGGTCGGGGCCCGGCCGTCGACCTGGGATCTGTTCGTCTCCGCCCTCGGCGTGCTGGACGCCCGGATCGACCGGGCGGTGATCACCGCGGTGGAGGAGGGTCGGCACTTCTACGCCAACCTGGAGTTCGAGCGCGAGGGGGTCCGGCGGGTGCTCTCGGCCCGCCCGTCGGACGCCATTGCCCTGGCCCTGCGCTCCTACGGGGCGGAGATCTTCGTGGCCGGGCAGGTGCTGGTCGACCTGGGCCTGGACGAGCCCCAGGTGGACAACTGACCGCTCGCCCCACCCGACCCGGCCCGCCCCCCGGTCAGCTCAGGGCAACTCGGGCCAGCTCAGGGCAACTCGGGCCAGCTCAGGGCGACTCGGGCCAGCTCAGGGCAACTCGGGCCGGCTCAGGGACGCTCAGGACCTGAAGACCAGTTGGCCCCCGTCGATCACCGTCCCCGATTCGGTGGCGGTGCGGAACAGCGCCTGCCCGTCGCCGGTGACCCACATGGACACGGTGAGGGCCTCGCCTGGGAACACCGGCTTGGAGAAGCGGGCCGCCATGGACACGAACCGAGCCGGATCCGACCCGCACAGTGTGTGCAACAGGGCCCGGCCGGTGAAGCCGAAGGAGCAGAGGCCGTGCAGGATGGGCCGGTCGAAGCCGCCCATGGCGGCGAATTTCGGGTCGGAGTGCAGGGGATTGCGGTCGCCCGACAGCCGGTAGAGCAGGGCCTGATCGGGTCGGGTCCGATAGGTGACCGTGTGGTCGGCGTCGCGGTCGGGGAAATCGACCTTGCCGGACGGCCCTCGGTCGCCGCCGAACCCGCCCTCACCGCGGATGAAGGCGGACATGGTGGTGGTGAAGAGGGGCTGACCGGTGGTGGTGTCGGTAGCCACATTTTCGCTGGCCACCACGGCGCCCGACCCTTTGTCATAAATGCCGGTGATGCGCGATACCGAGCTCACCGTGCCCTCCACCGGGAGCGGGCCGTGCAGGGTCACCGACTGTTCTCCGTGCACGAGCATGGCCGGATTGAAGTCGCCGATCTTGGCGAACACCGACCCGCCGCCGGGCACGACGACCGGGAAGGTGGGCAGCACCTTCTGCTCGATGTCCTGACTGTTCTCCGTCGTGAACTCGAGCTCGAACCCGGTCGGATCCTGCACTCCGGCCCCCACCCCGAGGGCGTACAGGAGGCAGTCCTTGGACGACCACGAGCCGGGACTGGGCTCGCTGGTCTCCCCGACGGCGTCTGGATTGATCGGCATGAGCCAGACCTTAACGCCGGATCGGGTGGGGGCGCCGTTCCGGACACAGGTGTCGCGGAGGGACCTGATATCTGTACCGTTTCAGCAAATCTGTACCTTCTCGAACGTTCCCGGTCGAATCGGGTACAGATTTGCCAACGAGGTACAGATTTCAGGCCAGCACGACCTCTTCCACCACCACTGCCGACTCCGACTCCGACTCCGCCTCCGACTCCGACTCCGCCGTCGCCACCGGCTCCGCCGTCGCCACCGGCTCGCCTTCTCCGCCCGTACCGCCGCCACCGCCCACTTCGCTCCGCCCGCCCGCCCGGCCGGCCCCGCCTGTAGTCGCGGCCCGGCGGACCAGCTCACCCTCGACCACTCCGGCCTGGGCCAGGTCGTCGACCACCTGGTCCAGCAGGTCCAGGAGCCCCGGCGGTCCGCTCACGACCACCTTGGCCACCGGGGCCCGTAGCGACACCCCGGCCTCGGTCTTGCGCCGCCGTATCTCGCCCAGCACCTTCCGGGCCACCTCGAGGGCAGAAGGAGCCGCCGCCCCGGCTGCCGCCCCGGTTCCGGTCCGAGCCC
>JAKBAX010000041.1 GCA_021808785.1 Actinomycetes bacterium | reverse complement strand
CATCACTCCGAGTGGCCGTCGTGAACCGCTACTAGCCGCTGCTTACCGCTCGGTCCCGTGTCTTTTTGTGTCCTACGCGTGTCCTGACGCGACCAGAGCCCTCCGAAGGAGGGCTCTGACCAGCACTTATATAAAAAAAATCGGGTGGAGGTGGCGGGAATCGAACCCGCGTCCTTCGATGCCTCAACGGGCCTTCTCCGAGCGCAGCCGGTGATCTTTTGTCAGGCCCTCCGCTCGCCACCGGCACCGGCGGAGGGCCTTAGTCAGCTGAGATGTCCCCGGCGGTCCACTGACGAAACCGCTGGGTGAGCCCTGCTAGATGACGCCCGTACCCGACCCGCAAGGCTGGGGCCGGACGGACGAGCTACTTGTTAAGCAGCCAGTGCGAGCTGAGGCTCGGCGTTTGTTTATTGGTTCAGGCTCTTTAACGTGGTTCCTGAGACCACGGCTCGCTTCTCCCGAATCGACGACCGAAGTCGAAGCCAGTCACCCCCTTGTCAAGGTTCAACTCCTGAATCCTACCCGGTGGAGTGCTGCTTCGGTCACCCGCCACCGCCACCGCCCGCCACCGCCCGCCACCGCCCGCCACCTTCGAGGAGCCGGTCCGTCAGCCGACCGGCCGCCGGGCCGGCCGCCGGCCCCGAGCCACCCGGCCCGACATCCGCACCATCGCCTCGACATCGTTTGGCAGCACGGCCCCGAGGGTGTGACCCCCCGAGACAACGAACACCACTTGGCGCCCCTCCGAACGCCCCATGACGGTCAGTGCGTCCTCATCGGGCGACGCGCCGCTGGTCATGGCCATGGGTACCGACACGTCCAAGGGGCGGGCCAGGTCCCAGTTGGGATAGGGGACCGCGGCGAGGGCATCACCGACGAGCACCCCTCCGTAGCCACCGCTCCAGTCCCGGAGCAGCCATACCCAACCGGGTCGACGGGACGAGTACTGCTCCACGAAGGCCCGGATGGTGATCCACCCTGGTGCCTCGCCGACCGGGCGCATGACATCACCGACTCTCACCCCGTCGAGGGCCTGCTGTACCGCTCCGCTGCCGAGCTCGTACCGGGCCGAAGCCAGGATCCACCAGCCGATGAAGCCGATCAGCAGGCCGTTGTACAGGTCGGCGCTGCGCTCGGCGACCATGAAGCCGAGCACCACTATGGCGGCGCCGAGCAGCACCCCGGTGCCGGCCGCGATGCGGGTGGCCCGCCACCGATCCCGGCCCGCCAGCCATACCACGGAGTGCAGCACCCGCCCCCCGTCGAGGGGCGAGGCCGGAATCAGGTTGAACACGGCCAGAACCACGTTGATCCAGGCCAGCCAGCCGAGTGCGGTCAGCACCAGCGGGCCGGCACCGGCCCCTCCGGCCAGCAACCGGGCCAGCCAGAGCAGACCCCCCACCGCGGCGCTGGTGAGCGGTCCGATTCCGGCCACCAGCAACTCGTTGAGGGCTGAGCCGGTGTCGCCCTCGATGCGGGTCACCCCACCCATCCAGCTGAGCGTGATGCCGTCGACCGACAGGCCGCGCCGGCGCGCTACGAGGGCGTGGCCCAACTCGTGCAACAACACGCCTACCAGCAGCCCTACGGCGGTCAGCACCCCCGCCACGATGTAGGCGGTGTGGGTGTACCCGGGGGCGTCGTAGGAGAACCGGTTCTCGGCCAGCCCGCCGGCGACCAGAGCAACCATGACGAGAAGGCTCCAGTGCATCCCGACTTTTACCCCGGCCACCCGCCCGAGTCGGATGCTGTCCTTCATGAATCCAGGCTACGCCGGCGCGCGGCACTCGCGCGGCGCGCCTCCATGTCGGCGTCTCGGGCGGCTATGGCGTGCCGCTTGTCGTAGAGCCGCCGGCCCTTGGCCAGCGCCAGGTCTACCTTGGCCCGCCCGTCCTTGAAGTACAAAGACAGCGGCACGAGGGTCAGCGAGTCCTGCTGCGTGCGCTTGGCCAGGTCCTCGATCTGGCGACGGTGAAGGAGCAGCTTGCGCCGCCGATCCGGGTCCACCGTGGCGAACCCGGTGGCGAATACATAGGGCGGGACGTGCACGCCGTAGAGCCAGACCTCGCCGTCTTGCACCCGGGCGTAGCTGTCACGCAGCTGGGCCTTGCCCTCCCGGAGGGACTTGACCTCGCTGCCGACCAGGACCAGACCGGCCTCGTAAGTGTCGATGATGTCGTAGTCGTGCCGGGCGCGTCGGTTCTGCGCAACTGTGCGGTTGCGGCTGTCGGGAGCCGGGCGCTTGGCGGTCTTGGTCATGGGTGTCCAACGGTACCGTTGCGACCGTGCTGCTCATCGGGAAAAAACTCCTCACCGAGATGGTCGCCCACGCTCTCCAGGAGTACCCGCTGGAGGCGTGCGGGCTCCTGGCCGGGACGGTGGGCGAGGCTGGCCACGCCGAGGTGGCGTCGGTGCAGGCGACCGGGAATGCGGCCCGCTCGGCCCGGGTCTACGAGGTGGAGCCGAAGGCCATGTTGCGGGCCGACCGGGAGGCCGAGGCGTCGGGCCGGCAGCTGATCGGGGTGTACCACTCCCACACCCACACCGACGCCAGGCCCTCGCCGACCGATATCGGCCAGGCCCCCGACCCCGATTGGCACTACGTCCTGGTGTCACTGCGCGACGTCCACCCTTCTGTACGCAGCTGGAATATTCGAGACGGGAAGATCGAAGAGGAGCCGGTGGTTCTACAATGGTGAGTCAGGAGGTCGTATTTGTGTCCGTAGCCGTCCGATTCCCCACCGTCCTGCGCCCCGCCACCGGCGGTCGAGCCACCGTCGCGGCGGAGGGGGCCACCGTAGGAGAGGTGTTCGGCGATCTCATCCGCCAGCACCCCGATCTGAAGACCCAGCTGCTCACTGACGAGGGCCAGCTGCATCGCCACCTCAATGTATTCCTGAACGACGACGACATCCGCTACCTGGGCAAGCTGGACGCCAAAGTGGGCGACAGCGACACCCTGACGCTCATGCCGGCGGTGGCAGGCGGCGCCTGATGGCCCGCTACGAGAGCGTCCTCGATCTCATCGGTAACACGCCGATGGTCGACATCAGCGAGCTCAGCCCCAACCCCCGGGTCACCATCCTGGCCAAGCTGGAAGGCTGGAACCCGGGTGGCTCGGTCAAGGACCGGGCGGCCAAGGCCATGATCGAGGAGGCCGAGAAGGACGGCAGTCTCGAGCCGGGCCAGCAGATCCTGGAATCCTCGTCGGGCAACACCGGGATCGCCCTCGCCATGATCGCCAAGGTCAAGGGTTATCCGATCAAGATCGTCCTGCCCGAGAACGTGTCGGTGGAGCGGCGCCAGCTGCTCGAGTCCTGGGGGGCCGAGATCATCGACTCGCCCGGGTCGGAGGGGAGCAACGGGGCTATGCGCCGGGCCCAGGCCCTGGCCGAGGAGCACCCCGACTGGTGGTTCCCCTACCAGTACGGCAACCCTTCCAATCCCAAGGCCCACTACGAGGGCACCGGGCCCGAGATCTGGCGCGACTGCCCGGAGATCACCCACTTCATCGCCGGCCTGGGCACGGCCGGGACCCTGATGGGGGTGTCCCGCTTCTTGAAGGAGCGCAATCCGGACGTGCAGGTCTGGGCTGTTCAGCCCCCGGCCGGAGAGATGGTCGACGGTCTCAAGAACCTCGACGAGGGGTTCATCCCGCCGGTGTTCTTGGACAACGACGGCTACGAGCTGCTGGACCGGTCCAAGATCGTGGGTCCTCGCGAGAGCATCGAATGGACCCGGCGGCTGGCCGATGTCGGAGTCTTCGCCGGCATCTCCTCCGGCGCCATTATGGCGGCCGCGGTCAAGTGTGCCTCGGAGATCGAGGAGGGCACCATCGTGACCATCGTGTGCGACGGCGGGTGGAAGTACCTGTCGACGGGGGTGTGGACCGACGACATCGACGAGGTGACCGAGCGGGCCAAGCGGGTGATTTACTTCTAGGTCGTGGACGCCCGGCCGATAGGCCTTTTCGACAGCGGATTCGGCGGCCTCACCGTGGCCCGGGCGGTGATCGACCTGCTCCCCGAGGAGCATCTGGTCTACGTCGGTGACACCGGCCGTTACCCCTACGGTCCCCGCCCGCTCGACGAGGTGCGCCGTTTCGCCGGCCAGATCACCGAGAAGCTGGTTTCCGACCACGACGTCAAGCTGATCGTCGTGGCCTGCAACACCGCAGCCGCGGCCGGAGTCCGGCCGGCCCCAGCAGTGCCGATGATCTCTGTGATCGAGCCGGGGGTGCGGGCCGCTCTGCGGGCTTCCGAGTCGGGGCGGATCGGCGTCATCGGCACCGTCGGCACGGTGTCGTCGGGCGCCTACCAACGGAGCTTCGCGACCGCCGACACGAGCGGCCGGGTGCACCTGACCTGCGCCGCCTGCCCGGGCTTCGTGGAGTTCGTGGAGCGGGGCGAGACGGACTCGGACCAGGTGTACGTGCTGGCCGAGCGGTTGCTCGCTCCGGTCGTGGAGGCCAAGGTGGACACTTTGCTGTTGGGCTGCACCCACTACCCGTTCCTGGCCCGGACCATCAGCGACGTGGTCGGGCGCGACGTGGTGCTGGTCAGCTCGGCCGACGAGACCGCCTTCGAGCTGCGCGCCCTGCTCGGTGACCTGGAGCTGGCCCGCCCCGGTCCCGGGCCGGGTGCCCACATGTGGATCTCGTCCGGTGACGTCTCCACCTTCCGGGATCTGGGCCGCCGCCTTCTCGGGCCGGAGATCGAGGAGGTCCATCGATGGGACCCGAGCGACCTGGACCCGCGGTGAGCGAGCCCCTCTCGCTGACCGTTCTCGGCTGCGACGGGTCCTATCCCGGTCCCGGCGGCTCGTGCAGCGGGTATCTCCTCCGCTGTGGCGGCACCACGGTATTGCTCGACGCCGGCCCCGGGACGCTGGCGCGCCTCCAGGAGCACCTCGCCATCACCGACCTCGACGCGGTGGTGGTGAGCCACGAGCACGTGGACCACTGGTCCGACCTCGAGCACCTGGCCGTCGCCTGCCACTACATCATCCAGCGGCCGCCCGTGCCCCTCTACTGCGAGGCCGACCTGGTGGCCCGGATGCGGGTCGGCCCGGCCGCGGCCGCCCTGACGTGGGTCCGCGTCGACCCGGGGGCGCGGGTGGACGTGGGCGCGATGACGTTCACTTTTTCCCGGACCGACCACACCGTCGACACCCTCGCGGTGCGCGTCGACGGCGGTGGCCGCAGCCTCGGCTACTCTGCCGACTCCGGTCCCGCCTGGGGCCTGGAGCACCTCGGAGCAGGTCTGGACCTGGCCCTCTGCGAGGCTACGTTTCTTTCCGACAGGGAGGGTTCTTTGTCCCATCTGAGTGGCCGCCAGGCCGGTACGTCGGCCCACGCGGCGGGGGTGAAGCGGCTGGTGCTGACCCACCAACTGCCCGGGGTCGACCGCCAGGCGGTACTCGCCGAGGCCGAGGCGGCGTTCGGGGGCCCGGCGGAGCTGGCTACCGTCGGCCGGCGGTACCTGGTGTGAGTGTACGACTCGACGGACGCGAGCCCGACGACCTGCGGCCGGTCGAGCTGGTCCGGGACTACACCGTCATGGCGGCCGGATCGGTGCTGATCAAGATGGGGCGTACGGTCGTGCTGTGCACCGCCTCGGTCGCCGACGACGTCCCCCGCTGGATGCGCAACACCGGCAAGGGCTGGGTGACGGCCGAGTACTCGATGCTGCCTGGAGCGTCGGCGGAACGCATCGACCGGGAGGCGGCCCGGGGTAAGCAATCGGGCCGGACCCAGGAAATCCAGCGCCTGATCGGCCGTTCCCTGCGCGCCGTGACCGACATGCGGGCCATGGGAGAGAACCAGATCACGGTCGACTGCGACGTGCTTCAGGCCGATGGTGGCACTCGAACCGCCAGTATTTGCGGCGCCTACGTGGCCCTGCACGACGCTTGCAGCCGTCTGGTCCAGGCCAAGCGGATGAAGGTGCACCCGCTGCAGGAGGCGTGCGCCGCGGTGTCGGTGGGCGTGGTGGATGCCCTGCCCATGCTGGACCTGGCCTACAGCGAGGACAGCCGGGCGGAGGTGGACATGAATGTGGTCATGACGTCCACCGGTCGGTTCGTCGAGGTGCAGGGCACGGCCGAGGGCGCCCCGTTCAGCCGGGCCGAGCTGGACGAGCTGCTGTCCCTGGCCGAGCACGGCATCGCCTCACTGCTCGACGCCCAGGCGGCGGTGTTGGCCGACCCGCCCCCGCCCCGGCCGGCGTGACCGTCTTCGTCCTGGCCAGTGCCAACCCGGACAAGGTGGCGGAGATCCGGGCCATCCTGGGGCCGTCGGTGGAGCTCCGGTCGCGCCCCGCCTCGGTCGGCGAGGTGGAGGAGACGGGCTGCACGCTGGAGGAGAACGCCCGCATCAAGGCCCGCGCCCTTGTCGACGCCACCGGCATGGCGGCCATCGCCGATGACACCGGCCTGGAGGTGGACGCCCTGGACGGGGCTCCGGGGGTGTACTCGGCCCGCTTCTCCGGCGCGGGAGCGACCTACGCCTCCAACGTGGCCAAACTGCTGGAGTCGTTGCGGGGCCGCCCGGACCGCGGTGCCCGCTTCCGCACCGTCGCCCTGGCGCTGTGGCCCGATGGTAGGGAGCTCGTGGCCGAGGGATGGGTAAGGGGCGTGATCACCACCGAGGGCCGCGGTGCCGATGGCTTCGGCTACGACCCGGTGTTCCAGCCCGACGGCGCCGAGCGCACCTTCGCGGAGATGACGACGGAGGAGAAGAACGTACTGTCGCACCGGGGCCGGGCCTTTCGCAGCCTGGCCGACCGGCTGGCAGCACGCTGACGGCGCCCGCCGGCCGGTCGCGGTTTGGCGCTCGGGGCCCCTACCATGGCCCGGGAGGCTCCGAGAATCTTGTTCGTTACCCCGCGTCCGTGCTGTCTGTCGTCCGGAGTTCCTCTCTGTGGGCCGGTCTGACCTGATCCCCTCGGGCGAGGATCGCTCCGGCGTGGGTGCGTTGAACCCGTCCGTGGTCGTGGAGAACGCCCCTCCCCAGGTGCGTGATCTGCCTGAGGCGACGGTGCCGGGGGGGGACGGGCGGCCCGAGCCGCCCAAGAAGAAGCGGCGCCGGTTCGGGCTCCCTCGGCCGGTCTACACGCTGGGTCGCCTCTTGATCCTCGCCCTGCTGGTCGAGTACCTGGTCGTCCCGCAGCTGGCCGGCGAGCACCACGCCATCCACCTGCTGACACGGGTCGATCCGCTCCTGCTCCTGGCCGGGCTGGGCCTCGAGGTGGGGGCTCTGGTCGCTTACGGGCGGCTGACCAAGGCGGTGCTTCCGCAGAGCAGCCGGATCCGGTTCTTCACCATCTTCCGCATCGAGCTGACCACGCTGTCGGTGAGCCACTGCGCGCCCGGCGGCTCGGCCACCGGCACCGCCCTCGGGTACCGGCTGTTGACCCAGTTCGGGGCGGCGCCCTCCGACGCCGGCTTCGCTCTCGGCGTCCAGGGGATCGGGTCCGCCATCGTGCTCAACGTCATCCTCTGGGTCGCTCTGGTGGTGTCCATACCGGTCTGGGGCTTCTCCCCCGAATACCTGCTGGCCGCCCTGGTGGGCGGCATCCTGCTCGGGCTGGCCGCCCTTTTGGTGCTGGCCCTGACCCGGGGCGGGGATCGCGTCGGGGCGAGGCTCGAGCGGGCCGCCTCGCACGTGCCGTTCGTGGACGGTGACGTGCTGCGGCGGTCCTACGGGCAGCTCTCGGTGCACCTGGCCCAACTGACGAGCCGCAAGGAGGTCATGGTCCGGGCCACGGTGTGGGCCACCCTCAACTGGCTGCTCGACGCGGCCTCTCTGTTCGTGTTCGTCGGCGCCTTCGGCAAGTGGGTCAACCCGGACGGGCTGCTGGTGGCCTACGGGCTGGCCAACGTGCTGGCCGCCCTGCCCATCACCCCGGGGGGACTGGGCGTGGTGGAGGCGGCCCTGACGACGCTTCTGGTCGGCTTCGGCGCCCCGAGCGGGAGCGCCCTGTTCGGGGTGGTCGTGTACCGCCTGGTGCAATTCTGGGCCCCCATACCGGTCGGCGGCTTGGCCTACCTCTCGCTGCAGGCCAGCCGGCACCAGGAGTCACGGGCCCAGCGGCTCGACACCGACGACGATACCGGTGACAAGGTCCCCATGCTGTCGATCCTGCGGCACTTCCGCCGCGATCAGCGAGCACCGGCCGAGTCGAACGGGCTAACCTCGACGCCGAAGTAAGTCCGGGGCGGACCTGGAGCGGAAGGGACCATGCGCTACCTGCACGCGCTCGCGAAGACTGTCGCCGCGGCGGCCCTGCTGGTCGTCGTTCTCTTGCCTGTGGCCCGCACGGGTGGTCCTGGCGGCGGAGCCGAACCAGCGTCGGCGGCCTACTCGGGGTCGCCTGCGTACTGGCTGATCGCCAGCAATGGGACGGTCTATCAGCGGGGCACCGTCAACTACGGCGATATGAGCGGCTACCAGCTGGCCCGCCCCGTGGTGGGCGGAAGCGCCACCAACGATGGTGGCGGGTACTGGATGGTGGCGTCGGACGGCGGCATCTTCGCCTTCGGTGACGCCGCTTTCCACGGTTCCACCGGTGGTGTCGCCCTGGTCCGGCCGATCGTGGGCATGGCCGCCGATCCGACCACGTCGGGCTACTGGATGGTGGCCTCCGACGGCGGCGTGTTCGCCTTCGCAGCCGGCTTCTACGGGTCGACGGGCGGGGTGCGCCTCGACCAGCCCATCGTGGGCATGGCGCCCACGCCCGATGGCAAGGGTTACTGGTTGGTGGCGTCCGACGGCGGCATCTTCGCCTTCGGTGACGCCGGCTTTCACGGCTCGACCGGCGGGGTGCACCTGGCTGCCCCGGTGGTCGGTATGAGCGCCAGCCCCGACGGTGGGGGCTACTGGTTGGTGGCTCGCGACGGGGGCGTGTTCCCCTACGGCGACGCCCCGTTCCTCGGGGCGGCCGGCACCGGCGGCATCCCACCTGTGGTGGGCCTGATGTCCACCCCTCACGGCTACCCGTTCCCGCCCAACAGCACCGGCAATGACGTGTCGCAGTGGCAGTGCCCCTACTATCGCGGCGGTTCGTTGCCGACCACCCAACCGGCGGTGGCCATCGTGCAGGTGAGCGGAGGGGCCATCGACCTGGCGCAGCCGTCGCAGTGCTTCCCGCTGGAAGCCCAGTGGGCCGGAGAGAACATGTCGGTGTACATCTACATGGACCCGGTGCCGAGCCCGCCTCCGGCACAGGCGCTCAGTGGGCCGGCCGGCCAGTGCGCCGCGGGCCAGGCCACGTGCGAGAGCTTCAACTACGGGTACCACTGGGCCACCTACTGGGTCGACTACGCCCGCGCCGACGGTACGAACCCGCGGCTTTGGTGGCTCGATGTCGAGACGACCGGCGGAGTGTGGAACCTGTCGAGCGCGGCCCAGCCGGCCAACGCCCAGGTGATCGCCGGGGCGGTGGCCGGTCTGCGCAGCCGGGGGGTGGTCGCGGGCATCTACTCCACCCACCTGCAGTGGGGCGAGATCACCGGCTTCGACGTCACCTTCCCGCACATCCCCCTCTGGGAGGCGGGCGCCTACGCCATCAACAGCGGCCCGAACAGTGCCTACCAGATGTGCGTCAGCCCCGACGCCGACCACGCCCCCTTCGCCGGGGGTTCCACCGTGGTGGTCCAGTACGGCTACGACGACCCCAACAAGCAGTTCGACGAGGACTACGCCTGCCCGTAGGGGGTCGGGTCGGCGCCCGTAGACTGCGGCGCCGTGCGCAACGGGTCCGGGGTGCTGTTCGTCACCCGGAAGTTCCCACCCTCGGTGGGCGGGATGCAGACCCTGTCGGCCGGGGTGTGGCGGTCGCTCGCGCAGTCCGGTCACGGGGCCGGCCTGATCGCCCACGGCGGCACCAATCCAGGGCTGGTGTGGTGGATCCCGTGCGCCCTGGGCCGCATGGCCGCACTTCTCCTGCGGGGCCAGGTGGGTGGCGTCCTCACGGGGGACGCCCTGGCCTGGGCGGTCACCGAGCCACTGCTCCGCCTGGCCCGGGTGGACCGGGCGACCATGGTGATGGGCCTGGATGTGACCTACCCCGGTCGGATCTACCGGCTCCTGGTCCACCCCGCCCTCCGCCGGGCGCCGCGGGTCATCGCCATCTCCGCCGCAACGGCGCGCCAAGCGGTCCGGGTCGGTGTCGCCCCCGAGAGGTTGGAGATACTGCGTCTGGGCGTGCCGGCGCCTGCCGGGTCGGCGCCGAGGGGGGACCGGGGGCCAGCGAGGGCGGCGCTGGCGGAGTTGGTCGGTCTGGAGGAGGGGGGGGTGGTCCTGGCCACCCTGGGGCGGCTGGTGCGGCGCAAGGGGATGGCGTGGTTCGTCGCTGATGTCCTGCCCGGACTGCCGTCGAAGGTCCACTACGTAGTGGCCGGCGAGGGGCCCGAGCGGGAAGCGATCCGCCGGGCGGCCGGGCGGGCGGGCGTCGGACACCGGGTACACCTCCTGGGCCGCGTCGATGACCGCGTGCGGGCCATCGTCCTCGGCGGTTGCGACGTGTTCGTCCAGCCGAATATTCCGACCCCGGGAGACATGGAGGGCTTCGGTCTGGTCGTGGTCGAGGCGGCCATGGCCGGCGCGCCCGTGGTCGCGGCCCGCCTCGAGGGCGTCTCCGACGCGGTGGTGGACCAGCAGACCGGTTACCTGGTGACCCCCGGCGACGCCGCCGCATGGGTGGCCACTCTCGGGCCGCTCATCGGGGACCCGGCCGCGGCGGCCGCCATCGGTCACCGATTCGCGGCCCGGGCGGCCGACCTCTTCAGCGAGGAGCAGATGGGCCGTGCCCTGGCCGAGATACTCTCCCGAGCGGGTCATGGATCCGGAACCTGAACGGCCCGAGGCCCGCGCCCAGCGGCGCCGGGCGCTGATCGGCGGTTCCATCCTGGCGCTGGCCCTGCTGGCGGCGGCCTACGCCCTCTACCGGGACCGCCACGACTTCGTCCACACGATCGGGCGGATCGGGATCGGGCCGATCGTGGGGAGCGCCCTGTGCGGCCTGGTCGGAGTCGGTGCGACCTTCCCCATCTGGCGGGAGCTTCTCGTCGGTATGGACGTGTCGATGCCGCCCGGCGAAGGGGCGCGGGTCTACTTCACAACGCAGCTCGGAAAATACCTGCCCGGGTCGATCTGGCCCGCGCTCATGCAGATGGAGGCGGGCCGGCGGCGCGGCGCCACCCGGGCCACCATGCTGTGGGCCAATCTCGGGGCGGTCCTGCTCAACTGCGCCGTCGGTCTGGCGGTGGCCTGTGTCCTGCTGCCGATCTACGACGCCGGTGCCTTCCACCGCTACTGGTGGGTTCTCCTGGCCGTTCCGGCTCTTCTCGCCTCTGTCCATCCCCGGGTGCTCCCAGCGGTGATCAACCGGGTGCTCCTGCTGCTGAGGCGGCCACAGCTGGCCGCCCACGTGGTCCCCCGGGCCGAGCTGAAGGCGGCCGCCTGGGCGGCTGTGTCGTGGGCCGGCTTTGGAGGTCACATCGCCTTCCTGGTGGCGGCGAGCGGGGCGTCGAGTGCGGGGGACGTCGCCCGCTCTGTGGGGGCCATCGCGCTGGCCGTGCCCCTCGGCGTGCTCTTCATCCCGGCGCCCGCCGGGGCGGGGATCCGCGACGTCGTGCTCCTGCTCGTCCTGCGCACGATGATGAGCTCCGGTGACGCCCTCGCCGTGGTGGTGGGGTCCCGGGTGCTGCTCCTCGCGTGCGACCTGGTGCTGGCCGGCGCGGTGGCCGCCCCTCTGCTGCGGTGGCGACGTGCCGGCACCACCGCCGGTGGGAAGGCGGGCGGCTGATCGCGCTCCGGTAGGGTCATGGCATAGACGACGGGCTGGCCCGGAGGGGCGCGAGGACGAAGCAGCTGGCCTACTCGGACCAGCAGCCGCTGATGCTCGACGAGAGTTCGCGCCGCCAGAAAGCGGCCAAGATCCTGGCCGTCCTGCGTCACTTCGCCGGTACCGATGATCTCTCGGGCCGCCGGGCCCTCGACATAGGTTGCTCGGCCGGCTACATCGCCCACGAGCTGTACCTGGCCGGGGCCGCTGTCACCGGAGTGGACATCGACGCCCCGGGCATCGAGGCGGCCCGCGCCCGGTTCGGGTCCGATGGGCCGGTCTTCGTCGAGTACGACGGCACCACATTGCCGTGCCCCGACCGGTCGGTGGACCTCGTCGTGTACAACCACGTCTACGAGCACACCGTCGATCCGGACGCGGTGATGGGCGAGATCGTCCGCGCCCTGGCTCCCGGTGGGGTGGTGTACCTCGGTCTCGGCAACCGCTTGGGAGTCATCGAGCCCCACTACCGCCTACCGTTCCTGTCGTGGTTGCCACGCCGGTGGGCCGACCTTTACCTGCGGGTCTCCGGTAGGGGAGGTCGCTATTACGAACGCTTCCTCACCCGCCGGGGCCTACGGCGCATGTGCCGCCGGCTCGAGGTCTGGGATTACACGTACTCGGTCCTGGCGCAGCCCGAGATCTTCGGCGCCGGCGATGTCGTGGCCGGCCCGGCGGTGTACGTCCCGAACCGGGTCTGGCGCTGGCTCGGTCCCCTCGTACCGACCTACATATGGGTGGGAGCGGCACCGGACGAGGACCTGGTCGGTCCGGGCGGCCCGCCGCTGCGAGTGCCGCCCGGGCGTGTCCCGCCCGTGTGATGGTGCGGGCGAGAGGACTCGAACCTCCACCCCTCTCGGGACCAGGACCTAAACCTGGCGCGTATGCCAATTTCGCCACGCCCGCGTGCGGGGCCATCCTAGGGGGCGAGCGAGGGGGTCCGAGGGCCTGTGAGCGCTACGACGGCAGCGACCCGCCACCGGGTACCCTCAGGGCATGTCCCACCTCCACCTGCCCTCGGTGTCGGCCCAGATGGCCGGCACCGACCGCGCCGGCGACGTCTACCAGCGGCTCCTGAAGGAGCGCATCGTGTTCCTCGGCACCGAGGTGGACGACACCAGCGCCAACCTGATCTGCGCTCAGCTCCTGCTCTTGGCGGCCGAGGACGCGGAGCGCGACATCAGCCTCTACATCAACTCGCCGGGCGGATCGGTGACCTCGGGCCTGGCCATCTACGACACCATGCAGTTCGTCCCCTGCGACGTCTCGACGGTCTGTATGGGGCTGGCCGCGTCGATGGGCCAGTTCCTCCTCTGCGCCGGCACACCCGGCAAGCGCTTCTCGCTGCCGCACTCCCGGATCCTGATGCACCAGCCGTCGGGCCAGGCCCGGGGCCAGGCCGCCGACATCGCCATCCAGGCCGAGCAGATCGTCTATCTGAAGCGCATGATGGCCGAGCGCATCGCCTTCCACACCGGCCAGCCGATCGAGCGCATCGAGGCCGACTCCGACCGCGACCGCTGGTTCACCGCCCAGGAGGCCAAGGATTACGGCTTCATCGACCAGGTGATAGAGCGCGCCGCCGACGTCAGCGAGCCGGCGCCGGCCTGAGAAGCTGTCATCTTCACGACAGCTCCTGAGAGCCGGCCCGCGGCGCGCCGCGACGCGGGCGTGGCCGGGGCGCGGCACCCCGCGCCGCTAGAATCGCCGGAACGGCCATGACCCCATCCCCCCGACAGTGACTGCCGGCCCCGTCGTCGTGGAGGCCGTCAACGTCTCCAAGAAGTTCAAGCTGGTCCACGAACGCAACCATTCGCTCAAGGCCACGGTCCTGCGCGGCCGCCGGGTGGTGGCCGAGGACTTCTGGGCCCTGCGCGACGTCAGCCTCGATGTGCGCGAGGGCGAGACCTTCGGCCTGATCGGCCAGAACGGCTCGGGCAAGAGCACCATGCTCAAGGTCCTGACCCGCATCCTCACGCCCAATGAGGGACGGGTGCGCGTCGAGGGCAAGGTATCGGCCCTCTTGGAGCTCGGTGCCGGCTTCCACCCCGAGCTGTCGGGCCGGGAGAACGTGTTCCTCAACGGGGCCATCCTGGGCCTGCCGCAGAGCGAGCTGAAGAAGCGCTTCGACGCCATCGTGGACTTCGCCGGGGTCGGCGACTTCATCGACGAGCCGGTCAAGAATTATTCGTCCGGTATGTACGTGCGGCTCGGTTTCTCCGTCGCCATCAACGTGGACCCCGACGTGTTGTTCGTCGACGAGGTCCTGGCGGTGGGCGACGAGGAGTTCCAACGCAAGTGCAACGACAAGTTCAGCGAGTTGCGTAATGCCGGCAAGACCATCGTGCTGGTCACCCACAGCATGAGCGCGGTCAGCAACCTGTGCGACCGGGTGGCCTGGTTCTCCAAGGGAAAGCTGATGAAGATGGGGTCGCCCCGCGACACCATCGAGGCCTACTCGGCCACCACCCGCATCGCCCTGCGCCTCGACGAGTTCGGGAAGGCCCGCTGGGGCAGCGGCGAGGGGCGCATCGTCGGGGTGTTCTGGCTCAGCCCGGGAGGGGAGCCCATCAGCCGTCTGGACGGCGGCCGACCGGCCCGGTTGCGGCTGCACTACGAGATCGACGAGCCGCTCATCCGGCCGGTGTTCGCGGCCTCGATCCAGCTGGAGGACGGTACCGAGCTGACGTCCACCTCCACCCGGGACGTGGGCTGCGTGCCGGAGAAGCTGCAGGGTAACGGTCACGTGGACCTCACCTTCGACGCCTTCCCGCTGCTGCCGGGCACCTACAACGTCACGGTGGCGCTGACGGACTTCTCCCGCATCCACGACTACGACGTGCGCAAGGAGATCGTCTCGTTCGCGGTGGATCCCGGCGTGCTCAACGAGATGTCGGGCATCTTCGCCATGGGCGGCAAGTGGGAGGTCCACTAGCCCCCGTGAAGCTGGTCGTACAGATCCCCTGTCTCAACGAGGAAGAGACGCTCCCCCTCGTGTTCGCCCGGATGCCACAGGAGATCCCCGGGATCGACCAGATCGAGTACCTGGTGATCGACGACGGGTGCACCGACGGTACCGTCGAGGTGGCCCGTCGGCTGGGGGTGCGCCACTTCGTCCACCACACCCGCAACATGGGTCTGGGCCAGTCCTTCCAGGACGGGGCCCTGAAGGCGCTCGAGATGGGCGCCGACATCCTGGTCAACACCGACGGGGACAATCAGTACCCGAGCGAGCGCATCGCCGATCTGGTCGGTCCCATCCTGCATGGCATGGCCGACATCGTGGTGGCCGACCGTCAGACCCACCAGATCGAGGACTTCTCGCCGGTCAAGAAGAAGCTGCAGAAGATGGGCAGCCGGGTGGTGAATCTGGCCGCTTCCACCGAGCTGCCCGACGCGGCGAGCGGCTTTCGGGCCTACTCCCGGGAGTCGCTCATCCGGCTCAACCTGGTCACCAAGTTCAGCTATTGCATGGAGACCATCATCCAGGCCGGCAACAAGCGGATGAAGATCACCAGCATCCCCATCGACACCAACGCCAAGACCCGCGAGTCGCGCCTGTTCCGATCCACCCGTGAGCACGTCTTCAAGTCGGCGGCCACCATCCTGCGGGCCTACGTGATGTACCGGCCGCTGGTGTTCTTCGCCTCCTTGGGCACTTTGCTGCTGCTTCTGGGGCTGGTGCCCTACGTCCGGTTCCTGGTCATCACCGCCTCGGGCCACGGAGCCGGAGCCGGACGCCACATCCAGTCCCTGCTGGCCGGCGGCGTGCTGGTCCTCGGTGCGCTGATCACCTACTCCCTGGGCGTGATCGCGGACCTGATCCGCATCAACCGGATCCTGGTCGAGGACGGGCTGGTGCAGCAGAAGCGCCTGCGCTACGAGGCCCCGGCCTCGGCCCCGGAGCCGGCTACGGCTCCAGCACGACCTTGATGGCTCCCGCGGCCCGGTCGCGGGCGGTGGCGAAGGCCTCGGCGCAGGCGTCGAGGGGGAAGCGGTGGGTGATGAGGAGGGGCGCCACCTCTGGCCGGGCGGCCAGCACCGCGGCGGCCACCTCGAAGTCGCGCACCGGCCCGGACCGGGAGTACATGTAGGCCGGCACGAGGGTCACCTCCTTCATGGCCACCGGCAGGGCGGGGACCGGCAGCTGTGCGGCGTCCCAGTAGGTGCCCAGCATGACCACCGTCCCCCCGGGCCGGGTGAGCTCCACGGCCCGCTCCAGGGCGCTGGCGGTGCCGGCTGCTTCCAGGACCACGTCGTAGTCACCGGCTACCGGCCGTCCGCCCAGGCGCTCGGCCACGTCGCGCTGGCGGTCGTGGCGGGCCTCGAGCGCGGCCTCCGCCCCGGTGGCCTGAGCGGCCACCAGCGCCAGCTGACCGATCGAACCGCCGCCCACGACGCAGACCCGGTGGGCGGCCGTCACTCCGCTCCGCCGTACCCCGTGCACGGCCACTGCGAGCGGTTCGACCAGGCAGGCGTCGGCCGGCTCGACCCCGGCCGGCAGCCGGGTCAGCGACGACTCCGGCACCACGCAGCGCTCCGCCATGCCGCCGTCTCGGCCCACCCCCATCACCATGGGTGGCCCGATCTGGCACAGGTTGTAGTCCCCCATCCGGCACCGGGCGCAGGTCCCGCACGGAGCGACCGGCTCCACTGCCACCGGTGTGCCGTCGGCCAGCCGGCCGGCCATCTCGTGGCCCATGATGAAGGGCAGGTCCCAGGCGAGCAGGTGCAGGTCCGAGCCGCACACCCCGGCCGACACCACGTCGACGACGACCCCTTCGCCGCCCGGCGGGGGACCGTCGTCCACCACCGGGTGGCCTCCGCGGGATCTGACGGCTCTCATCGAGCGATCAGCGGTTGAGCTTGCCGCAGTCGACGGGAATCTGGGTTCCCGTCATGTACTTCGACTCGTCCGAGGCCAAGAAGGCCACCACCGCGGCCACGTCCTCGGGCTCCATCCGCTCGGTGGGCAGGGAGTTCATGAAGACCGGGCCGAGGGTCTCGGCCCGGGTCTGGATGAGCGGGAACAGGTCGGGCTCGTTGTACATCTCGGTGTTGACCCCGGTCGGGTGGATGGTGTTGACCCGGATCGAGTACTCGGCCAGCTCGTTGGCCAGGCAACGGGCCAGCCCGACCATTCCGTGCTTGGCCGCGGTATAGCTGGCGGTGAAGGGCTGGCCGTACAGGCCGGCCACCGAGCTGGTCATGATGATCGAGCCGCCGTTTCCCTGGGCGATCATGGTCGGTACCGAGACCTTGACCGTATGGAAGGCCCCGGTCAGGTTGACGTCGATCACGCTGCGCCACTGCTCGGCGGTCATCTCCCACGTCCAGGCCGTGTTGAGGACCCCGGCGTTGGCCACCACCACGTCCACCCGGCCGAGCTGGGCCACCCCGGCTTCGAAGGCGGCCCGCAGGCCGTCGAGGTCCCGTACGTCGGCCACCCGGGCCACGACGGCCCGCCCCTGTTTCTCGACCAGGCGGGCGGTCTCGTCCAGATCGTCGGGCGTGGCCGGCTGCAGCTTGATCGACTCCACCCCGGCGCAGATGTCCACCGCGATTATGTCGGCTCCCTCGGCGGCCAGGCGCACGGCGTGGGCCCGCCCCTGGCCGCGTGCTGCGCCTGTGATGAAAGCAACCTTGCCGTCCAGCCGTCCCATGGACCCTCCCCCCGGAGCTCGTGGCCGAATGCTAGCCAGCTCCCCCCACCCGGCGCCGGGCGAAGCGGGCCCCCGCCCTCACCAGTTCCCCCGCACCGCCCCGGCGATAGGCCGCTTCCAGCCGGGCCAGAGGGCCCGAGGCGGTCGGCCCGGGGGTCGGTGCCGGGTCGGCGGTGGGGGCGGGGGTCGGGCCGGCCCCGGGCACCGGCGGCCACGGGCGCAGCGTGTCGAGGTCGGCGGCCCGGGAGGGGGCGGCACAGAACTGCACCAGCGGTCGCAGCACCTCGGCCCACACGAAGCGGCGGGCGATGCCGGCCGTGCGGTCCCGGCACTCCTGGCGAGCGGTGGCATGGCCCAACAGACCGCCGAGGGCGGCCGCCACCGCCTCGACATCCTCTCCGGGGACCACCGCTCCGAGTCCCTCGCGCTCGATCAGCTCGGCGAAGGTGTCGCCCCGGGTGGCCACGATGGGCAGGCCGGCCCACATGTAATCGAGGATGCGGGTGCGAAAGGAGTACGCCGCCTCTATGTGCTCCACGTGCAGGCTGATCGCCACGTCCGACTCCAGCAGAAAGTTCTGGCGGTCGTCGTAGTCCACCCATTCCTCGTTGAAGAACACGTGCGTTCCGTAAAGGCCCAGCTCCCGGGCCAGCTCCCGGGCCGCGACCAGGGTGCGGGCCTCCTCGATGGCCGGGTTGGGGTGGCGCACCCCGAGGAAGAACAGCCTGACTTTCGGGTGGGACTCCCGGACCCGGTCCAGCGCCCGGATGGCGGTGAGAGGGTCGAACCAGTCGTAGACCCCGCCTCCCCAGAGGACCACCTCGTCGTCGGCGCCGATCCCGGGGACCACGCCCTTGAGGGCGGCCCGGGTGTGCTCGGGCCGGTGGCCGGGCAGGCCGAAGGCCACCACGTCTATCAACGATCTGAGGGACGGGTCGGCCGCGTAGTTGGCCGGATTGACCCGGCCGGCGGCCGACAGGAACCCGAGCCACAGGTCCCGCTGCTTCTCGGAGGCGCAGACGAAGAAGTCGCCGCGCAGCATTTGCTCGCCCAGAACCCGCACCGACGAGGCCACGTTGTAGGACCGTTCCGGTTCCGGGCGGGGGGCGTTCAGCTCGAGGGCTTCGAGGTGGAGAGGGTCGTACAGGTCGACGACCATCACTTTGTCCGTGGTCCTCAACACCGGAACGTGGTTCAGGACGTACCCCTGGAACAGGACCACCGTGCACCACCGCTCCAGCTCGGCGAAGCGTTCCGGGCCGGCCGCCTCGGTCCCGAATGCCGGGCTGGACCGTTGGCAAGTGGGCGAGGTGGTGGCCAGCACCACCTCGTGGTCGGGAGCCAGCGCCTCGGCGATCTGCCAGGCCCGGATGGCCGGACCGGCCATGCGCTGGGTCAGCACGTCGTCGGTCACGACCAGGATGCGCTGGCGCCCGGGGGTGGTACGGCTACGGTCGATCCGATGGAGAGTAGCCGGGTGCTGGTCCTGTGCTTCGACCCCCTGACCGAGGCCATGCCGGGCCCGGCCATCAGGGCCTGGCACCTGTCGCTCGAGCTGGCTGGCGCCGGGCACCAGGTCGTGCTGGCGGGGACGGCCGGCGCGACCAGGACCTCGCCCCTTCCGGGCCTCGACGTGCGTGCGGTCACCGGCGGGGCCGACCTCGACGAGCTGGCCGGGTGCTGCGATGCCATCTTCGCCCCCACATCGGTGGTGCGCCGCCACCCGGTGGTCGTGGCCTGCGGGCGGCCGCTGTGCATCGACATGTACATCCCGACCCACCTGGAGAACCTGGAGCCGCAAGCCGGTGAGGCCGGCGGGGCCGACCACGTGGCCGCGGTCGAGCACCAGGTGTCGGTCATCGACGACGACCTGGGCGGCGGCGACTTCTTCTTGTGCGCCAGCGAGCGCCAGCGGGACTTCTGGCTCGGCAGCCTGGCCGCCGTGGGCCGGGTCAATCCCGACACCTACGCCGGCGACCCGTCGCTGCGGTCGCTGATCGACGTGGTGCCCTTCGGCCTGGACCCGGCTCCGACCCCGTCGCCCGAGGAGGGGCGGGAGGTGCTGCGGGCCACCTTCCCGGCCATCGGCGCGGCCGACCCGGTCCTGGTGTGGGGGGGCGGGGTGTACAACTGGTTCGATCCGTTGTCCCTCATCGAGGCGGTGGACCGGCTGCGGACCGATCGGCCGGCGCTGCGCCTGGTGTTCCTCGGCATGCGCAACCCGAATCCCGGGATCCCCGAGATGTCCATGGCGGTGGCGACCCGCGAGCTGGCCGGCCGGCTGGGCCTGACCGGCCGCCACGTCTTCTTCAACGAAGGCTGGGTGCCCTACGACCGGAGGGGCGGCTACCTGGCCGGTGCCGACGTCGCGGTCAGCACCCACCAGTCCCACATCGAGACCCGCTTCTCCTTCCGCACCCGCGTCCTGGATTACCTGTGGGCCGGCCTGCCCATGGTCCTGACCGGTGGTGACACCCTGTCTGACGGAATTGCGGAGGCCGGTCTGGGCGTGGCGGTCCCGGCCGGGGACCCGGGTGCCATTGCGGCCGCGATCGCGGCCCTGCTCGACGCCCCGCCGGAGCGGGCCGCGGTGCAAGCCTACGGCGAGCGCTACGCATGGGGATCGGTGGCCGGGCCGCTTTTGCAGTGGGCGGCCCGGCCGGTGGCGGCTGCGGATCGGGAGCGGGCGAGGAGACGGCCACTATCCGGACCCCCTTCGGAGCCGGTCGTGGCGACCGGTCGGGAAGAGCCCGGGGCGACCGGCCGGGAAGAGCCCGGGGCGACCGGCCGAGAGGGGTCCGGGGCCACCCGCCGGGGTGGCCGGGTCGAGGCTGCGGCCCGCGGTCTGGCCCGACGAGTGCCGGCACCGGTCCGGCGCCGGCTGGCCGCCTCAGTCCCGGGCCGGCTGGCCCCGTCGGTCCGGCGCCGGCTGGCCGGCGCGACCCGATGGTGGCCCCGAGCCGCCGGGCCGCCCGGGGACTAGATCCCGGCCATCCCGACGATGGGACGGACCAGCGGGGCGCCTCCGGCCGAGCCGCTGAAGGGCACGTTGAAGGCGAAGATGCCGCCGTCGGAGGCCACCAGCCAGTATCCGGTGCCGGCCGTGTTCGGGGCCATGCCGACGACGGGTCGGGCCAGTCGGACGCCGCCGGTGGACCCGTAGAAGTGGGCGTTGCCGAAGGCGAAGATGCCGCCGTCGGAGGCCACCAGCCAGTAGCCCCCGCCGCCCGGCGCGGCGGCTGCCCCGACGACGGGCTGGGCCAGTCGGACGCCGCCGGTGGACCCGTAGAAGTGGGCGTTGCCGAAGGCGAAGATGCCGCCGTCGGAGGCCACCAGCCAGTAGCCGCCGCCGTTGGCGGTGGGGATGATGGCGACGATGGGCTTGGCCAGGTGGATACCACCGGTGGACCCGTAGAAGTGGGCGTCGCCGTAGTTGAACACCCCTCCGTCGGCCGCGACCATCCAGTAGCCGTGCCCGGAGGGGGTGCGGGCGATGGCCACGACCGGCTCGACCAGGGGCCGGCCGATGGACCCGTACATGGCCGCGTCACCGAAGTTGAACACCCCCCCGTCCGCGGCGGCCATCCAGTAGCCACCCCCGTCCGGCGTCTCGGCGATGCCCACGACCGGGGCGGCCAGCGGCACGGACCCGGTGGAGCCGCAGAACGGCAGGTTCCCGTAGTCGAAGACCCCGCCGTCGGACGCCGCCATCACGTACCCGTGGGGGAAGAGGGGGGCGGAGCACCTGGTCTGGATGCTCACCGGCTTGGGGGCCGGGGTGCCGGCGTCGCCGGTCAGTTGGGCGTCGTGGTGGAACATGGGCCACGAGCCGGCCTCGGTGGCCCGGCTGGCCGGGTCGCCCTGCACCTCGAAGTGGTAGACGGCGCTGCCTGAGTTCTGGTAGCCGGCCACCGTGATGCCGACGGTGCCGTTGGGGTCAGCGGTGACCAGCGGGGTGTTCTGCATGGCCAGAACGCCGTGCAGGGCGGTCCACACCACCGCCCCGCTCTTGCCGTCGAGGATCTCCACGCCGGCCGTGGTGGCCGCTACGAGGTCCTGGTAGCCACTGCCGAGGTCGATCGACGCCAGGCCGCCTTCCACCCCGCCGAGGAGGGGGGTGCGCCATATTACCTGGCCGGTGGCTCCGTTGATCAGGTAGGCCGAGCCGGACTGCAGCGAGTTGTAGTTGGTGGCCTCGGCGACCTGCAACGAGCCGGTACCGAGGGCGTTTACCAGCGCCGGCGCGGCGACGGTGCTGCCGTCCAGGGTCGTCTTCCAGGCCTGGCCGCAGTTGGAGTTGACGGCGATCAGGGTGTCGGTGTCGGAGGCCCCGGAGTAGAACGTGCCGGTGCCGGCCACGATGCCGACCTGGCCCCCGGTCAGGAACTGGCCGACCGCCGGCGAGGACTGCACCACCTGGTTGGCCTGGTACTCGCAGAGCAGGGCCCCGGTGCTGCTCAGCACCCGGATGTGGCCGCCGCTCGGGTAGAGGTTGTTCAGC
>JAKBAX010000383.1 GCA_021808785.1 Actinomycetes bacterium | reverse complement strand
CGCCCACCCGCCCTGGCCGCTCACCCGCCCTGGCCGCCCACCCGCCCTGGCCGCCCACCCGCCCTGGCCGCCGGCCGCTGACCCCCACCGCAATTCTGTGCAAAAGGAGGTGCATATCACCGCCTTTTGCACACTATCGGTGGCATGAGCCCGCGAGCTGGACCGGCCGCCGGCCTAGCCGCCGGCCGCTGAGCCCCTACCGGAATTCTGTGCAAAAGAAGGTGCATATCACCGCCTTTTGCACACTATCGGTGGCATGAGCCCGCGAGCTGGACCGGCCCCTGACCGGCCGCCGGCCTAGCCGTTCCGGCCGGTCCGGCCGGCCGGTCCGGTCCCGCCGGAACGGTCCGACCCGGCGGATCCTCAGCCGAGCAAGCCGGCCGCGGCGGCCAGCTGGCGCAGATCGGCGATCGGACGGGCGCCCAGGTGGCTCACGATCTCACTGGCGGCCAGCGCGCCGAGTTGGGCGCTGGCTTCGGGCCCCAGATCGTGGACCACACCGAACAGGAAGCCGGCCGCAAAGCTGTCCCCCGCGCCGGTGGAGTCCACGACGTGCCTGACGGGGGCCGCCGGGACCCTGGTACGACCGCCCTGCCGGTCGGCGATGACGCATCCGGCCGAGCCCAGGGTGACCGCCACCAATGGAACCCGCTCGGTCATGGCCTTCACCGCCGAATCGAGATCGTCGAGCCCCGACAGCCCCAAGGTCTCTGGTTCGTTGGCGAAAAGGATGTCCACCTGGTCGACGACGTCGAGCAGGGCGTGGCGCTGAAAGGCCACCCAGCCGGGGTCCGATGCCGAGAAAGCGACCCCGGTCCCGGCCCGCCGGGCCACCGCGATGGCCTCCTCCACGGCCGGGGTGGTGCCCTCCGGGCCGACCAGGTAGCCCTCTATGTAGAGGACCTGGGCCGTCTCGATGGCCTCTAGGTGCAGGTCCTCCGGGGCGAGGGTGGCCCCCGCTCCCAGGTTCGTGCACATGGTCTTTTCGGCGTCGGGCGTCACGAACACCAGGCAGCTCCCAGTGGCCGGGCTGCCGTCACGGGCGTGCGGGGTGTCATACAGCACGCCCGCAGCACGAATGTCGTCGGTGAACACCCGGCCCAGGTCGTCGGCCGCGACCTTGCCGACGAAGCGAACCGACCCGCCGAGCGACGCCAGGCAGGCGGCCGTATTGGCCGCCGAGCCTCCCGACACATGGGCCTCAGGGGTCATGGCGGCGTACAGCTGCTCGGCGCGGGCTCCCTCGACGAGGGCCATGGTGCCCTTCTCCAACCCGAGGTCCCGGACCGTTCGGTCGTCAGTCATGGCGAGCACGTCGACGATGGCGTGCCCGAGGGCCACGACCGAGGAGTCTGTATCCATGGCCGATGACCGTACCTGCCGCTGGGTAGGGTAACGGAATGCCCGGCCCGGGCCGGCCGTTCCCGGACCACGACCAGACCACTTCCGGCCCGGCGGCTAGACGCCGACCGGCATAGACCAAAGGAGAGCGCGTGGCGGTAGAGCACAGTTATCGGCTACCGCGCCACGCCCGGCCCCGCCGGTACGACCTGGAGCTCAGCCCGGATCTGGCCGGGGCCCGTTTCGAGGGGCAGGTCAGCATCGCGGTCGAAGTGGTGGAGGCCTCGGACCGACTGGTGCTCCACGCCGCCGATCTGGTCATCCGGGGCGCCGAGATGACCACGCCCGATGAGCGGGTCGTGACTCCTCGGGTCACCATGGAAGAGGCCGAGCAGATGCTGGTGCTGGCCTTCCCGGACCAGCTGGCACCGGGCCTCTACCGGCTGCGGATCGGGTTCACCGGTTCGCTGAACGACCGCCTACGGGGCTTCTATCGCAGCACTTTCGTCGACGAGGATGGCGTAGAGCAGGTGGTGGCGCTCACGCAGTTCGAGTCGACCGACGCCCGACGGGCCTTCCCCTGCTGGGACGAGCCGGATTTCAAGGCGGTGTTCGGGGTGACGCTGGTCGTCGAGGACGGGCTGGCTGCCATCGCCAACGGGCCGTTGTTGTCATCGACGCGGCGCGACGACGGGCGCATCGAGATGCGCTTCGCCGACACGATGGTCATGTCGACATATCTGGTCGCCTTCGTGATCGGCCCGTACGACCTGTCCGAACCAGAAGACGTGGATGGGATCCCGCTCCGCATCGCCGCCCCCCGAGGCCGGCTCGGACAGAGCTCCTATGCGGCCGAAGCGGCACGACACGCGCTCGAGTTCTCGAGCGGCTATTTCGGGATCCCCTACCCGGGCGGCAAGCTCGACCATGTCGCCGTTCCAGACTTCGCCTTCGGCGCCATGGAGAACCTGGGCTGCGTCACCTACCGCGACCGGCTGCTGCTGGTCGATCTCCAGCGGGCAGCCCAGACCGAACTGCAGAACATAGCCACCGTGATCGCCCACGAGACGGCCCACATGTGGTTCGGCGACCTGGTGACCATGAAATGGTGGAACGGCATCTGGCTGAACGAGGCCTTCGCCACGTTCATGGAACTGACCACCTCCGAAGCCTTCCGCCCCGAATGGCAGGTGTGGACCGCATTCGGCACCGGCAAGGCGGCCGCCCTGGCGGTGGATGGACTGCGCGCCACAAGGCCGGTCGAATACCCCGTCGGTAGGCCGGAGGAGGCCGAGGGCATGTTCGACGTGCTGACCTATCAAAAAGGCGGGTCGGTGCTGCGGATGCTCGAGCAGTATCTCGGTCCGGAGGTGTTTCGAAAAGGCATATCCCACTACCTGGCGACCCACGCCTACGGCAACACCGAGACGGCTGACCTCTGGGACGCCCTCGATGTCGTGTCGGGCGAGCCGGTCGGCGACATCATGGCGACCTGGATCGAGCAGGGCGGCTACCCCGTGATCCATGCCGAGCCGGGCGACCGGCCCCACACCCTGCGACTGCGCCAGGAGCGGTTCCTTTACTCGTCGCCCACGAGCGAGGACGCCTCTCCTGTCCGCCCCGGCGACACCGGCGCCCCATCACCCGATGACCGCGCCATCACACCCGGGGTCGACGCCCACAGCCGCTGGGTGGTGCCGGTACACATCCGGGCGTCGGTGGAGGGCCGCGTGGTCCACAGCCGGCTGCTGCTGAAAGACGGCCCCGTGACCCACTCGTTCCCGGGAGCGGTCGACTGGGCCGTCGTCAACGACGGTGGCTGGGGCTACTACCGCGTCCGTTACCACGACGATCTCCTCTCCCGGCTGGCGGCCGCCGATCCCGCCACGGTCCTGCTGCCGCTCGAGCGGCTCCAGCTGGTCGACGACGCGTGGGCCGCGGTGATGGCCGGTCACTCGCCACTCGAGCACTGGGCGGCGGCGGCCACCTCGGTGGCGAGCGAGCCCGACCCCGACATCTGGGCCTCCCTGGCCGGGAGCCTGAGGTCGCTCACCCTCGTCACCCACACACCGCACCCCCACACACCGCACCCCCACACACCGCACCCCCACACACCCGACCCCCACACACCCGACCCCCACACACCCGACCCCCACGCGGCCGGGCTCGCCGACAGCGCCGCGCTGGAGGCCTTCGCACGCCGTCTCACCGAGTCGGTCGCCGACGCCCTCGGCTGGGACGCGCCGCCGGGGGAGGACGCCCGGCTGACGGTCGCCCGGGGCCGGATCCTGGCGGCGCGCGCCCACGCCGGTCGCGACGAGCACGTCATCGCCGAGGCAGAGCGGCGCTACCAGGCCCACCTGGCCGACCGGTCTGGAGCCGCGCTCACCCCTGATCTGATTCGCACCGCGGCCGCCATCGCGGTGTCGCAGGGCGACGCCAGGACATGGGACCGCACCCTGGAGGCCTACCGGACCGCCAGCGAAGCGGTCGAGCAGGTGCGCTACCTCTATGCGTTGGCCGAGACACCGGACCCGCAGCTACGCCTGCAGCTCCTGGAGATGACCACCGGCCCACATATCCGCAGCCAGGACGGACCGTTCGTGGTGGCCAGCGCGCTGGCGCGACCCGGGGCGGCGGTACAGGTCTGGGACTGGATCGAAACCCACTGGGCCGATCTGAACGCGCGCTTCCCCGGCTCGCTGGTCATACACATGCTCGAGGCCGTCGCAGCAATCACCGATGAGGAACTGGCCACCAGAGTGCGACGCTTCTGTGCCGAGACAGATGTGCCGGTCAGCGCGGTACGCCTCGATCAGGTTCTGGAACGGATGGACCTCACTGTCGCCTTGGCCGGGCGACTCCGCGGCGGG
>JAKBAX010000382.1 GCA_021808785.1 Actinomycetes bacterium | reverse complement strand
CAGCGCCCGGTTGAGCCGCCGTTCGGCGCTGCGCAGGGTGCGCTCCACCTCGAACAGCTCAGGGCCGACCTCGTCCTTCTCCTCGGGGCCGAGGCCGTCTGCTATCTCCGAAATCCGCCCGAGCAGCTCGTGCAGGCGGGTGGCCACGGAACTCAGTTCGGCTCTTGCGGTCATACGGGTACCATCATGGACCCGATGGCTCCCCCCGACGAATCGGCGTCCCCGCCCGCCGGCCTGCTGTCCCGCATCGATCTGCGCGAGGTGACGGGGCCGGTCGCCGCTCTCCTGCCCGCCCCCCAGATCGTCGACGACCCCGACGCGGCCGGCGCGGTGCGGGCCATCCTGGCCGAGGTGCGCCAGAATGGCGACGCCGGGCTGCGGGCCGCCACCGAGCGCTTCGACCGGGTGCGCATCGACGAGATCCGGGTCCCGCCCGACGAGGTCGAGGCGGCCGTGGACCGGATCCCCGCAGATCTGCGCCGGGCGTTGGAAACGGCCCATGACAACATTTCCGACTACCACGCCTCGCAACTGCACCCCGAGGCCCGCTACGAGCGCGACGGGGTGGTCGTCCGGGAGTTGCGCCGCCCCGTGGAGCGGGCCGGTTGCTACGTACCCGGGGGCCGGGCTCCGCTGGCTTCGACGGTCCTGATGACCGCCGTTCCGGCCCGGGTGGCGGGAGTCGGCCGGGTGGCGGTGTGCTCGCCGCCCGGCCCCGATGGTCGCCTGGCCCCGTCGGTCCTGGCCGCGGCGGCAATTGCCGGTGTCGACGAGGTGTACCGGGTGGGGGGCGCCCAGGCCATCGCCGCCCTGGCCTACGGCACCGAGTCGGTGCCGGCCGTCGACGTGATCGTCGGCCCGGGTAACCGCTATGTCGCCATCGCCGAGCGACTGGTCGCCGGCGAGGGGGCGGTGGGCGTGCCGTCTGCTTTCACCGGGCCGTCGGAAGTGGCGGTGGTGGCCGACGACAGCACCGACCCGACCCACGCCGCGGTCGACCTGGTGGTGCAGGCCGAGCACGGGCCCGACGGCCTGGCCTACCTGATCACCTGGTCGGAGCGGGCGGCGGAGCGGATAGGCGCCGAGGTGGAGCGCATCACCCGAGGATCGCCGCGGCGGGCGGAGATCGAGGCCACGCTGGCCCGGGGCGGCTACTCGGTGCTGGTGGCCGACCGTGGCCAGGCGGTGGCGGTGGCCAACGCGGTGGCGGCCGAGCACCTCGAGATCATGTGCGCCGACCCCGAGACGCTGGTTCCCGAGATACGCAGTGCCGGAGCGGTCTTCCTCGGCCCGCTGGCGCCGGCCAGCACGGGTGACTACGCGGCCGGACCCAACCACGTGCTGCCCACCGCCCGCTCGGCTCGTTTCGGCAGCGCCCTGCGCGTCGACGACTTCTGCCGGTACATCCATGTGGTGGACATCGACCAGCGCGGGTTCGACCGGCTGGCCCCCGCGGTGGAGGCATTGGCGGTGTCAGAAGGTCTGGCGGCCCACGCCGACTCGATCCGGTTCCGTCAGCAACCATGACACTTCCTGGTCCGCGCCCGGATCTGGGCCTGCGCGAGGGCTACCACTCGCCGCAGGTCGAGGTGCCGGTCCGGCTCAACACCAACGAGTCTCCCCTACCCCCGCCCCCGGAGTGGCGGGCCCGCCTGGCCGAGGAAGCGGACCGCATCGAGTGGAACCGCTATCCCGACCGTCAGGCGACGGAGCTGCGCCGAGCGCTGGCCCGCTTCCACCGTGTGCGCCCCGAACAGGTCTTCTGCGCCAACGGCTCCAACGAGGTGCTGCAGTCCCTGTGCCTGGCCTACGGGGGGCCGGGCCGCTGCGTGGCGACCTTCGAGCCGACCTACGCGCTGCACGCCCACATCGCCCACCTCACCGCCACCGAGGTGGTGGAGGGCCGGCGCCGGGCCGACTTCTCGCTGGATCTGGACGAGGTGAGGGACGTGGTGGCGGCCCGCGAGCCGGTCATCACCTTCCTCTGTTCGCCCAACAACCCGACCGGGCTGGTCGACGACCCGGCCTCGGTGAGGGCCGTGCTCGACGCCGCGCCCGGGCTGGTCGTGGTGGACGAGGCCTACGGTCAGTTCGCCGACTGGTCGGCCCTGAGCCTGGTCGACGACTCGGTGCCACTGGTCGTGACCCGCACGTTCTCCAAGACGTGGTCGATGGCCGCGGCCCGGTTGGGCTACCTGGTGGGCCCCGCCGGTGTGGTCGCCAACCTCGAGCGTGTGGCCCTGCCCTACCACCTGGACAGCTTCAAGCAGGTCGCCGGGCGAGTGGCTCTCGAATTCGTGGGACAAATGGAGGAGCGGGTCGCGCTGATCGTCCGGGAGCGGCAGCGCATACTGTCGGCCATGGGCCCGCTGGCGGTGACGGCGTGGCCGTCACAATCGAACTTCATCCTGTTCCGGCCCGAGACCCGCAAGGGCGACGAGGTGTGGACAGCCCTGTTGGATCAGGGCGTATTGGTGCGCGACACCTCGAGCTGGCCCGGACTGGCCGGGTGCCTCCGGGTGACGGTCGGCACCCCCGAGGAGAACGACGCGTTCCTCGACGCACTCAGGGAGGCCCTGTGACCCGGACCGCCAAACGGACCCGCTCCACCAAGGAGACCAGTATCGAGATCGTCGTGGACCTGGACGGCCACGGTGACACCGCGGTCGAGACCGGGCTGCCGTTCTTCGACCACATGGTCGCCCAGCTGGGCAAGCACGGCGGCTTCGATCTGTCGGTGCGGGCCGAGGGGGACCTGGCGGTGGACGCCCACCACACCGTGGAGGATGTGGGGATCGCCCTCGGCGAGTGCATCCGTGAAGCCCTCGGCGACAAGGCCGGTGTCCGCCGCTTCGCATCCATCGACCTGCCGCTCGACGAGGCATTGGTGTCGGTGGCCCTCGATCTGTCCGGCCGCCCGTTCCTCGTCTACCAGGTGGACCCGGGCGGGGGAGCCGAGGTCCATCCGCTCGGATCGCCGCCCTTCGATCCCCAGCTGGCCGAGGAATTCTGGCGGGCCCTGGTCACCTCGGCCGGGATCACATTGCACGTGCGGATGGTCTCCGGTCGCAACACGCATCACATATTGGAGGCGTCTTTCAAAGCGGTGGCCCGGGCCCTCCGCGACGCAGTGAGAGTGGAGGGCAGAGGCGTGCCCTCCACGAAGGGCACCCTTTGATCGCGGTATTGGACTACGGCATCGGGAACCTGCGCTCCGCCGAGAAGGCCCTGCAGAAGGTCGGCGCCGACGCCGCCCTCATCGACGATCCGGCACTCGCGGCTACGGCCGACGGCGTGGTCCTTCCCGGGGTCGGCAGCTTCGGGCGGTGCATGGAGGCCCTGCGGGCCTCGGGGCTGGACCGGGTCGCCCTCGACGCGGTGGCGGCCGGCAAGCCATTTCTCGGTATCTGTGTCGGGATGCAGATGATGTACGAGGGATCCGACGAATCCCCGGGTGTGGCCGGCCTCGGCCTGCTCGGAGGCACAGTGAGCCTGCTGCCCGAGGGGGTCAAACGGCCGCAGATGCAATGGAACGCCCTAAAGTCATGTCAGTCGGACTGTCTATTACTGGCAGGCCTGGGGCACGACCCATGGGTGTATTTCGTCCACTCCTACGCCGCCCCACTCGGCGACGAGGTGGTAGCCACCTGCGACTACGGAGGTCCGGTCGTGGCCGCCATCGGCCGGGGCCGCATGTGGGCCACCCAGTTCCACCCGGAGAAGTCCGGGCCGGTGGGCCTGCGCCTGCTCGCCAACTTCGCCGCGGTGTGCCGGTAGTGGACCTCTACCCGGCCATCGACCTGCGGGACGGCCGGTGTGTCCGACTGGTCGAGGGCGACTTCGCCCGGGAGACCGTCTACGGCGACGACCCCGTGGCCGTGGCCCGGTCCTTCGCCGCCGCCGGGGCGCGCTGGATCCACGTGGTCGACCTGGACGCGGCCCGCTCGGGGGACCCGGTCAACCGGCCGGTGGTAGGCGCCATCGTCTCGGCCGTCGCCGCCTCGGGGGTGGCGGTCCAGACGGGCGGCGGGGTGCGGACCGTCGCCGACGCCGGGGCCCTGATCGGGGCCGGAGTGGGCCGGGTGGTCATCGGCACCGCGGCGGTGGAGAATCCGGCGCTGGTCGCCGAGGTGGCCCGCCGCTGGCCCGGCCGGGTAGCCGTCGGGCTGGACCATCGAGGCGGCGAGGTCCGCCTGCGGGGGTGGACCGAAGGAGC
>JAKBAX010000381.1 GCA_021808785.1 Actinomycetes bacterium | reverse complement strand
TGGTCGAACTCCGAGGCCGGGTCCCCTCGTTCATCGTTACCCTGGCCGGCCTGCTCGGCTGGGAGGGCGCCCTCATCGCCCTGGCCAATCGGGAGGGAGGTCAGAGCGGCGGCGGGAGCATCCGGGTCACCAACAAGATCATGACCGACCTGGTCTATGGAAACCTGAGCGTCGCTGCGGGCTGGGTGCTGCTCGTCGTAGGAGTGGTCGGCTTCGCCGCCTTCACCTTGATCCGCGACGGCCAGCGCCGCCGTCACGGCCTGGTGGTGGCCCCGGTCGGTTTGGCCGTGCTACGCATCATGCTCGTCACCGCCGCGGGTGTGGCCCTGGTCGCCATCTGCAACACCAACCGGGGCCGCATCGCGGCCCATCCGGTGCAGGGGGTGCCGTGGGTGATCCTGGTCATCCTCGGGACCTTCACCCTGTGGACGTTCCTGCTCGGGCGGACCCGTTTCGGCCGCTACATCTACGCCATCGGCGGCAACGCCGAGGCGGCCCGCCGGGCCGGGATCAACCTGGCCCGCATCCGCATCGCCGCCTTCACCCTCACCGGCCTGACCGCCGCCCTCGGGGGCATCGTGCTGGCTTCGCAGCTCGGCTCCATCTCGAGCAACGTGGACGGCGGCCAGCTGGTCCTATACGCGGTGGCCGCCGCCGTCATCGGCGGCACCAGCCTGTTCGGTGGCCGGGGCCGGATGCTCTACGCGGTCGTGGGCGGCGTGGTCATCGCCACCATCGCCAACGGGATGGGGCTGATCGGGCTGACGGCCGACCAGCAGTACATGGTCACCGCCGGTGTGCTGTTGCTAGCGGCCACGGTCGACGCCCTCGGTCGGCGCAACTCGAGCCGGCGCTAGACCGGCTCCGCCACCGCCTACTCCCACTCGATGGTCCCGGGTGGTTTCGACGTGACGTCGTAAGCCACCCGGTTGACCCCCGGTACCTCGTTGATGATGCGGCTGGCCAGCCGCTCCAGCACCTCGTAGGGCAGGCGGGCCCAGTCGGCGGTCATGGCGTCGTCGGAGGTGACGGCCCGGATGATGATCGGGTGGGCGTAGGTGCGCTCGTCGCCCATCACCCCGACCGTGTGCACGACCGGGAGCACAGCGAAGCTCTGCCACAGCTCCCGGTACAGGCCGGCGCGGCGGATCTCCTCGGTGACGATGGCGTCGGCGGCCTGGAGGATGGCCACCCGCTCGGCGGTGACGGTGCCGACGATGCGCACGGCCAGGCCGGGACCGGGGAAGGGTTGGCGCCACACGATCTCCTCAGGGAGCCCGAGCTCCTCCCCCACCGCCCTCACCTCGTCTTTGAACAGGCTGCGCAGCGGTTCGACCAACTCGAACTGCATGTCGTCGGGCAGCCCCCCGACGTTGTGGTGGGACTTGATCTTGGCCGCGTCCTTGGTACCCGACTCGATGATGTCGGGGTAGAGGGTGCCCTGGACCAGGAAGCGGGCGTCACCCAGATCGGAGGCGGCCTCCTCGAACACCCGGATGAAGGTTTCGCCGATGATCTTGCGCTTGCGCTCGGGGTCTTGGATGTCGTCCAGAGCGCCGAGGAAGCGGTCGCCCGCTTTCACATGCACCAGGTCGATGTTGAACTGCTCCCGGAAGGTGGCTTCCACCTGGTCGGCCTCCCCGGCCCGCAGCAGGCCGGTGTCGACGAACACGCACGTGAGCTGGTCGCCGATGGCCTTGTGCACCAGGGCCGCGGCCACCGCCGAGTCCACCCCGCCGGACAGCCCGCAGATGACCCGCTCGGTACCGACCTGCTCCCGGATGGCCTCGGTGGCAGCCTCGATGACCGAGGTCATGGTCCAAGAAGGTCGGCAGCCGCAGACCTCGTAGAGGAACGCCTTCAGGATCTCCTGCCCACCATGGGTGTGGACCACCTCGGGGTGGAACTGCACGCCGTAGATCCGCCGGGCCGGATCCTCTAGAGCGGCGACGGGTGCCTCCCCGGTCGACGCGGTGGTGCGGAACCCGGCGGGCGGCGCGATGATGGCATCGAAGTGGCTCATCCACACGTCGAAAGACGGTGGGACGGCCCCGAAGAGGACCGAGGGGGCCGGGCCGTCCGAGGCCACCGACAAGGTGGTGCGGCCGTACTCCCCCGCCCCGCTACCGTCGACCGAACCGCCCAGCTGGCGGGCGACGAGCTGGGCGCCGTAGCAGATACCGAGCACCGGGATGCCGGTGTCGTACACGGCCGGATCCAGCAGGGGCGCGCCCGGGATGTTGACCGACTTCGGGCCGCCGGAAAGGATCAGGCCGGCGGGCCGGCGGGACTCCACCTCGGCCGCGGTGATGGTGTGGGGCACGATCTCGCTGTAGACGTGCGCCTCGCGCACCCGACGGGCGATCAGCTGGGCGTACTGGGCGCCGAAGTCGACGACGAGGACCGGCGAGCCGGCGTGGTCGGTGATGCTCACCTGTCCGGCCCGCGACCTAGTGGCCCATGCCGACGCCCTGCGACCGCTGCAGGTTCTTGCCTTCGGTCTGCAGGGCAGGGGCAACCATCACCTCGGCCTTCTGGAACTCCTTGACCGACTCGTAGCCGCAGGTGGCCATGGAGGTGCGGAGGGCGCCGAACAGGTTGAGCCGCCCGTCGTTCTCATGGGCCGGGCCGACCAGGATCTCCCGCAGGCTGCCCCGGGTGGTGGTCTTGACCCGGGCGCCTCGGGGCAGGGTGGGATGGAAGGTCGCCATGCCCCAGTGGTAGCCGCGACCGGGCGCCTCCATGGCGGCCGCGAGGGGCGACCCGATCATGACCGCGTCGGCGCCGCAGACGATGGCCTTGGCGATGTCACCACCGGTGCCCATACCGCCGTCAGCGATGACATGCACGTACACCCCGGTCTCGTCGAGATGCTGGGCCCGGGCGGCCCGGGCGTCGGCGATGGCGGTGGCCTGCGGTACGCCGATACCGAGCACGCCGCGGGTGGTGCATGCGTGACCCGGACCGACGCCGACCAGCACGCCGACGGCGCCGGTGCGCATCAGGTGCAGGGCGGCCTGGTAGGAGGCGCACCCGCCCACGATCACCGGGATGTCGAACTCACGGATGAAGCGTTTGAGGTTGAGCGGCTCGACCGTCTTCGACACGTGCTCGGCCGACACCACGGTGCCCTGGATGACGAACAGGTCCAGGTCGGCCTCGACCAGCGCCGACGCGAACTGCTCCGTCCGCTGCGGCGTCAGCGATGCGCAGGAGACCACACCGGCTTCCTTGATCTCCCGGATGCGCTGCGTGACCAACTCCGGTTTGATCGGCTCCATGTAAATCTGCTGCATGCGGGCCGTGGCCTTGTCCACCTCGAGATGGGAGATCTCCTCGAGCAAGGGCTCGGGGTCCTCGTAGCGCGTCCAGACGCCCTCCAGGTTGAGCACCCCTACGCCGCCCAGCCGGCCGATCTCGATGGCGGTAGCCGGGCTGACCACGCCGTCCATGGCCGACGCCATCAGGGGCAGGTCGAAGCTGTAGGCGTCGATCTCCCACGAGATGTCGACGTCCTCGGGGTCACGGGTCCGGCGGCTGGGGACGATGGCGATGTCGTCGAACCCGTAGGCCCGCCGCCCTGATTTTCCACGCCCGATCTCGACTTCGGCCACTGTCTCCCCTTATGCGCTCGCGTCCGGTGGTATCGGGACAGCCTAGTGGCCGCCGGGCGCCTAACCGTGCCGCGCCGGAGGCTGTGCCGGCCCGCCCGCGGAGGCTGTGCCGGCCCGCCCGCGGAGGCTGTGCCGGCCCGCCCGCGGAGGCTGTGCCGGCCGTTCGGGTCAGCCCCGGCGCAGGCGACGCCAGCCGGCCGACAGGCGATCCCACCAGGACCCGGAGGGCCGGGCCCAGCCGCGAGACGGGCGGGGCGGGGCCCAGGGACCGACGGGCGCCGGCGGGGGCGGCGCCGAGGAGTGGACCGGTGGCGGCCAGCCTCCCGGTACGCCGGGGTACTGCGGGTACTGGGCGGTGGGACTCGGAGTGGGCACCGGCATGGTGCGGTCCGGCGAGGGAAGGGGCGACGGTCCCGACCCGGCCCTGCCCGGCTCGGTCCGCTCCGGCCCGGCTGCCGGCACTGCGGGTCGCGTCGGCGGGGTGGGCACCGCCGAGCCTGGTTCCGGCCAGCGGGGCCGGTGGGCCGCGGGGGGGATGGTCGACTCGACCGCCGGGCCACCAGGGACACCCGAGCCTGGTTCCGGCCAGCGGGGCCGGTGGGC
>JAKBAX010000380.1 GCA_021808785.1 Actinomycetes bacterium | reverse complement strand
GGCGAGCCACTCCGCTGCCGCGGTGGTGCTACTTCCTCGGCCGCATCCTCGCCACCGCGCTGGTCGCCGTTATGGCGGGGGCGGTCACCGTCGCGGCCGCCGTCGTCTTCTACGGAAGCCACTTCGGCGACGGCCCGGACACGCAGCTCACCGTCACCGCAGCCCCCGCCATCGTGGCCGTCCTCCTCCTCGGCGCGTTCGCCTGGGCGGCAGCTGCCACCGCGCTCACCAGTGTCATCCCTACTGTCGAGGCCGCCTTCCCGACGCTCATCTTCATCTACTTCCCGGTGACCATCATCTCGGGCGTGCTGTTCACCAACATCAGCGAGCCGCACTGGCTGTCCACGCTCGCCACCTACCTGCCCGCCCAGCCCCTGATGGACGCCGTGACCCATGCCGTCCGCCACGCCACGGGCGCCCCGTTCCTCCCCGTACGCGACGTGATCGTCCTGGCCTGCTGGGGCATCGGCGGCATGCTCGGCGCGATCGTCCTCTTCCGTTGGGAGCCACACCGCTCCACCCAGCGGCGAGCAGCTCGAATCCAGCAATGACCCGGCGTGTTGAGCGGGACCGGTCCGGCGCGCGAAGGAGACCTGTCATGACTCCCTCTCTCCCCCTCATTCGCATTGGGATCGTCTTTGGCGTCATCGTCACAGCGCTCCTGGCAAGCGGCTGTGCCCCCGCTGCCCCGGCGACCGCAACGAGTAGCCGTGGCGCTTCGCTTCACGACACTCGGTCGCGCATGGCTCGGGTCACGCCCATGGCGGCGTCGATGGACCGTCGCCGGTCGTGATCAAGCGCTTCAGGCTGGCGTTGATGTAGAAGCCCCAGGCGCTCGAACAGGCGTCGAAGCACTCGAACTGGGGGACCAACCCTTGGTGTGAGAAGCGCAGCTCGGTCTGTCCTTTGTCCTCGGCGATCTCGAAGGTGATTTTGGTTCCCGTCCACTCTTCTGGGTCGCCGTTTCCTGGCAGGTCGGACTGCAGCACCTTCCAGACGACCCTTCTGGCGGGGATGAGCTCGACAACCCTCTGCTTGGAGTAGTGGAGATCGCCGTATCGGTAGGTGAACTCGTCTTCGACCTCGGTGGCGGTTCCCTCGATCTCTCCGGTCCACCACCTCGTCGGGTCAGTGACGGCGGTGAAGACTTCTTCGGCGGACTGGGGAACGGAAAAGCTGGTGTGGAAGTCCTGGCCCGGCATGGGGGCTCCTTTCGTAATGGGCTGGCGTCGATATTCACGATGACCGGCGCCAGTTTGGTGGCGAAGTGGCGGCTCCTCGGTGCCCTGGGCATTGGTGCACCGAGGAGACAAGGCGACGGGTGCGGCCGTTGCTGATTCAAGAGGCGATGGCGCCCTGCTCCACGAATGTGGCGAACTGCCGCTCCAGGGACTTGATCTCGCCCGCCTTCCAGCTCTCGGCTGCGGCCTCCAGCATGGGGTGCGGGAAGATCTCGTCGCTCCCCGCCTCGACGCCGTCGAAGATCGCGTTGGCGGCGTGCTCGGGGGACACCTTGGGCACCTCGAACCCCCGCGACATCTCGGTGTCGGTAGGACCGACCAGCACCCCGTGGATGCTGACGCCATGGGCGGCGAGGAGCGGACGAAGGTTCTGGGTGAGGGAGAAGGCCGCAGCTTTGGACACCGAGTAGGACGGGATGATCGGCAGCGCGGCCAGCGACGCGATCGACAGCAAGTTGACGACGGCTCCGCCGGCGGCGGTGAGGGCCGGCAGGAACGCGTGGATCACGTCGTAGGGGCCGAACAGGTTGACGGCCAGGTGCTCCTCGAGGGCGGCCCGGTCGCTCAGGTCGTCGTATCGCCCGATGCCGGCATTGTTGACGAGCAGGTCCAGCCGGCTGATCTCCTGGGCAGCCGTGTCGATCTGCGCCCGATCGGTGATGTCCAACAGTACGGGGGCGACCCGCTCGTCGGTGTGGACCACGCGCTGGCGGGCCGCGGCGTAGACGTGCCCCGCGCCGCGTCGGAGAGCCTCTTGCACGAGGGCTTGGCCGATGCCGCGGTTGGCGCCGGTCACAAGGACGGTCTTGTCGGTAAGGGTTAGATTCATTGTCGGTCTCCTTGTCATGGGGTCGTTTGTCGTGATGGTCAGGTAGGCAGAGGGATCTTGGTGTTCAGTGAGCCGGCTGCTCGAGGGGGTTGGGGAGGCCCTTCCCGGTCCGGATGAGGCCTCGCAGGCTGGTCTGGAGGTAGAAGTCCCAGGCGTTCGAGCACACCTCGAAGCACTCGTAGGCGGGGACGAGGCCGACGTGGGTGAAGCGGAGCTGCGTCGTCGAGGCGTGGCGGGAGATGTCGAAGTGGATCTCGGTGCCCGTCCATTCACCGACGTCGTCGGTGAAGTCGAAGTGGTCGTCGACCACCTGCCAAACCAGCCGGATCGGACTCGTCATCTCGGCCACGCGGATCGTGCAGCGGTGGATGTCGCGGTGGCGGTAGGTGAACTCCGCGCCTTGTCGGTCCGTTGCGCCGTCGAGGTTCTCCGACCACCAGCCACGAACGTCGACGACCGCCGCAAAGACCTCCTCGGGGCTCTGATCGACGAACAGCGTGGTGACGAAGCTTTCGGGCCGCGGCAGAGTTGGCGTCATGGGATGCTCCTCGGAGACAACGGGATCGATACGTCGACACCATCGTCCGCCCGTGGAGGCCCTCTCGCATCGGTAGTGCGCTACGACACTTGCTGCCCCCGACTACGTACCTGACGGAGCGACGCTCGGGCCGCTACGTACCATCGGTCAGTCGAGTGGGTGAAGGCCGGCAGCTTCGGCGAGCGCTGGCAGCTCGGCGCGGGAGGATCCGGTCTTCATGAGCAGCCGCTCGACGTGCTTTTCGACCGTGCGGACCGACAGGCGAAGCCGTTCGGCAATGTCGCGGTTGGCGCGGCCGGCAATGAGGTGCGCCATGACCTCCACCTCTCGGGCGGTCACACCCTGGGCCGCCAAGGGTCGGGGGACCTCCACGTGGGCGGAGCGGGCACGCCGAGGGACCGGCTCCCCCATGGCCCCTAGGCCCAGCCGGGACTGGCTGGCGTAGTTGGCGAGGCCCAGGTCCTCGAAGGTAGCCAGCGCCTCCCTGAGCCATGCGGCCGGTTCCCCCCAGCCGTCCCGGTGGGCGGAGGGTGCGACGAGGAGCCTGGCCAGGCTCTGGAGGAACCCGCCTTCGCACCGGCCGAGGACTCCGTCGGCGGCGGCGAAGATCGCCTCGGGGTCCCCGCCCTCCCTGCCAGCAGCCACGGCGTCTGCTGCCCGCAGGATGGCACGGCTGATCGCCGTGTCGAACGTGAGCGCCCGGCACTCCCCGCGGGCCTCGGCGCCGCCGACATCGGCGACGGTTCGAAGGAGGGCCCACCGGCCGGGAAAGTCGTAGGCGCCGCCGCCCGAGCGCCGGAGCAGCTCGATGGCGCGGTCCATGGCATCGACCGACTCGGAAAGCTTCCCGTCACCGAGGTGGAACAAGGCGGCGCCGTTCGCCAGCGCAATCATCAGCGCGGCATCGCGATCGCCTGCGGTCTCGCTCACCGCGCCGATCGCGTCGTGCATCGCCTTCCGGTTGCCCGAGATCCCGTGGGCGACGGCCTGGAGGGCGAGGCTCATGGCAAGCGACGACAGGCTGAGTCGGCGCGACGCCTCCTCACTGCGCGCCGCCGTCTCCAAGGTGAGCGCCACCTGGCCGCGAACGCTGAAGGTGCCGGCCAGATGAAGGTCGATCATCGCCGCGGTGGAAAGCGCCCCGATCCTCAGCGCTTCCTGGCGGGCCTCTTCCAGGCGCCCGACGGCCAGCGTCTCGAACATGTCGATGATCCCGAGCTCCAGGAGCGAGCGGGCGCGGTAGGTCGCCTGGTCGTGTCGAGCCGCGTACTCGTAGGCTTCCTCGAAGGCCGCGGAGGCTGCGGCGATGTCCCTTCCACGTTCGACCCGCCCGATCAACCACAACGCGTGGCACGTCAGGTTGGCCAGGCCCGCAGTCTGCGCGTCGACCAACGCACGACGGGCGAAGATCATCGCCGCTTGCCGGTCGTTGCGGGCCAACGCCACCTCCGACTCGCCGATCGCTCGACGGGCGCCATAGGTCGGGCTGACGTCGCCTTCCAGGCTTGCGAGGTACCGTCCGGCGTCGTCCCAACGGCCGGCGTCGACCATGGCGTCGGCCAAATCGAAGCGCACCTCGGTGCGGGTGGCGGGATCCCGCTCTGACGCGAGGATTCGTTCCCCTGCCTCGAGGGCCCGGAGGGGCT
>JAKBAX010000379.1 GCA_021808785.1 Actinomycetes bacterium | reverse complement strand
ATCTCCTCCTGACCGCCGCGGCGCTCCTCGACCCCACCAGCCTCGCTGCATCACAACAAGACGAAGCCGAGTGGATCATCGCCCACCTGATCCTGAGCGACCCCATCCTCATCGCCGCCGCCGACCACGTGCTCGCAGGAGCCGACACCGTCGTGGTCGACAACCGCCACGCCATCGACAACGACGCCATCGCCGCCGTGCTCGCGTCCCTCTCCCACAACGACCGCATCCAAGCCATCAACCACAACGCCAGCAAGCTCATCGACAGGCACCGCCGGATCCCCGACACCGCCGCCACCACGACCGTGCAGCTCCTCCTCCACGACCGATACGGCCAGCTCACCCACCAAGGCACCACCACCTGGGCCGAGCTCCTCACGGCACGAGCGGACCAGCACCTACCCGGCCACGCCCACTCGCTGCGCCGCATCGCCGATCCTCGTTCGTAACGCCGACCGCCACCAACCGACCCCTCGGTTGACCAGAGCTGCCCCGTGCACCCACTCACAGCCGGACCAGGTCATCGCGAAACCGCAGCTCACGGTGTCCGCCAGACCGGGGAAGCTCACACCGACCGGATCGACGCCTTCACCGACCGACGCGTCAGGCGGTACTGGACCCTCGGCATCGTCAACGCCTGGGAGCCTAGCCAAGCACCCGCCGACGTCATCGACGCCTGGGAGTGGTGCGCCCGTGCCCTCCGTCCCCACACATAGCAAATCGTCCGGCGTCGTCCGGGTCCTGCCTCTCGATCGTCAACCGAGGCGGGGCACGAGACCTCCAGAGGTCGGAGCCAACCAGTCGAGCGCGTCGGCGTACAGGCGGTCGTCGCGTGCGCCGTCTAGGTGCGACAGCTCCTGGTACGTCGTGACTCGGACACGGACGGCGGCCGGGGGGTCTCGTTCGACAAGGGCGGAGCGGAAGCGCTGGGCACCGTCGGAAGAGACGTGGCGGTCTTCGCTGCCGCAGTGGAAGCTGATGGCGACGGGTCGCTCGTACGCCCCGAGATGGGTGATGGGATCGAGCAAGTCGTAGAACCACTGGGCGTAGCGGTCCGCTTCCCCCTGGTCGATCAGCTGCGGGCCGTCCTCCACGGTGTGCATGCCGGGCCGGGTCCAATCCGGCGTGGCCACGAGCGCGCTGACGCGACCGATCCGCTCGTCGATGCCCGCCTACGCCACGGCAACGTCGCCGCCCATCGAGACGCCTCCGGCGACGTGGGGCCCGCCCACCTCGAAGCGGTCGTCGGCCCAGTCGAGGACGCGCAGGCATTCGAGCGTGGTCTGTCCGAGCAGCGGCCACATGCGACGCCGGAACGAGGCGAGGCCGCGCCCCGATCATCGGCGCCGAGATCACCAGCGCCGACGAGAGACCTACGAGTCCCTCGTCGACGGTCGGGGGATCTGCCTGCTCGCAAGTGGCAACGCGCCCTCGGTCACCCGCGGCGGCGTCGTCACCCGCCCCGTCAACGGTCTTCCTCCCTGTCAGCTCGCCCTCGCGTGGCGGCGCGACCACCATCACCCGCTCACCGCGGCGTATCTCGACTGCGCCCGGCAGGTCACCGATCGATCGTCTTGACCGGTCCTTCGTGGGGGTGGACCGCGGGGCGGGGCGTGGCGTCGGGTCGGGGGTGGTCCCAGCCTTCGTCCACCGGGGCGCCGGTGCGGCCCAGGGAATAGCAGAGCCGCTGCGGCAGTTCGAACCGATCGTGGACATGCTGGGCAGCGCGGGGATCTGGGTACGCCACTCGGACGTCAGCCCGGAGGTCGCAGGCGGGCTGGAACGGCTCGGCTACTCGACGCTGTGGCTCGGGGCCTCCCCGCCCGCTGAGCTCGACGTGGTCGATTCCCTGCTCGGGGCCACCGAGACCCTGGTCGTCGGCACCAGCATCGTGAACATCTGGACGGCACCCGCCACCTCGGTGGCCGTATCGTTCCATCGCCTGGAGGCGAAGTACCCGGGGCGGTTCGTTCTCGGGATCGGCGCGGGGCACCGGGAGAACCAGGCGGACTACCGCAAGCCCTACGAGGCACTGGTCGACTACCTCGACGAGCTCGACCGAGCCGGCGTGCCGGTGCAGCGCCGAGCCCTGGCCGCGCTCGGACCCCGTGTCTTGGACCTCGCCCGCACCCGCAGCGCCGGCGCGCTCCCCTACCTCGTCACCCCCGAGCACACCCGCAGCGCCCGCGCCCGACTGGGTCCCGACGCGCTCCTCGTGGCCGAGCAGAAGGTTGTCGTCGACGCGGACCCGGACCGGGCCCGCCGGCTCGGCCGGGAACGCGTCGGCCCCTACCTGCAACTGTCGAACTACGTGGCCAACCTTCGCCGGATCGGCTTCGACGCCGACGACGTCACCTTTCCCGGTAGCGACCGGCTCGTCGACGCCTTGGCCATCCACGGCGACCCCGAGACGGTCGCCGACGGGCTGCGCGCCCACCTCGCGGCCGGCGCGAACCAGGTCGCGATCCAGGTGCTCTCCGCCGACGACGACATCCTGCCCGGGGCGCGAGCACTGGCCCAGCTGCTTTGAACCGAGCAGCTTCGTCGTTCCCGCCAATGCGTCCGCCCGCTGATGGACGTCTACGCCGCACTCAAGTCTGCGCTGATTGAGGCTGCTCCGGCGGCCGCCACCCAACGGGTGGGTCAAGGGCAGGTAGACCTGGGCGACCTTCGCTTATGTAGGTCCAGTTCCTCATCCGCGATCGCGACTCCAAGTTCACCGCTTCCTTCGATGCTGTTTTCGCAGCGGACGGCACCAGGATCATCAAGACCCCGGTCCGGGACCTGGAGTGAACGCCATCTGCAAGCGCGTGATCGGCACCCTCGGGCGCGGGATTGTCACCGACGGAGCACACCAGAGCCGGCTGCGAACAGCGGTCGCGTTTCCCGGCAGTCCATCCCGCTGCAGACCTGTGGGTGCCGGAAACCCGGAACCGGAACGGGTCGTGAGCTGTACAAATGCTCTCGGTCAGGACGGCTCTCGCACCAGCGGTAGGTGGTCCTCAGGCTCGGTACTACCGGTGGTAGGAGTAAGACCGGTAAACGTGGTGCGATTCGCGAGCAAGGCCATCTGCCCTGATCACGGGTGCAATCGAGTATTCGGCACCCACAGGTTGCAAAGCAGACCACCGAGCACGACGTGATCGTCGCTGGCAGCGCCAGCGTGGTGCACGTCCTCGATGCACAGAACCTGGTCGACGAGTACAGGATCCTCGTGTTTCCCGAACTGGTCGGTCACGGAACCAAACTCTTCGACAGCCAGACAGCGCCCGCCCAACTGCTCCTGGTCTCCACCGAAGCCGCCGGGCCCGCCGTGCTCAACCGCTACGAGCGGGCGGCAGTCTGATGGCCACGGCCGCCCGGTTCCTCGTGCTGTGGAGCCGACCCGAAAACCCCGCCAGCTTCGAGCGGCACTACCGGGAAGTCCACATCCCCCTGGCCCTCAAGATCCCCGGCCTGCGCCGCTACACCCTCAGCCGGAACATCGCCCCGATCCGCGGCGACGACCCCCACTACCTGGTGGCCGAACTCGACTTCGACGACCTCGCCTCTCTCCATGCTGCTTTCCAGTCCCCCCAAGGCCATGCCACCGCCGCCGACGTCGCCAAGCTCGCCGAGAACGCCGCCGTGAAAAGCATGATCTACGAACTCGAAGACCTCTTGACCGCGCCGCACGTCAGCTGACGAACGGCCTACGGCCACATGGGGGTGAAGCGAGCGACCGTCGCCCGGGTCGCAGAAGCGGACCGCCACTGGCACAGTGGAACCGCTTCTCAAGGGTCGGAGGTCAAAAGGGTTTGAGCCTTTCGAGTCCACATCGGGTGTCAGCGATCGGACCGTTGGAGGGTCCGACCGTCAGGCAGGGTGCGGCCGCTCAGGAGCGCGACGAGGAGGTCGCTGTCGGCTCGTACGGTCGTGCCGCTGCCCCAGCTCCAGTCGGTGTCGGCGGCCTCGAGGCGGGTACCGGTCAGGTCGAAACCGAACAAAGCGCCATTAGCGCCGGTGAGCTGGTCGAGGACAGAGACCACGCCCTGCTGCGAAGCGACCGGCGGACGCCCGAGCGCGACGGTCACGTCGAGGGAGTGGATGACGGCGTGGCTGAGCGCACCGGCCGGGCCACCGCCCGGCGGCTGCCAGGCATGCAGCAGCGGGGAACGCAATGCCGTCAGATGGTCAGCGAGGGGGAGGATGGCGTCACGCTCGGCCACGGCATCGGAGAGCACGGTGAAGTCTCCGCCGGCCGCCGCCATCTCGG
>JAKBAX010000378.1 GCA_021808785.1 Actinomycetes bacterium | reverse complement strand
GCGACCAGCCGGGCGCCCAGCACGCTGTGGTAGAAGCGCACCGTGGCGTCCATGTCGGTGGTGACCAGGGCGAGGTGGTTGATACCGCGCCAGTGGGGTTGCTCATCGGGCATGGCCCCAATTCTAGGTATGGCCCGATCCTAGGTACGGTATGTCCATGACCATCGCAGTGGGCGACCAGATTCCCGACGTCAAAGTTCAGGTCCCGGGGGCCAGCGGGCCCGAGGCGGCCCAGACCGGCGATCTCCTCGGCCGAGGCACCGTGGTGCTGTTCGGCGTACCGGGGGCCTTCACCCCCACCTGCAGCGACCACCACCTGCCCGGCTTCGTGATCCGCATCGAGGACCTGCAGGCCAAGGGAGTGGACCGGGTCTACTGCGTGTCGGTCAACGACGCCTTCGTGATGGGGGCGTGGGGACAGGCCAGCGCCGTGGACGGCAAGATCGGGATGATCGCCGACGGGTCGGCCCTCTTCACCAAGGCGATGGGCCTCGACGTGGACCTGACCGGCGGCGGTCTGGGTGTCAGATCGAAGCGTTACGCGGCCATCCTCAAAGACGGTGTGGTCTCGCACCTGGCCGTCGAGGACACCCTCGGCCTCGACGTGAGCAGCGCCGACGCCGTGCTGAGCGCTCTCTGACCGGCTGGTTCGGGGGTCGACCGGGCCCGAAGATCATTCCCTGGGGGTGAGCACGTAGGTCGACGAGGCCTTGGCCACCAAGAGCCCCTCGGCATCGTTGATCTCGGCCTCTACGAAGGCGACCCTTTGTCCGCCTCCTATGACCCGGGCCGTACAGGTCAGGCGCTGGCCCGGGTGGGCCGGGCGCAGGAAGCTGATCTTGAGCTCGGCGTTGGCCGTGAACGCCTTGCGGCCCTGCAGGTTGGTGATGGTCGCCGAGGCCATGGCGGTATCGGCGAAGGCGCTGAGGAAGCCGCCCTGGATCACCCCGGCCGGGTTGGACAGCTCGTCGCCCGGGGTCATCGTCCAGACGGTCACCCCCGGCTCCGACTTGTCGATGCAGCGCAGACCCAGGGTCAGGTCGCAGTTGGCCGGGACCCGGGGGCGGCGGGTCATCAGCGCCCGTCGCGGGGCAGGCTACGCAGGCCGGCCCAGACCAGGTCGGCCAGCCGGGTGGCCAGGCGGTCGGCCTCGGCCGGGTCCAGACCTCCGTCGGTGTGGGTCGCCACCCACCGTCGCCCGGCGACCTCGCCGAGACCGACTATGGCGTGCCCGAGCAGGTCGCGGTGCTCCTCGTCGATGTCGGCCTCGATGAAGCGGGCGATCACCGACGCGATGGCCTCCTCCAGCCGGCGGACCGAATCGGTGAACTCGTCCGAGAGGCGGGCCCCGCTGCCGAAGATGATCTGGAAGGCGCTGGTCCGGTGGCAGACGAAATCGAAGTAGGCCCCGAAGCCGGCCAGCACCCGGTGGTAGGGGAGCGTCTCGGCCGCGGCGCGCGTCTCGACGTCGCGCAGCAGATGGCGTCCTTCCTGCTCCAGTAGTTCGAGAAAAAGCTCCTGTTTCGACTGGAAATGCTGGTAGAGGACCGGTTTGGTGACACCGGCGGCTTCGGCGATCTCCTCCATGGAAGTCTCGTGGTAACCCCCGGCGGCGAACCGGCCGAGGGCGACGGCCAGTAGCTGGCTACGGCGGGCGGCGGCCGGCATGCGCTGGCGCAATTCGCTCATTCGCTCCTGATTGGGAGGTCCTGTGGCCGTCACGAAGGCCATCCTGGCAGAAGGCTGACGGACCCGGTTTCTCTCCTGGCCTACCTGGGAATCAAACAGGCGTTCTCAGAATACGTGAATGGGGACTTCTTCCACTCGATTCGAAAAGCAGGACTCCGTCTGTCACCCACCGAAAACCTCTAGCGTGAGGCCTCAGAACCAGTCACCGGCCAAGGTGACCAGCCGACCCCCCGAGCCCTTGCGGCCGGTGCCGGCGCGCCGGCCGGGAACGAGCCTCCTCGCGGCCAAGGTCAGGCGACGCCGCCACCGCCTGGTGCCCCCGGCCGGCCGCTGAGCGGCAGCGGCCAGCCGGCCCCTGCGAGCAGCGCGGCGATCCGTGCCGGCAGCGACGCGATGTCGAGATGGCGTCGCACCATGTCCCGGTTGTGGCCGAGCAGTTCCGGGTCGGGGTCGGCCAGCCACGCCTCGAGCGAGGCCGGCTCGGCCGCGTCGAACCAGTGGAACCCGAGGGACCGCAACTCGGCCGCCACCGGATAGGCGCCCACCGCGACCGGGCGGCCGAAGATGGACGCCTCCACCGGCGGGTTCCCGAAGCCCTCCCAGTCGGAGGGAAACGACACCACGTCACAGGCCGCGTAGGCGTGCTCCACCCCCTGCCAGCCCTGCATGGGTGCCATCGGCCCCCGGCGCACCGGCACCGACGCCGAGGCCAGGAGCCCCACCAGTTCCTCCTCGAAGCCCTCCTCGGACGGGCCGAGCAGCCAGTACAGCGCGTCCAGTCGCTCGGCCAGGGCCAGGCCGAGGTCGATGCGCTTGCGGGGGATGGCCCGGGTCGGTTGGAGTACCACCAGCCGCCCGTCGTCGATGCCGAGTGATCGGCGGGTGGCGGCCCGCTGACCCGGGGCGGGGGCGGGGTCGAAACAGTTGCGTACGACGGTCGCCACTATGCCCCGCGCCGCCAGCTGGCGGGCCGACAGCTCGTTGATTGTGACGTGGTACCAGGCCGGGTCGTCGGGCGGTGGCGGCTCGTCCCGGAAGCGGTCCCGCTGCCACGGCAGGTCGTGGTGACGCATGATGGCCGGCCGTCCGGCCAGCGTCTCGGCCACCGCGTCGCGGGCGACCGGGTTGAGCGGGAGCGAGCACAGGTTCTCGACCACCACCAGGTCGGCGCCGGCCAGGGCTCGACGCAGCGCGGCCCGGTCGAGGCGTCCCGACGGGCGACCCGTGAGCCACGCCCCGGCGTCCAGGCCGCCGATGGTGACGTCGACGGGGCCCGCGCCGGCCACGGTGCGGACCTCGTAGCCGAGCCGGCCGAGGGCGGCGGCCCACTTGTCGGCCTCCACCGAGACCCCGTCGGCGCCCCCCAACCGGAACGACAACGACACGGCGACCGGCCGTCGGGCCCCGGCGGTCAACTAGCGGGGCGCGGCCACCGGGCCGCGGCTGCGGTGGCGGTATCGGCCCGCCGCGGGACTCATCCAGCTGAAGGCCACCACCGCGCCGCCCAGGCCCACCAGCAGGTCACCGGCCGAAAGTCGCTCGGACACCAGCGGGGTGGTGACGTCGTCGGCGAGGAATGTCAGGCGGTCGCTGGGCTCGAGCCCGTGGTGGTGGGCCGACACCGACTGGCCGGCCGGCAGCGCGGCGACCGGCATGCCGCCATCCACGCCGATGACGAGCAGGTTGGCCACCAGGCCGGCGGCCACCAGGATCATGCCCAGGCGGTACCAGTTGAGCATGGCGAACACCGCGGCCAGGAGGTACCCCGACGCCTCCACCGCCAGCCCGGCTCGGCCCGGGATCCAGCGGCTGCCCAGACCGAGCAGGATCAGCCCGGCCGCCCCTACGGCGGCGGCCGACCAATCGCCGGCCGGACCCCCGGCGGCAGCCGACCAATCGCCGGCCGGACCCCCGGCGGCGGCCATGGCGTCGGTCCGGGCGACCCGCCCGGGACCGCCGCTCGCCGTGGCGCCCCTCCAGGTTTCCGTCAGCCAGCCCGCGCCGGCCCCGATGACGACTGCTGCCACGGCCAGCCACATGCCACCGAAGCTACCGGCCGCCGACCGGCCCGGATGGCATTGTCGGACGAGCCCTAGCTACCGTTGGTGCGGTCGTATGGACCAGGTGATCCGTTTTCGTTCCGCTGTGGCGCTGGCCGGCCGCTTCCCCGTCCTGGCTGGCGTCGATCTCGACGTGGCCCGCGGTGACGTGGTGCTCCTGCGCGGCGCCAACGGGGCCGGCAAGACCAGCATCCTGCGGGCTTGCGCGGGCCTGCTCCGGGTGGTCGGCGGGCAGGCGTCGGTCCTCGGCCACGACCTGGTGCTCGACCAGCGGGGCGTGCGCCGCCGGGTCGGCCTGCTCGGCCACCAGGGCGGCCTGTACCAGGAGATGTCGCCCCTCGAGAATCTGAGGTTCGCCCTCCGGGCGGCCCGGGTCCCGCTGGCCCGGGCCGAGCCGGCCCTCGAGACATTGGGCCTCACCGGCCGGCTCGTCAGCACACCGGTGGGCAGCCTGTCGGCCGGCCAACGCCGCCGGGCCGCCCTGTCGGTCCTGGTCGCCCGGGACCCGGAGCT
>JAKBAX010000377.1 GCA_021808785.1 Actinomycetes bacterium | reverse complement strand
TCATGATGTATGTGGATGACAAAGGGTCCCGGCGTAGTGGTGAAGGGAGCGGAGACGGACTCGGACCGGCGGCGCCTGCAGAACGAGGCGGAGGTGCTGCGGGCCGTCATCCATCCCGGCGTGGTGGCCCTTACCGGCGTGGACGAGGCGGCCACTGGGATGGAGCGGCTGACGTTTCGACAGGTGGAGGGCCGACCCCTGCCCGAGCGCGGCCACCACCCGGCGACGGTGGCGGCGGGCTGGGGAGCCGCAGTGGCGACCATCCTCGCCGACCTGCACGACCTCGGTTTCGCCCACGGTGCGATCCGGGCCGAGCACGTGCTGATCGACGACCAGGGCCATCCGGTCCTCTGCGGCTTCGGGGACGCCTGCAGCCTGCGTGACCGCCCAGACGCCCACGTTCTGATGGCCGACGACGTGCGGGCGGCCGCCCAGATGGTCCTGAGGTCCGCCCCTGCTCTCGACCGACGGGCCCGGCGGATACTGGCCGCCTACATCGACGGCCGACCCCGGCGGCGCCTGTCGGCCCGGACCCTCGCGGTGGATCTCGTCAGAGCGGTCCCCGGTGCCCACCTGGCGCCACCTGACGTTCCGGGCCGCCCTGAGACCGAGCCGGGCGCGACGTCTCTCCCCGGTCCGCCTGCTGTCACCACCGCGGACCCGGTACCAGACACTCCCCGAGCCGACCTCCCGCCGGAGCGCCCCGGGCGGTGGCCGGCCCGCCTCTCGGCGACGGCCGCCATCGTCACCATGGTCGTCGGAGCGGCACTCGCCACCGGCCACCTCGACAGCCACCGTTCGCCTGCCCCACCGAGTGGCTACGTCCTACGCAGCGCCGGCGGGCAGAGCACCTTGACCGTGACCGGGCGCTGGGGATGCGGGACGGACCGACCGGCCGTACTCGACGTGGCAAGTGGCTCGGTCTGGGTGTTCGCCGGCTGGCCCGGCCCCGGCAGAGACATGGCGGGCCGTCTCATCACCCGCCTCCCCGGGGCCGTCGGCATCGGGGTGGCATCCGAGAGTGGTGGTTGCGATCGGCTGGTCGTCTGGCGCGCCGGCCAGCCCGACGTGGCGCTCGACGTCGGGGGCCGGGCGTGACATGCCGGTGGCCCAAGGTGGCCGGGCCGGCCGCGCTGACCGCGGTGCTCTGGCTGGCCGGGGGCCGGGTGCTACCCGCCCCGCCGCTCCTGCGCCCGGATCGGCTGGTCGCCTGGTGGCGAAGCCTCGGTCCCGCTCCGGCTGTGTTCGCTACCGTACGGGCCGGGCTCCTCCTGATCGGCACCGTCTGGACCAGTGCCACGATCGTGGTGCTGGGCGCGACCGCCGTCGTGGCGGGCGGCCGGTGGGGAGCCCGGGGGGCAGAAGTACTGCTGCAACTGGCCGCGACCGGCGGCCGGCTACTGGGATTGAAGGGCGTGCTGCGGGTGTCGATGGGGCTGGCCGTGCCGGGAGCGGCCCTGGCCGCCTGCACCGGCCCGTCGGCGGCCACCACCACGGCCGCAACCAGTGGGCGCCACGCCGACGGAGCATCGGAAACTCCCCCGGCGCCGGTTCTGATCGGCCCGCCGGCATCCGCCGGTCAGGCCTGGGTAGCGCCCACCGGCGCATCCGGGCCACTCGCCACCACCAGCACACCCGCGCCGAGCCCGACCACCAGCACACCCGCGCCGAGCCCGACCACCAGCACACCCGCCGTGCCGGTACCGACCCCGGATGCGCGACAGGCCCCGGCGGCCCCGCCCACCCCGGCAAGGACCCCGGAGCCGGCGACGCTGGCGCCCCCTCCTCCGACCGGATCCCCCCCAGGCCCGCGGCGCGCCGTCCCGGGTCGCCCGACCGCAGGCAACGACAGGGCCGCCGAGTGGACGGTCCGCCCGGGCGACGACTTCTGGTCTATTGCCGAAGTAACCGTCGGAGCAGCCTCGGATCCGGTCGATCGGAGCGCTTCGATCGGGCGCTACTGGGTCCGGCTCATCGAGGCCAATCGCTCCCGACTGCCCGACCCCTCGGATCCCAGCCTGCTCTTCCCTGGCGATGTCCTCGTGCTGCCTCCCCCATGAGCAGGACCATTGTGGGCCAGACTTGGGCTGATGCCCATTCCGATGCGGACCGGCTCGTCGGCGATCCTGGCCCTCCTGGTCGCGCTCGGAGTCGCCGTCCTGACGCTGGCCCCAGGAAACGGTACGGCGGCGGCTCAGTCGGTCTCCAGGGCCGCAACGCCTACCCCGGATCAGGTCACCGTGGCGCCGGCCGCTGGCACCTCCGGGACCGCCCCCGCGACTGGCGCACCCACCGTGGCGAGGACGACCCCTCCGACCCCGCCCCTCCCCGCCGGCACCGTCCCGGTTACCCCGGCCCGGCTCCACACCGCCGCGACCGTGGCGTACACCACCAGCCCGCCCACCACGCCGGCCCCCACGACCACCACCACCCTGGCCAGCATCGGGGAGCAGTTCACCCCCGGGCCGGTGACCCTGCCCTTACGGACCAAGGGGTCCAACGGCCATGTGGACCCCCTCTTCGCCTGGCTGTCCGGGATCGGGTTCGCAATGGGGCTTCTAATGATCGCAGCCCGCTTGGTGATCACCCGGTCGGGCGGACGCGACCGGGCGCCGCTCACCTGAGCGGCCACAGGCGAGCCGGGCCCGCCCCTCCGACTCTCACGCCAGCCGGAAGGCCACCTCGTTGGCGAGGAGCCTCCCGCGCCGGGTCAGAACCAGGCGCCCGTCGCGCTGGTCGAGAAGGCCGTCGAGCGCCTCGTCACTCCCCCATCCCGGCAGCGCCGCCACGGGCACGCCCCGCCTGGTCCGCAGGGCCAGTTCCAGAGCCTCGTGACGGCGGGTCAGCGGATCGAGATCCTCACCGGCGGCCTCCCCCGAGCCACCCTCGGCAATCGTCTTGATGTACCGCTCCGGGGTGCGCACATTCCACCACCGGCGGCTCCACCCGGTCGCCGGGTCGGCGGCGTGCGAGTGGGCCGCGCACCCGATTCCGATGTAGTCGCCCTGCTCCCAGTAGAGCTGGTTGTGGCGGCACTCGGCCCCGGGAGCAGCCCAGTTCGAGATCTCGTACCAGGGGCGGCCGGCGGCCGACAGCCGTTCGTCGGCCGCGACATATTTGTCGGCCTGATCGTCGGGGTCGGGGTGCCGGTGGGTGGCCACGGCGAGAGGCGTGCCGGGCTCGACCGTGAGGCTGTAGGCACTCACATGGGAGGGCGTCGGGTCGAGCGCGAGGACAGCCTCCATAGTGGCCCCGAAGTCAGCTCCCGACTCCCCCGCCGCACCGATGATCAGGTCCACGCTGAACGACGCCGCGAACCCGCTGTCGGCGGCCGCCTCGACCGCCCGGAGCACCGACCTCGGGTCGTGCCGGCGACCCAGGCTGGAGAGCACATGGGGGACCATCGACTGGACACCGAACGAGAGCCGGCTCACCCCTGCCCGTCGGTAGCCGGCCAGCTTGACCCGGTCGACCGTCTCGGGGTTGCACTCCACCGTGACCTCGGCTCCGTCGACGACCGGCACCGCGGCCAGCAGTTGTTCGATCGCGGACGGGTCTAGGAGCGATGGGGTTCCGCCGCCGAAGAAGACCGACGTGGCCGGCCGTTCCGAGCTCAGCTGGCGCCCGGCGGCAACGACACAGGCCTCGACGTAAGGGTCGGTCAGGTGGTGGCGATCGGTCCAGGTGGCGAAGGCGCAGTAGTCGCACCGGCTCACGCAGAACGGGACGTGGATGTAGACGCCGAAAGCCCGGCCCTCGGCACCGAGCGGGGCATCGGTGGTGGCGACGGCGGTCATTCTCTGTACCTTCTCAGCAAATCTGTACCTTTCTCTAGGGCTTTCGACTGATTCGGTACAGAGAATGCGAGAAGGTACAGATTTCGGGACGGTTTGGCGGCTGGCACCGGCCCGACCCTCGACGGCGCCCCGACTCGACCGACCCTCGACGGCGCCCCGACTCGACGGCTCGGTCCGACCATCCGCTAGCGGCCATCTGCCCCGGGGTCGGCGGCGGCCACCAGACCGGCCCGCAACGAGGTCAACAGCACCCCTGCCGCCACGGCCGCCGTCTCGGCCCGCAGCACCGAGGGGCCGAGGCCGACCCGCCGGGGTCCGGCCGCGTGTCGTTCGGCATCGGACCAACCCCCCTCCGGGCCGATCAAGATGGTGTGGTCGGCCGCGCCGAGCGGCCCACCCCCCATGTCGGCCACCGCCAGGCCGGACAGGCCGGACAGGCCAGCAGAGCCGGACAGGCCGGACAGGCCGGACAGGCCGGA
>JAKBAX010000376.1 GCA_021808785.1 Actinomycetes bacterium | reverse complement strand
GCCGACGCGGCCCGGGCGGTGGGTCGCTACCGGGGAGTGGCCCGGCGCTTCGAGCGGCGGGGCGAGCAGGCGGGGGTCACCTTCGTGGATGGCTACGACCATCTCCCCACCGAGGTGGCCGCCGCCGTGGCCACCGCCCGCAGCGGTGGGTGGTCGCGGGTGGTGGTGGTGTTCCAGCCCCACCGCTACAGCCGGACCGAGGCCCTCTGGCGGGACTTCGCCGACGCGTTCGTGGATGCCGACGTGGTCGTCATCACGGGGATCTACGCTGCGGGCGAGGAGGCCCGCCCCGGCATCACCGGCCGGCTGATCCACGACGCGGTGGTCGCCGCCCATCCAGACGCCGAGGTCCACTACGCCGAGGACCTGGGCGCCGCGGTCGACCTGGTCGTCCCCATGCTCCGGGCCGGCGACGTGTGCCTGACCCTCGGCGCCGGGAGCATCACCACGCTGCCCGACCTACTCATGGCCCGCCGGAGTGGGGGCCGACTGTGACCGGATCCGGGTGGGGCTCCGATGCGGGACTGGCCCGGGCCGCCTCGGTTCTGGCGCCGCTCGGCGACCAGGTGGTGGCCGGTGGCCCGATCGGGCCGCTCACGACCTACCGGGTGGGCGGCGCGGCCGCCCTGCGGGTCACCGTCGGAACCGTCGGGGACCTGGCTCTGGTGGCGGAGGCCATGAGCGCGGGTGGCCTGCCGGTACTGGTCGTGGGACGAGGATCGAACCTGCTCGTCGCCGACGCCGGGTTCGCCGGGATCGCCCTCCTGCTCGATACGGACCGCTTCGCGACGGTGACGGTGGACGGCGAGAGCCTCCGGGCGGGGGCCGCGGTCGCCCTGCCGGCCCTGGCCCGCCAGAGCGTCGAGGCCGGCCTCACCGGGCTGGAGTGGGCGGTAGGGGTACCCGGGTCGGTGGGCGGCGGTATCCGCATGAACGCCGGCGGCCATGGTTCGGACATGGCCGCCGTGGTCGAGTCGGCCGAGGTGTACGACCTGGGGCAGAATATGACCGTCAGGTGCGACCGGGGCGGGCTGGAGTACGGCTACCGGCGCTCCTCGATCGGGGCCCACCAGGTGGTTCTGTCCGCCTCGTTCCGGCTGGCCCCGGGTGACCCGGCGGCGGGACGGGAGACCATCCGCCAGATCGTGCGCTGGCGGCGCGACCATCAGCCGGGTGGCCAGAACGCCGGCTCGGTGTTCACCAACCCGCCGGGCGACTCGGCCGGGCGGATCATCGAGGCGGCCGGACTGAAGGGGCTGCGGGAGGGGACGGCGATGGTCTCGACCAAGCACGCCAACTTCATCCAGGCTGATTCGGGGGGATCGGCTGACGACGTGTTCCGCCTCATGGGCGCGGTCCGGGCGCGGGTGTGGTCCCGGTTCGGGGTCGACCTGCACCACGAGGTCCGCCTGGTCGGCTTCGCAACCTCACCTTCTAGTGGAGGTTCAGACTCTGGAGAGGAGAATCCGGGATGACCGACCTGCTGGACGCTCAGGGGGCTTCTGGCCCGCCCTCGCAGCCCCGCATCGACCCCCGCTTCGCCCGCCGCTGGGCGGAGGCCCGGAGGGAGGAGGGCCGGCGCCGCCTGCAGGCCCTCCTGGTGGCGGGAGGAGTGGTGGGCCTGGCCCTGCTGGTGTTGGGGGCGTTGTACAGCCCCTTGTTGCGGGTGCGACACCTGCGCATCCAGGTGACCGGCCCGGTGGCGGCGGCCCAGGTGGGACGGCTCGCCGGCGTGACCGCTCACACGCTCATGATCGACGTGCACGCGTCGTCCATCGCGGCCCGCCTCGATGCCGACCCCCTGCTCGGCGGGGCCCGGGTCGTGCGCCGGTGGCCGGGCACGGTGGAGATGTGGGCGGTGGCCCGGACCCCCCTGGCGGTGGCGGCGACGGCGGACGGGCGCTGGGCCCAGATAGACGTCACCGGGCGCGTCCTCGGCGTCGTGGCGACGCGCCCCCTCGGCCTCCCGGTGCTGCAGGGATTGCGGGGCATCCCGGCCGTCGGTGCCTGGGTGGCCGGTACCGCGGGCCCGGACCATTCGCCGGCCGAGAGCCCCGATGCCCTGGTGGACATGGTGGCCGCCTCCGACGGCCCCGACGTGCCGCAGGGGCCGGCGGCGGTACTGGCCGTGCTCGACTCCCTGCCGGCCACGCTGCGGGCGGCGGTACTCACCGTCGAGGTGCAGTCGGGGCCCGGGCTGACCCTGGTCGTGTCCCCGCCCCGGCTGGCGTCGGGAACGGTGACGGTCCTCCTCGGTGACGGCTCCCAGCTGCAGCAGAAGACCGCGGCCCTCCTCACGATGCTGGACCAGGCCGATCTGGGCGGGGTGACCGGTCTGGATCTCAGCGTGCCGGATCGGCCGGCGACCGAGTCGTCGAGCCCGCCGTTCCCGCCGCTCACCCCCTCGACCACCGTGGCGCCGTCGGGAGCCAGCTCGTCGTCGGGACCTCCAGGGCCCACGGGGCCGGCGAGCGGGGCCACGCCGGCCGGCCCGAGCACCGCAACTTCGGGGACGGCTCAGTCGGTCCCCACGGTCCCGTCCACCAGCGGGTAGAGCGGGACGCGGTAGCCGGCCCGACGGTGGGGCCCTTGACGACGCGCCGCACCCACGGGTACTGTCTCAACCCACGCCGTAGGTTGACATAACTCTCTACTTCAAGTCAAGGGTTTGGTTTCCACGATCCGGAGGTGAGAGCTCCAGAGCCGGGATCACCGGAGGCGGCGGTCTGGTCCGTCCCCCCGGGTATCCGCGGTTTCCGGTGCCGAGCGTGGCACGCTCTGTGCAGTTTTTCCCGACATTTCAATGACGCCGTATCCTCCCAGGAGCAGGCGTCAGTACGTCCCGGAGGGTTTCGATGGCTGGTGCCGCCCAGAACTACATCGCCGTCATCAAGGTGGTCGGCATAGGCGGAGGCGGCGTCAACGCGGTCAACCGGATGATCGACGCCGGCCTCAAGGGCGTCGAGTTCATCGCCGTCAACACCGATGCCCAGGCCCTGTTGATGAGTGACGCCGACGTCAAGCTGGACATCGGCCGGCAGCTCACCCGAGGCCTCGGCGCGGGCAGCGACCCCGAGGTCGGACGGGCCGCGGCCGATGAGCACCGGGAGGAGATCGAGGAGGTCCTGAAAGGCGCCGACATGGTGTTCATCACCGCCGGCAAGGGGGGCGGGACGGGCACCGGCGGGGCGCCTGTGGTGGCCGAGATCGCCAAGTCCCTGGGCGCCCTGACCATCGGGGTGGTGACCCGGCCGTTCGGCTTCGAGGGCCGGCGCCGCTCGGTCCAGGCGGAGGCGGGCATCCAGCGCCTGAAGGAGAAGGTCGACACCCTGATCGTCATCCCCAATGACCGGCTGCTCACCGTCTCCAACGACAAGACCTCGATGGTCAACGCGTTCAAGATGGCCGACGAGGTCCTGCTCCAGGGCGTGCAGGGCATCACCGACCTGATAACCACGCCGGGCCTGATCAACACCGACTTCGCCGACGTCAAGATGATCATGAGCAACGCCGGCACGGCCATCATGGGTATCGGCACCGCTTCGGGTGACAACCGGGCGGTCACCGCGGCCAAGCTGGCCATCACCTCGCCACTGCTCGAAGCCTCGATCGAGGGCGCCCGGGGCATCCTGCTCAATATCGCCGGTGGGAGCGACCTCGGCCTGTTCGAGGTCAACGAGGCGGCAGAGATCATCCACGGCGTGGCCCATCCCGACGCCAACATCATCTTCGGCCAGGTCATCGACGACTCCATGGGCGACGAGGTGAGGGTGACGGTCATCGCGGCCGGCTTCGAACGGTGGGACGATCACGACCCCGAGCGGGACCGAAGCTCGGGCAACGGCGGGATCGGGCTGCTCGAGACCGAGCGCGAGATGCGCGAGGACGATGACCTCGGGCTGGTCGGCGACGAGTTCGACGTGCCCGACTTCCTCAAGTAGTTGTCGTCCGGATCATCCCCCGCGATACCGGCGGTGGCGCTCCCGTGAGGGCGCCGGCGGGCCCGGCCGTGCGCGTGGCCGAGTGGCAGCTCACCGGCGACGTCCGGGTGTCGTCCACCGGCTGGGCCCACGGCGACATGGCCGGGGAGGGGCCGGCTGTCGACCGGCGGCGGCGGAGCGTGGTCGACCTGCCCTGGACGGTGCTGCGCCAGGTCCACGGGGGGCGCGTCGTCACCGTCGACAAGCCCGGCGAGGGCTCGGGCGAAGCGGCCGACGCCTCGGTTACGGCCCGCCGCGGCGCGGTGCTGGCTGTCCTCACAGCCGACTGCGCCCCGGTC
>JAKBAX010000040.1 GCA_021808785.1 Actinomycetes bacterium | reverse complement strand
CCCGGCGCAGGGCGTTCAGGGCCCGCACGGTCATCAGGTCGGCCTCGCCCGGGCCCACCCCGACACCGACCAGGCGGCCCGGCACGGGCCGGTCGAGCGGGTCCGGTCCGGGGGCCACCGGGGCGGTGAGCGCGGCCTGCAGGGCATCGCGGATCAGGTCGGCCTCGGAGCGACCGGTGGCTCCGGCCCGGGCGGTCAGGTCCGCCTTCAGGCGGTCGGGGAGGTACAGGCTGCTCTTGCGCACCGCGCCCGACTCTAGGGCTTCCGGGCCCTACGTAGGGCACGATGTAGGGCACAAGACCGGACGAAGCTCCCGACCGGGGCGGGGTCGCCGCCGGGGTGGTAGTGCAAATAGGTGGCCATGAGCCGTGACCCGCCGTACCCCTCCTGCCGCTCGCCCCAGCGGCTGGCCAGCCGTAGGGCCGGTCCGGCCGGCTCCAGTTGCGAGTAGTGGAACTCATGGCCCCGCAGCACGGTGCCGACCGGTCCGAGCGGTGTCTCGGCCAAGGTGGTGGCCGTCCGGTAGCCGAGGGTGAGCCGCCCGGTCATGGTGGCCCGGGCCGGCACCACGCCGGCCATGCGGTGCCCGTCGATCTCCTGGCCCAGCAGCAGCAACCCGCCGCACTCGGCCCACAGGGGTACGTCGGTGGCGGCCAACTGGCGGAGGAGGGGCCGGTTATCGGCCAGGGCGGGGGCGAACACCTCCGGGAAGCCGCCTCCGATGATCACGCCGTCGACCCCCTCGGGCAGGGCGGGCTCGTGGAGGGGGTCGAACACGACGGTGCGGGCCCCGGCCGCTTCTAGAGCTTCGACCGTGTCGGTGTAGGTGAAAGTGAAGGCGGCGCCGCCTGCCACCGCCACTGTGGTCGGCGCCCCGGGCGCCGGAAGAGCCACTTCACCGGTGGCGCGCGAGGGCGCCGATCGGGCCAGGGCCATCACTGCGGCCAGGTCCACGCGCCCGGCGACCAGGTCGGCCAGCCGGTCGAGGGCGGCGGCCGCCCGGGCCGGCTCCTCGGCGACGGGGACCAGGCCGAGGTGGCGGTCCCGCCAGCGCAGCCGGTCGTCGCGGTGCAACGCCCCGAGGACCGGGATACCGATAGGCGCCAGGGCTTCACGGAGGAGGACCTCGTGGCCGTCGGAGCCGACCTGGTTGAGGATGACGCCGCCCACCCGCACCGCCGGCTCGAACGAGGCGTAGCCATGGACCATGGCGGCGACCGAGGCGGACATGGCCGAGGCGTCCACGACCAGCACCACCGGCGCTTCGAGCAGCCGGGCCACGTCGGCGGTGGAGGAGGCGGTGCCGTCGCTCGACCCGTCGAACAGCCCCATCACGCCTTCGACCACCAGCACCCCGGCTCCGGCCGAGGCCCGGCCGGCCAGAGGTGCCATGGCCCCGGCCCCGCACAGCCAGGCGTCCAGGTTGCGCGGCGGGCGGCCGCAGGCCAGGGCGTGGTAGCCGGGGTCGATGAAGTCAGGGCCCACCTTGGCCCCCGCCGGGCGGTGCCCGGCCCGGCGCAGGGCGGCCAGCAGCCCCGTGGCCACCGTGGTCTTGCCCACCCCCGAGGAGGTGCCGGCGACGACCAGGCGGGCTCCGAGCGCGGTCACGGGCCCAGGGTGGCAGGCGGGGGCCGGGCCCGGCGAACCGGTCTCGCGGGGGCGGTTACCTTGTCGGGTCAGGATGGCACCCACGGAAGGTCTGGTACTGGTCGGTCACGGGTCCCGCTCGTCCCGCAGCGGTGAGGAGATGGCGGCGCTGGCCGCCCTCGTGGCCGGCGCCCTCCCGGGCGTGGCGGTGGACGTGGGGTTCTTGGAGATGACCGATCCGCCGGCCGGCGCGGTCATCGACGGCCTGGTCGCCCGGGGATGCCGCCGGGTGACGGTGCTGCCGCTGGTGCTCCTCGGGGCGGGCCACGCCAAGAGCGACGTGCCCGCCCTGGTGCTCGACGCCCGGGCGCGCCATCGCCACGTCGAGGTGCGCTTCGGCAGCCCGCTCGGCGTGTCCCATCTGCCGGTGTCCCTGCTCGGCCAGGCGGTCGTCGACCGCGGTGGGGGCGGCCTGCCCCTTCTGGTCGTCGCCCGGGGCACATCTGACCCCGACGCCAACGGGGACGCCTGCAAGGCGGCCCGCCTGGTCGGGGAGTGGACCGGTGCCGGGTTCGTGCACGTCGGATTCAGTGGGGTCACCGGGCCGTCGGTCGCAGAGGCGGCCGACCTGTTCCCCCGGCTGGGGCACCGCCGTTTCGCCGTCGTCTGGTGGTACCTGTGCTACGGGCGCCTCATCGAGCGGGGCCGGGCCGAGCTGGCCGAACTGGCCCGGGCCGAGGGGGTGGAGGTGGTCGACGCCGGGTATCTCGGCCCGGATCCCCGCCTGGTCCCGCTGGTACTGGAGCGCTACTCCGACGCCCTCGCCGGCCGGCCCACGGTCAACTGCGACGCCTGCGCCTACCGCGCCCCGTGGCCGGGGCGGGGGGATCGGGTGGGCCAGCCGGTCGGGGTGGGCCACTCCCACCTGGCCGTGGAGCACCGCCACCACCACTGAGTCGTCACGACCGCGGGTCAGGCGATGGCGATGGCGGCGGGCGCCCCGCCCCGAGCCTGCACCGCCATGTCGGCCAGCGTGAACGAGTCGAGATGACGGCGCATGTGCTGGCCCACCTCCGACCACACTGACAGCAGCACGCACTGCCCCTCGTGGTCGCACGCGCCGTTTTGGTGCGGCTCGCCGAAGTCCCCCGCCTGGATGGGTCCGTCCACCGCGCTCACGATCTGGCCCAGGGTGATCTCGGCCGGGGGGCGGGCCAGTATGTAGCCTCCGCCGACCCCCCGCTTGGAGCGGACCAGACCGGCGCCCTTCAGGGCCAGCAGGATCTGCTCCAGGTAGGGCTGGGGCAACCCGGTCCGCTCGGCGATGTCACGGACCGAGGTGGGCACCTCCTGGCCGGCGTGCAGGGCCAGCGAGAGGAGCGCCCGGCTGGCGTAGTCGCCCCGGGTGGAAACCTTCACGGTCACATTCTACCTCTAGGGTGGTTCTGTGACCTCGACCGGGCCCCTGACGTCCGCCGGCCCCCTGACTTCCGCCGGCCCCCTGACTTCCGCCGGCCCCCTGACTTCCAGCAGCCCTGTGGTCCCGGACTATTCAGCCGCCAACCTGGTCGGGTTGGTCCCCGCCCTCATGGCGCCGCCCGGACGGCGCCCCTCGTGGCTGCCCTCCGAGGCGGCCACCGCCGGGCAGGTGGTCCTCCTGGTGCTCGACGGGTTGGGCTGGCTGCAGCTCCAGGAGCGGCGCCCCCTGGCCCCGGTGATGGCGGCCATGGCCGGCATGCCGATCACCTCGGTGGTGCCCTCCACCACCGCATCTGCCCTCACATCCCTGGTGGTGGGCGCCCCTCCCTCCGACCACGGCGTGGTGGGCTACCGGGTGGTGGTCGAGGGGCCGACCGGGCCGGAGGTGATGAACGTGCTCAAGTGGCGCACCCCCTCGGGTGACGCCCGCCCGTTCGTCGACCCCTTGACCTTCCAGAGCCACCCACCCTTCGCCGGGCGGCCCGTGCCGGTGGTGAGCAAGGCGGCCTTCGCCGGCACCGGTTTCACCGTGGCCCACCAGCGCGGAGCCCGGCAGGTGGGGTGGTACGAGTCCTCGGCGCTGGCGGTGGACACCCGGGTCCAGGTGCAGGCGGGGGAGCCGTTCGTCTACAGCTACTACGACGGCATCGACCGCACGGCCCACATCTACGGCTTCGACGAGCACTACGAGGCGGAGTTGGCCGCCGTGGACCGGATGGTCGGCGACCTCCTGGACTGCCTCCCGCCGGAGGTGGCGCTGGTGGTCACCGCCGACCACGGCCAGGTGGAGGTCGGTTCCAACCTGCTCGAGCTCGACCCGGAGGTGATGGCAAGGGTGTCGATGGTGAGTGGGGAGCCCCGGTTTCGCTGGCTGCACGCAGCGGGTCGGAGCGATGCGGCGGTGGCCGAGCTGGCCGACCTGTGCCGGGACCGCTACGCCGACCGGGCCTGGGTGGTGACCTATCAGGACCTGGCCGAGCAAGGCTGGATGGGCGGCCCGGTGGATCCCGAGGTACGTAGCCGGCTGGGCGACGTGGCCCTGGTGCCATTCGCCCCGGTGGCCTTCATGGAACCGGGGGAGGCGGCCGACAGTCGCCTGGTGTGTCGGCACGGGTCGCTCACCGCGGACGAGATGTTTGTCCCTCTCCTGGCCGCTCGCGGCAGACTGTGAGGGTGATGTCAGGAGCCGACCGCCAGTCCGAGATGCCCGAGCAGGTCCTCATCGTGCCCTCCGAGGGCCCGATGGAGGGCGACGAGGGCCCGGTCCCCGATCGCGAAGCGGTGGAGCAGCCCGCCAAGGTCATGCGCATCGGGTCGATGATCAAGCAGCTGCTCGAGGAGGTCCGTCAGGCCCCTCTCGACGAGGCCTCCCGCAGCCGGCTGCGGGAGATATACGACACCTCGGTCAAGGAGCTGAGCGACGGGCTCTCCAGCGACCTCCAGGAGGAGCTGGCCCGCCTGACCTCGCCTTTCAACTCGGACTCGGTCCCGAGCGAGTCCGAGCTGCGCATCGCCCAGGCCCAGCTCGTGGGGTGGCTCGAGGGCCTCTTCCACGGCATCCAGGCCACCCTCTTCGCCCAGCAGATGGCGGCCCGGGCCCAGCTGGAGCAGATGCGCCAGCGCAGCTTGCCCGCCGGTGCCGAGGAGCGGCCCCAGCCCGGTACGTACCTGTAGCCGCGCCGGGCAGGATCGGGGCCGGACCCCCGGGTCCGGCAGGTTCGGAGCCCGACCCCAGGGACATGGTGGACACAGGCGTGCGCTAGCCTCGGGATGCCGTAATCACACCGGTGTGATTCTGTCCACAGGTTCTGCACAGGCTGCTGTGGAACGATTTCGGGTGTGGCGGTGGCCGGACCACGATGAGCAGCACGATGAGCAGGAGGACAGGAGTCGAGTGGGGGCGTCTTTCACCCATCTCCATCAGCACACCGAGTTCTCGATGCTCGACGGGGCGGCCCGGGTCCCTGATGTCATCGCCCGGGCGGTGGCCGACGGCCAGCCGGCCGTCGGCATCACCGACCACGGCAACATGTACGGCGTCCTGGACTTCTACAAGGCCGCTCGCGACGCCGGGATCAAGCCCATCATCGGCACCGAGGCCTACATGGCCGGCGAATCCCGCTTCGAGCGGCCGGTGCGGCGCGGCCGGGTCGACGACACCGGCGGCGAGGGCGAGGCGGGGGAGAAGCTCTACTACCACCTGACCCTGCTGGCGGAGAACAACCAGGGCTACAAGAACCTGCTGAAGCTCTCATCAGAGGCCTTTCTGGAGGGCTACTTCTACAAGCCCCGTTGCCTGATGCCGGGCCAGGAGATCGTGACCCCCGAAGGCGTCAAGAACATCGATGACATCGAGGTCGGTGATCTGGTCCTCACCCACCGGGGTCGTTTCCGTCCCGTCACGCAGGTCATGTCGCGCCGTCATACCGGCGATATCTACGGCATCCATCTGAGCGGCCGCTACGGACGGGTCACGTGGATGACCGGGGAGCATCCGGTGCTGGTGCGCGACCGGGACGGTCGGCGCCGCTGGGTGCAGGCCTGTGACATCGAGGCGGGCCGGCCGGGCCCCGCGACCAGGCAGGACGACGCCAACGCCTGGAACATCTGGGCCTGCCTGCCCCGCCCCCAGACGTCCGGCTCCGTCGAGGTCCTCCATACGTCCGACTGGATCGAGTGGGAGCCTGTGGCCGGGCGCCCGGGCTGGTGGCGCAAGGAGACACTCCGGCGGGGGATCGGCCCGACCGCGCACTACGCCCAGCTTCTGGACGAGATCCCCCTGTCGGAGGAGTTCGGTTTCTTCCTGGGGCTCTACGTGGCCGAGGGCGGATGCAGCCGGACCGAGCTGTCCCTGGCGCTCTGTAACACCGAGCTGGATCCGGTGGGTCGCTGCGCCCTGATGATCGAGAAGCTGATCGGCGAGGTGCCCGACATCGGGGGCCGGTGGGACCGGCCGGCCTACCAGGGCGTGCAGGTCCGGGTCTCCTCGGCCCCGCTCGTGCAGCTGCTGAAGGCACTCTGCGGTGACGGGGCGGCCGATAAGCACCTGCCGACGTGGATCTTCGACGCGCCGGTCGAGTTCCAGCGGGCCGTGGTGGCCGGGGTGCTGGCCGGCGATGGAGCCGTCCACGACCGCGCCGCCACCTCGTGGCAGACGTCGCGCAACCTGGCCTGGCAGGTACGAACCCTCCAGGCCCGCCTCGGAGCCGACTTCGCCAGCGTCGCCCACCGGCCGCCGCGGGACCCGGACCGTGCCGACCAGTACTCGTCGAGCTTCGCCTCGACGCGACCTCTCCGCGACCGACGGTGCCTGGCCGACGAGGACTACGTCTATCGGCCCATCGCCCAGGTGGAGGTGCGCCCATACGACGGACCGGTGTTCAACATCGAGGTCGACGAGGACCACTCCTATGTGAGCGACTTCGCCATCCACAACTGCGACTGGGAGCTGCTGGAGCGCCACCATGACGGGTTGATCGCCACAACCGGGTGCCTGGGCGGTGTGGTGCTGCAGGCCCTGCTGCGAGGCGACTTCGAGAAGGCCACGACCCTGGCCGGCCGCCTGCAGGACATCTTCGGCCAGCAGTCGCTCTTCGTCGAGCTGCAGGATCACGGACTGCCGGAGCAGCACAGGACCAACCCAGAGCTGATCCGCCTGGCCCGGCGCATAGGCGCGCCATTGCTGGCCACCAATGACAGCCACTACGTGTCACGGGCCGACGCCGAATCCCACGACGCCCTGCTGTGCGTGCAGACCGGCTCGGTCAAGGACGACCCCAACCGGTTCAAGTTCCACGGCGACGAGCACTACCTCAAGACGGCGGCCGAGATGCGGGCCCTCTTCAGCGACTACCAGGAGGCGTGCGACAACACGCTGTGGATCGCCGAGCGGGCCGACGTCACCATCGAGTTCGGCAAGCCCAAGCTGCCCGAGTTCCCTCGGCCGCCCGGTTTCGACACCGCCGACGGCTACCTGCGTCACCTGGCCTACGAGGGCGCGGCCGCCCGCTACGGAAACCCGCTCCCGGCCAATGTCACCGAACGGCTGGACTTCGAGCTCGGCGTCATCTCCGACATGGGTTTCCCGGACTATTTCCTGGTGGTCTGGGATCTGATCCGCCACGCCCGCGAGCACCAAATCCGTGTCGGCCCGGGCCGGGGCAGCGCGGCCGGCTGCTGCGTGGCCTACTGCCTGCGCATCGTCGACATCGACCCGATCGCCCACGACCTGCTCTTCGAGCGGTTCCTCAACCCGGGCCGCAAGCAGATGCCCGACATCGACATGGACTTCGACGAGCGCTACCGCTCGGAGATGATCCGCTACGCGGCTGAACGGTGGGGCTGGGACCGGGTGGCCCAGATCATCACCTTCTCCACCATCAAGGCCCGGGCCGCGGTGCGCGACGCGGCCCGGGTGCTCGGATACCCCTACGGCCTCGGCGACCGCATAGCCAAGCTCATGCCGCCCCTGGTGATGGGCCGCGACACCCCCTTGTGGGCCTGCCTGGAGCCGTCGCCCAAGTACACCGACGGCTACCGGCAGGCGGGCGAGCTGAGGGAGCTGATCGCCACCGACCCCGACGCCAAGAAGGTGGTCGAGGTGGCGCGGGGCCTCGAAGGGATGCGCCGCCAGGATGGCATCCACGCCGCCGCGGTGGTGATATCCGGTGAGCCGCTCACCGACAACCTCCCCATCCAGCGCAAGCCGGCGCCCGGGGGCCGTCCCGAAGACGCCCCTATCGTCACCCAGTACGAAATGCACGGGGTCGAGCAGCTCGGCCTGCTCAAGATGGATTTCCTCGGCCTGCGCAACCTGTCGGTGATCGAGCGGAGCCTCGACCTGATCCGCGACAGCACCGGCGACGAGGTGGACATCGACCGGGTGCCCCTCGACGACCCGCTCGTGTACCAGATGCTGCAGCGAGGGGAGTCCATCGGCATCTTTCAGCTGGAGGGCAGCGCCATGCGGGCCCTGATGCGGTCACTGGTCCCGGACAGCTTCGAGGACATCGCCGCCCTCAACGCCTTGTACCGGCCGGGTCCGATGGCGGCCAACATGCATTACGACTACGCCGACCGCAAGAACGGCCGCAAGCCCATCACCTACCTGCACCCCGACCTCGAGGAGGTGCTGGCCGACACCCAGGGCCTGATGGTCTTCCAGGAGTCCATGATGCGGGTGGCCCAGAAGATCGCCGGTTACAGCCTGGAGGAAGCGGACAACCTGCGGAAGGCGGCGGGCAAGAAGATCCGCGAGGTGATGGCCAAGGAGCGGGAGAAGTTCATCGCCGGGTGCGACCGGACCGGCTACGGGGCCAAGCTGGGCGAGCAGCTGTTCGACATCATCGAACCCTTCGCCGACTACGCCTTCAACAAGTCGCACGCCTATGGCTACGCGCTGGTCGGCTACCAGACCGCCTGGCTCAAGGCCCACTACCCGGCGCAGTACCTGGCCGCCCTGCTCACGAGCGTCAAGGACGACAAGGACAAGACGGCGGTCTACCTGGCCGAGTGCCGGGCCCAGAACCTCGAGGTGCTCGTTCCGGACATAAATGTGGCCTCGATCGACTTCGCCGCCGCCATCGTCGAGGAGGACGGGGGCAAGCGCTGGGTCATCCCCTTCGGCCTGTCCGCCATCCGCAACGTCGGGGAGGCCCTGGTCGAGAAGGTGATCGCCGAGCGCGACGCCAACGGCCCCTTCACCGATTTCTACGACTTCTGCGCCCGGGTCGATCCGATGGTCCTCAACAAGCGGACGGTCGAATCGCTGGTCAAGGCCGGCGCCTTCGACAAGCTGGGCCACCGCCGCCAGGGCCTCTGCCTGGTGTTCGAGCAGATCGTGGACCGCACCCTGGCCCGGCGGCGGGAGGCCGACCAGGGCGTGATGAGCCTCTTCGGCGAGTTGGGTGGCGGCGAGACCGTCTTCGACGACGCCCGGGTCGCCATCCCTGACCAGGAGTTCGACAAGACGGCCAAGTTGGCGTTCGAGAAGGAGATGCTGGGCCTGTACCTCTCCGACCACCCGCTCAAGGGCATGGAGGGGGCGCTGGCCCGTCATACCGACACCACCCTGGCCGAGCTCAAGGACCAGGCGGCCCGGGAGGCGGCAGGGGTGGCCCCCGAGGCGGCCATGTCCAACGGCCGGGGCCGCGACGGCGACATGCGCTGCGTGGGCGGGGTCGTCACCGGGCTGGTCCGCAAGTACACCAAGCGCGGCGACCTCATGGCCACTTTCGTGCTGGAGGACCTGGAGTCGTCCATCGAGGTGTGGGTCTTTCCCCGGACCATGACCGAAGTGGGCTACCTGCTGGCCGACGACTCGGTGGTGTGCGTTAAGGGGCGGCTGGACCTGCGCGACGAACAGCCCAAGTTCATCTGCATGGAGCTCAAGACGCCGGAGTTGACGGTCGGGGGGGCCGAACCTCTGCATGTCGATCTTCCGCTGCACCTCCTCTCCGACGAGCGGGTGGACCGGCTCAAGCGGCTCTTGAGCGAGCACCCCGGGGACTCGCCGGTGTATCTCCACGTAGGGGCCAAGTGCATCCGTCTGACCGCCGACTTCTGTGTCGAGACAGGCCGGGGCCTCCTCGGCGAGCTACGAGAGCTCCTGGGCCCGGCCTGCCTCAACCCGTCCGGTGCATGACCCGGCGATCAGGTGCTGAGCCCCTGGGCCCGACCCGTTGGCTGATGCGTCGTGTAACGGCGTAAACTGTCCCGGTCGGACCACGTGTGTGAGGAGTGATACCGCGGTATGACGCTGGAAGTCGAAACGAAGGACTGCACTGCTCTCTCGGACGCCGAGTTGGCCGAGATGGCGGACATCGTCACCGACGGGCCGGCCGGCTTCGACATCGGACTGCTGTCCAAGCAGCCCGAGGCCTGGGTCCTCATCACCCAGGTGAGGGACGCCACCAAGCTGGTCGGGTTCTCGTTCTGCACCCTGGAGCGCATCGGCGGGACCCCCTGCCTGCTGTGGGGCCTGGCCTCGGTCAAGCGCAACTCGAAGAGGGACCAGATCCTGAAGTCGCTGGTTTCGGCTCAGTTCCGCCGGGCGGTCCTGGCCTTCCCCGACGAGGACGTGCTGATCGGCACCCGGTTCATCGACCCGGGCGCGTTCAGCGCCTTCAAGGGCCTCGAGGACATCTGCCCCCGCCCCGGCCACAAGCCGAGCGGTGAGGAGCGGGCCTGGAGCCGCCGCCTGGCCAAGCGTTTCGGCGCCGAGGGCCGCATCGACGATCGCACCTTCGTGGTCACCGGTGATGGCGCCGCCTGCGGCGTGTTCGACTTCTCGCCGCCCAAGCCGGAGACGATCGACGCCGATGTGGCCGCCTTCTTCGAGGGGCTCGACGGCGACCGCCGTGACGTGCTCATCGGGTTTGGCTGGGCCATGGCTGAGGAGCTGGCCTCCAAGCACGCTCCGTAGCCTGTCGTTCCTCAGCCTGTCGTTCCTCAGCCTGTCGTTCTGGCCCGGTCGTTCTGGTCATGACGAGGGCTCGGGGGTGACGAACCACCAGGGGTGACGACGGTGTAGGGGTGACGACGGTGTAGGGGTGACGACGGTGTAGGGGTGACGACGGTGTAGGGGCTGAAATCTGTACCTGTTTGCGAAATCTGTACCTTGCGAGGCCCGAAATGAGCGCAGAGGTACAGATTTCACATCGCGGTACAGATTTCGGCTGGCGAAGTCCGTACCTGCCGGCTGTCGCTCCGCTCACGCGGTTGCGCCACGAACCGCACCCTCACCCGTGCCCGCACCCGGGTCAACACCCGCACCCGGGTCAGCACCCGCACCCGGGTCAGCGCCAGCCAGAGGAGCTAGTGCCGCCGCAGCACGGTCTCGACCACCTTGTGGCAGCGCCCGTCGATGGGGGCGGTGAGGGAAACGACCAGGCGGTCCCCCTTGCCGGCGGCCAGGCGGCCGCGCCCGTGGCGATCCATGTGACCGGCCAGGGCCCGGTCCAGGCACGGCAACTCCCGCTCGTGATCCTGCCACTGGAACCGGCAGGCCAGGAATGAACCCTCGCGGATCATCATGATGCGCCCCTCCGGCTCGACCAGCGCGATCGACGGATGGTCGCCGCTGCGCTGCCAGAACGGGATGGCGGTGGCCGACACGCCGAGCAGGGGCTGGTTACGGGGGTGCAGCAGCGGGCGGATGAGCCGTTCGCAGCGGCGACCGGTGATGCGGTCCACCACCTCGGGCGGGGTGGCCAGGGCGATGGCCTCGGGCTGGGTGGGATCGGGCACCGTCTCGAGATCGCCGTCGCAGGTGACCTGGACCACGTCGTAGGGCCGGATGCGGGTCTCGGGGGCGGCCGGCGCCCAGGTCCGCACGAGCGCACCCGTCGCCAGGTCGATGCCGGCGCAGTGGGCGTCGCCGGCCGCCACCACCAGCAGCTCGAGGGTGATCCCCACGGCGAGCGGGGCGCGGGGCTGGTCCCGGAGGACCCGAAGATCAGAAACGATGCTCGTCACGGACTCTCATGATGGTCGAAGCGACCCTGTGTGAGGGTGGATGGTCTCAGAGTTGGGCGGCCAGTTCGGCCGGCTCGGTGACCGGCACCCGGCAAGCATAATGCTGACAGACGTAGGCCCGCCCGTCCGAGCGCCCTTCCCACAAGGGCGACTCATACCTCTCCCCCCAGGCCAGCACCGCGCCCGGCAGATACCGCCCAGTGACCACCTCGACCAGATCGGGCCGGTCGCCGGCCACCACCACCTCGGTCACCCCTTTGCGCAGTAGTTCGGCGGCCGTGACCATCCCGGAAAAAGCGATGGGCGCCGCGCCGAGCGCCGGGCCCATGGCCTCCACCAGCGCCGCGGCCCGGGCCCGGTAGCCGTCGCGGCCGGTCAGGCTGCTCAATCGGATGAGGGCGGTGGCGGCCACCGAGTTGGTCGACGGCAGGGCCCCGTCGTGGGTGTCGACCGGGGCGGCGATGAGCACCTCGGCGTCGCGCCCGGCCGTGGTGAACGCGCCCTGGTCGCCGTCCCAGAACAGCTCGACCAGCGCGTCGGCGGCGGACACCGCTTCGTCCATCCAGCGCCGCCGCCCGGTCGCCTCACCCAGGCGGGTGAAGCCCTCGACCAGCCAGGCGTGGTCCGAGCCGTAGGCCAGGTGGCGGGCCTGGCCGGCCTGCCAGCTGCGCAGCCAGCGCCCGTCGGGCCCCCGGAGGGACGAGCACAGGAAGTGGGCGACCTCCTCGGCCCGGGCCAGTAGATCGGGCCGCCGCAGGGCGGCCCCGCTCTCGGCCAGGGCGGCCACTGCCATGGCGTTCCACTCGGTGAGGACCTTGTCGTCGAGGCCGGGCCGCACCCGGCGGTTACGCCGGTCGAGAAGGGCCCGACGCCCGGCCTCCACCGCCGCCGGGCGTTCGAGACGGCCGCGCTCCGGGCGGACCAGTATGTTGCGGCCCTCCCAGTTACCCCCGTCGGTCACCCCGTACCAATCGGCGGTCTCCGGTCCCGCCACCTCCACCACCTCGGCCCGGTCCCATACGTAGAACCGGCCTTCCACGCCCTCGCTGTCGGCGTCCTCGGACGAGGCCAGACCGGCCCCCGGGATGTGCATCGGAGGTGACAAGAGGTAGTCCAACGTCTCTTCCACCACCTGCTTCCAGGGCCTCCGACCGGTGGCCAGGTAGGCGTGGAGGTAGACCCGGGCGAGAAGGGCGTTGTCGTAGAGCATCTTCTCGAAGTGGGGGACCAGCCAATGACGGTCGGTGGAATAGCGGGCGAACCCCCCACCCAGATGGTCGTAGATGCCACCGCTCGCCATGGCGTCGAGGGTGGTGGTGAGAGCGCCCATCAGATCGGGCTTGTCGCCGGCCACCGCCGCCTGCAGGAGCGCCTCGAGCATCGGCGGCTGAGGGAATTTCGGCGCCCGCCCGAACCCGCCCCATTCGGGATCGAAGCGCGCCAGCAGGGAGGACCCGGCTGCGCCCAGGAGCTCGGTGGACCGATGGGCGCTCGGATCGCCACCGGAGGCCCAGCCCCGGCTGGGTAGGGCGCTGCCTGATCGGACGGCTTCGGCCAACTGGTCTGCTGCTTGGTCCAAGTCCTGACGCCGTTGGTGCCACATCATGTCGACCTGGCCGAGCAGCTGCAGGAACTGTGGCTTGGGGAAGTACGTGCCGCCATGGAAGGGTCGCCCGTCCGGCATCATGAACACGGTCATGGGCCAGCCTCCGGACCCCGATACCGCCTGGACCGCCTCCATGTAGACGCTGTCCACGTCGGGCCGTTCCTCCCGGTCCACCTTGATGTTGACGAAGCCCCCGTTCATCACGTCGGCGACCTCGCGGTTCTCGAAGCACTCGTGGGCCATCACGTGGCACCAGTGGCAGGCGGAGTAGCCGACGCTCAGCAGGATCGGCACGTCCCGGCCCTTGGCCGCCTCGAACGCCTCCGGTCCCCAGGGATACCAGTCGACGGGATTGTCCGCGTGCTGGCGCAGGTAGGGGCTGGTTTCCTTGGCTAGCCGGTTGGTCGTCGTCACCGCCCCAAGCTACCCACCACCGTTGCCCGCGCTGCCCGGGGAGCGGGCCGCTGCGTGCCTCCCGGCGACCAGGTCACACATGGAAGCCGGATACGAGGGCCGTCTCGTCCGCCGCGAAGGGCGAGATGTCCGGCCCTGTCCGGGACCGAACGGACGGGTACGTCCCGAGCGCCCTGGCTGCGCCGATCATGCCCTAAGCGCGGTCGGTTTCTACGACCAGGTCAAGCAGGCCGGCCGCGTCCCACGCCCGACCAGCTACTCCACGGCACGGCTGCGAAAGCGCTCGAGCTCTGACACCGGTAGGCGTGACCCGGCGGCATTCAGAAGTGAGACGACATCCTGCGAGCGCCGGTCGAGCCGCTCCGCGAGCACAAAAGCCATATCGGCCACGATTGCCGTTGCAAGGCGTTCATGGCGGGCTAGGCGGTCGCGAACATGCTCGGCACGCCAATTGATCATTCGCACCGAAGAACTCGCTCTGGCCGTAGCAGTGCGAGAGGCGGATGGCACGAACACCGACAGCTCCCCGAGGACCGACCCAGGGCCGAGCGTGGTGAGAATTCGGCCGTTCTTCAGAACCTCGACACTCCCTTGGAGGATTGCTGCGACGCCGTCGGCTGGGTCTCCTTCTTCGAAAAGCGTCGAGCCAGCTGCTGCTTCGCTGACAGTGGTCTCTCGATTGAGTTGATCGACGTCCTCGTCTACGACGAGTCGAAAGGGACAGACGTCTCGAATCGCTGCTAGTCGCTCCGAACTCAAGAGCGTTCTCCGTGAGTGTAGATGGATTGGCAAGAAACCGCCCCAATGAGCCGGCGCAGATTTCGCCAGACACCACCTTAGCCGGGGTCGTGCGGATCGCTGGAGCGGCCATCCCAGAGCTCGGTGCGCGGCAACGGCATGGAGGCCCATCCGACCCACTCGGGCCCCGATCCGAAGGCGTGGGCCCGTCAAGTTCCGTCGAGGATCAAGGTTAGGATCATCGTCCAAGGAGGGCGCGATGGGTCGGGGTCAATCGAGGTTCACCGAGCGTGCGTCATGGCTGTTGCGGCTCCCACTCCAAACTCCAACTATCCCGTTCGAGGATGAGCGGAGCGGATGCACTCTCTGGTTGAAACTCGACTACCTGCTTCCTAGCGGATGCACCAAGGATCGGATGGCGTCGAACATCGTCGCCTATGCGATCGCATCGGGGGAAGTGTCTCCCTCCACCGTGGTGGTTGAAGCGTCGAGCGGGTCGACCTCGATCGCATTGAGCATGGTCTGCGCCACTGTCGGTGTGCGGTTTCGGGCATACATGCCCAAAACAGTCAGCGGAGAGCGGGTATTGATGATTCGCCGGCTCGGGGGTGACGTCGTTCTCACCCCTGCTGGGGAGGGCATGCATGGAGCGGTAACTGCATTGCTCCACGACTCGGGCATTGAATCGGACCTGTACGCCGCCCGGCAGTTCGAGAATCCCCGCAACGTGTTCGCTCATCAGCACTCGACCGGGCCCGAGCTCATCCAGCAGGTCGGTGTTCGACTTGACGGCTTCGTGGCAGGTGTAGGGACTGGCGGAACGCTTATGGGCGTGGCGCACGCGCTTCGGGATCACGGCTATGACACGATGATCGCTCGGGCGCTGCCGACTGCGACATTCAATGCGGATGGCGACCCTGACGTAGTGGGGGGGATACCCGGAATCGTCGATGGTATGAGCCGGCTCTTCGACCCTGGGGCCGTTGGACTCGTCGACCCGGTACTGGTCCCGGAACCCGAGGCAATGGCCACAGCCCGCGAGTTCGGGCGTCGCGGATTGGGCATTGGTCCGTCGAGCGGGCTGAACATCGCTGCTGCGCGGCGACTCGCCGACCGCCTTGGCCCGGGGCACCACGTCGGAACAATTTTGCCAGACCGTATGGAACGCTACTTTTCAACTGCCTTGTTCGATGACGTGACAGCGGAGCTTTAGCACGCTCCCGGACGCAACGTCGTGGCGTGCTCGGGCCTACGCATCGAAAAGCGATGTGTGGAGTTCTCGTTCCGGCAAGACCCGGATGAAGTACTCAACGCCGAACATCTCGCGAAGAACTCGATCGGGGAACGTTCGCGGATCGATCGGATACTGGGAGCGATGGGCGGCCACCGCACGGATCTTGTGGCCGACGAACTCCGACACGTCGATGCACGTGGTCAGTCTGGGATCGAGAAGTTTTCCCTGTTCACCAGGCTCAGAGGCTCGAAATGTCAGGCTTGTGACGTCATCCACGGCAACCACATGCGCGTTGCGCGGCTGGCCCGTGGCGATGCCGTCTTCTCCAACGAACTCCCCCGGGGCCGCCCGGTCGACCACCCGCACACGCCCGTCCTGGTCCTCTCGTCGGACCTCTACATGACCGGACAGAACGAAGTACATTGTCGTCGCCGCCTCACCCTGTTCGATGAGGTAGGAGCCGGACGGGAACCATTCGACATTCACGAAGTCGCGCGCATATCCGAGCCCGGTCGCCTCGCGTGAGAAGACCCATAACGCGCGCACGAACTCCTCCGTGCCCTTGAAGCGGGTTGCCAGCTCTACGATCCACTCAGCCAGACGGTTGCCCAATGGCATGTCGCTTCGCGGCGGGAAACAATGGAAGAGTCGGGCCGGCGTTGCGGATCGCATCTTGTCGCAGGCCGCGGTTACCGCTGCGCCTACTGTTACGTGGTCCGGATGGCCGGAGAATCCGTCCGGCCCGAACGTGATCACCACATCGGGGTCGTTCTCGCGGATCAGTTCTGACGCCAGTTCGACCAGGTGGTGATTGTCGATGTCGGACAGCCCGCCATCTGGATAGTCGAGGCATCTCGTCTCGGTAAGCCCGAGCTCGTGTCCGGCGGCATCAAGTTCCTTCTCCCGAACTGCTCTCAAGGTCGCCCGGGTGGCTGCGCTCGCGTCCCTGATCTGACCGGCTCCACCCTTGGTAAGCGAGATCACGCGGACCTCGGCGCCTCCACTCGCGTACTTGGCGAAAGTGCCCCCAGCGCAGAGGGTTTCATCATCAGGATGAGCGAAGATCCCCAGGATACGCGTAGGCTGCCGACCCGAAGCGTTCTCTGTGGTGTCGTGCGTCACGTTACCTCGGATCCTCTCGAAGGTATGCGGCTGGACCTGCCGACCCGCACCCTGGCCGCGTAGGCACAGTAGCTTCCTCCTAGAGTGACCAGCGAGCGGCACCGAGCCACTCACGACCGCGAAGCGGGCCATTAACGCCGCTGCCACCAAACGCGCCGACGCGCCGACGCGAACAGCCTGGCAGGTGTGTGGTACGTGTATATGAGCCGCGTTCGCACGAACATCGAGATCGATGACACGTGCGTGCACCTCATCGTGGACCGCTATGGCTTGCGGACCAAGACCGAGGCGGTCGACATGGCCCTTCGACACCACGCTGGGCAGCCCATGACCCACGACGAAGCACTTGCGATGCGCGGAGCCGGAGCGATCGGCAAGATACCGGCAGACACAGGCCCTCTCCGAGCTCGATGATCCTGGCCGACACCTCTGCCGGGGTCGAATACGACCGGGCCACCGAAAGCCGAGTCGATCAGCGGGTGTCGGAGCTCATCGCCAGTGATGGTCCGCTGGCTATCACCGGGCCTGTGATGTTGGAAGTGCTGGCCGGCGCCCGAACAGACGAGGGCGAAGAGGATCTACGCCGCTTGTTGTTGCGGTTCGACCTCCCCTAGTAGCTCGCTCACACCGGCGCCTCCAGATCCGGCCGGGGACGACGGCTGGGCGGCTGGGCGTCCAGCAGGTCGGTGACCAGGTCGTCGCGGATCGACCGCCGGGCCGGGTCATCCCACAGATTGACCTGTTGGAGAGGATCGTCGGCCAGGTCGTACAGCTCGCCTTCGCGGCCGTCGTGCACCGTCCCGGGCAGGTAGGTGGTGCAGACCCAGCCGTCGCGGGTGATGGTCCGCAGGTGCACCGCCACCCCGAACAGCTCGCTGTCCCAGGCGGTGAGGACGCGCTCTGGGCCGGCCCCGACTCCGGTGGGCAGTGCTTGGCCCTGCATCCATCCGGGCGGCTCCAGCCCGGCGACTTCACAGATGGTCGGCGCCACGTCGATCAGGCCGACGGGGGAGTCGACCACCGCAGGCGGGATCCGCCTCGACGGGGCGGGTCGCCAGATGAGCGGCAGGCGCATCAGCGCGTCCACGTGGTACGGACCCTTGAAGAGCAGACCGAAGTCTCCCTGGAACTCGCCGTGGTCGGTCGTGAATATCACGTCCAGGTCGTCGGCCCACCCCCGGGCCGAAACGGCACCGAGGACCCGGCCCAGGGCCTCGTCGATCAGCTCGCATTCGACCGCGTTGCGAGCGTTGACCTCCCGTACCTGGTCGGCGGTCAGGCTGGCCGGTACCCACTCGGCCGGCGCCTCGTAGTTCGACACCAGCGACCCCTCGTACCATAGGCGCCAGTGGCGCGGCTTGGCGTCGATGATCGTCTCCCTCTGGAGGCGTGACTCCGGGAAGCCGTCGGGCAGCGGCACATGGCGCCAATCGATGCGGGTCATCTCCGACTGCGGCGGATCCCACGGGTGGTGCGGGTCGGGAAAGCTCATCCAGCAGAACCAGTCCTCGCCGGCATCGAGCGACTCCAGCCAGGCGATGGTGCGGTCGGCGACCCAGTCCGTGTGGTACCACTCCCGTGGTACCGGGTTGGCCTGCACCTGGGGTGCGCCGGTGTCGCCCCCACCGGCTGCGTTGACCCGGAGCTCGCGGTCCACCGTCGGGTAGAACATGCTCACCGCTTCGGGGTGCTCGGAGCGCAGCCACCGGGAATAGTGCAGGAGGCCCTGGGCTCCGTGGGTGGCCAGTTCCATGTGCTCGAAGCCCCGGTGCGAGCCGCCCGCGGGAGTGGTCCCACGAGCCGACAGGGCGTTGTCAGGGAAGCGCATGAAGGGATCGAAGAAGGGCTCGAAGTGGGATTTGCCGACCAGCGCGGTCCGGTAACCGGCCGTCCTGAGCAGCTCGGCGAAGGAGGGGGCGTCGGCGGGGAGCGGCACCCCGTTCATCCACACGCCGTGGGTGGCCGGGTGCTGGCCGGTGAGGATCGTCGAGCGGGATGGCATGCAAACCACTGATTGCGGGACGGCCCGCTCGTAGCGGATCCCTTGCTCGGCGAGACGGTCGGCCACCGGGGTTCGGGCCAGTATCCCGCCGTTGCAGCCCAGAGTGTCGTAGCGCTGCTGGTCGGTCGTGACCAGGAGGATCTTGCGGCCCATCAGCCCGCGCTCTCGACGAGCGACCGCAGCTGCTGCAGGGCGGCCCCGGCGGCGCCGGCGATCACCAGGGCCATGGTGGCCGGCTCGGCGTCGGCCGCGTAGGACACGAGACAGGTCCCGTCGCCCAGATCGAACACATCGAGGGTGGAAAGGTGGTCCCGGATGGCCGGAGTGCTGAGGCGGTACTGGAAGCGCCGTTGCAGCGGGTCGTTGGTGACGATCTGCTCCTGCAACGGCAACCCGGCCGCTGTCGTGACCGTGCGGCTGTCCCCGTCCACCGTCACCTTCTCGATGCCGGGGAACCACTCGGCGACGCGGGCCGGGTCGCCGACCAGTGACCACACCACATCGGCCGGGCGGGCGATGCGAACCTCCCGACGGACGCTGGCCCGTCGCGGTGTCACCGGCTCACCACCCCGGCCGTACCGTCGGGCAGGGGCTCGTCGCCGGGCAGGGAGCTGCTACGCCCTTCCCGGTCGGTCCGGCTCTCGCCCCGGCCGGCCAGTAGGGCCATCTCGGTATCGATGGCCGCTTCCTGCTCGTCGAGGTCGCGCCGGGCGCTCGACGGCCGCCAGCGGCCCCGGAGCAGGAGGACCGTCGGCAGGAACACGACCTGCCCGAACGCGCACACCCACCACCACGTGCGCCACTGCCGGGGTGCCCGGTCCCGGGCGGCGAGCACCGTGGCGCCGTGGTCCTGCAGGAAGATCCGGTCGGCGGCTGGCATCGAGCGCAGGCCGAGCAGCCGCGACAGGGCGGTGCCGGGACCGGCGTGGAGCCCGGCCTCGATCTCGGAGACGGCCCGGGCCCCGGCCGAGCGGTCGGACGGGCTCACGCGCAGGGCGGCGAGGGTGGCCGGGTCGATGACCCTCAGGGTCGCGACCTGGCTGGGGTAGGCGGCCTGGATGGCGGCCAGCTCGGGCCCGTAGTTGCTGATCGGTGTAACGGAGGTGACCACCACCGGCAGAACGAGGAACGACACCGAGACCACCGCTCTCAGAATCCATCCCCAGATGGCCAGCCCGGTGGCGACGAGCGCCGGGTTGTGCCGCTCGACGGTCTCGGTGAAGGCGGCCATCCACGGGGCGTAGGCGAAGCCCCGGCTGAAGGAGAGGATCGAGATGATCACCACGAAAGTGGTGTAGGTGGTCGACGGGTCGGTGGCCCGGCTGGCGAAGACGACTGTCATGACGACGGCCACCACTCCGGCGACGATCATGATCGGCTTGCGGACGCCCAGCCGGTCCGACAAGACCCCGGCGATCACCACCGCGATCGCATCGGCGGCCCAGAACCAGTTGCCCAAGCTGTTGGCCCGGGCCTGGCTGTAACCGAACACCGAGGTGAAATAGATGACGAAGAACCCCACTGCGGCGTAGTAGATGAGCAGGAAGACGCTCACCCCGAAGGCCGGCACGAGCACGTCGGCCCGGGCCATCCGCCGCCACGGGTGGTCGAGGGCGCCGCCCCCCTCGAAGCCGCGGGCCCGGGTTTCGATAAGGGCCCGTTCCCGCAGGGAGACCATGCGCTGGTCCCGCAGGGCGGGGGACAGTTCGCGCAGCCACAGCAGGGCGACCAGGAACATCACCACCCCGGCCAGCCCGGCGATGTGGAACTGGTCCTGCCAGGCGGGCAGGTGGTCCAAGGTGTGCGAAGCCACCTCCGAGACGATCAGGCTGCCGACGACCGGTCCGAGTGTCCATAGACCCATGGCGGTGCCCCGCCGCACCTGCGGCGAGAAGTCCCGTACCAGGGCCGGGGTGGCCACCAGAACCACCCCTTCGATGAGGGCCGACAGCGAGACGAGTACCCCATAGGCCCACTCCCCGGGCGCCGCGGGGATGGCCACTGCTGTGAGCAACGCGTGCACCAGGAGGCCCCCGACCACGAGGTTGGCCCGGCCCCAGCGGTCGGCCAGCCCGGCGAAGAGCGAGGCCAGCGCACCCACCGCGTTGGAGACCACGATGAGCGTCAGGTACCAGCGGAACGAGACCTGGAAATGGGCCAGCACCGACGGGGACACCGCACCCTGGACGTACTGCTCGTAGTAGAGGATGATCGTGGAGGCGACCACCACGGCCAGGAGCCAGTAGCGGCGGGCGCCCTCCGGGTAGCGGTCGAGCCGCCGGTCGACCAACCGGGCCGGCCCGTACCAGTCGTGGATCATCTGAATCCCCCCTCCTGTGTCAGCGATAGGTGCGATGGGCCGGAAGGGGCCCGCTACCCCGGCCCGGCCAGATCCCGGCGCTTGTGGCGACTGGCCTCGGACGCGTGGATCATCAGGTTGCGGGCCATCGACGATTCCTGTTCGCTCGCCCGCCGGGCGTACACGTCGGTCCGGGCCCGGTGGGCCTCGTCCGATTCGGGATCGGCGAGCACCGCGAACTCGACCAGGTGGCAGGCGAGTCGCAGGTCGCCCCGGTCGGCCAGTGTCAACGCCCGGCGGAGCACCACGTCGACCCCGCCGGCCAGCTCGACCCATGTGCGGGCCACCTGAGCCCGCGGCGCGGGCAGCAGCTGGTCCGGTTCGCCGTCGTACCAGCCGCCGTAGCGGCGCCAGACGTTGCGGACCAGGAATTGCGGGTGGTCGTAGACGGGACGCAGGTAGGGCCGGTCCCTCAGGTGGGCCGGTACCTCGACCTCGTGGATCACCCGGTCCAGGGTGGCTCCGGTGTTCATGAGGGCGAGCACCTGGGACTCGATCGACTCCAGGAGGTCGGCCGTCTCGGTCAGAGCGGTGGCGATACGGTCGGCGCCGAACACGGGCAGGCCGTGTCCGGAGACCATGACCTCGGCCCCCAGGCCGGCCATCTCCCGCAGGGCGAGGGCCCAGTCGCTCAGGTAACGCTGCACTTTCTGCGGGTTTCCGGCGTTCGGAACGGCCCAGATGAACAGGTCGCCCGGATGCAGGACCCGCGCCTCTGGCACCCAGGTCCAGGTGGCGTCGTCGGTCTCGCCCCTCGCGTGGTGCAACTCGAAGGTCATGGCCCCTCGCCTGAAAGTGAGGCGCTCCTCGTAGGTGACGTCGGGGAACCGGTAGTCGACCGGCCACTCGAAGGAATCGACGGGCAGGCCGAACTGGCGCTGGTTGATCGCCGCGTTCCAACCGGCGGTGCGCTGATAGCGCCGGAAGTGGTCGGGCAGCGCGGCATGGCCGTACACCGTCGGTCCGGCCCAACCCCGCTCGGTGGCCTCCGCCTCGAAGCGGGCGGTGCCGAAGACGTGGTCCACGTGATGGTGGGAGTAGACCGCTTCGGTCAGGCGGGCGTGGGGGCGCCAGGCCCGGACCCCGTCGTGGACCACATCCCGGTCGAACAGGCCGCCGGTGTCCAGCATCACCAGTCCGTCGCCGGTGTCGATGGCGGTGACGCTGGCCAGGCTCTTCAGGTACAGGATCGACTCGGCGATCTCCTCGGTCTGCCTATCGGCGAGGGGCCGCACCGGGTGCTCCTCGAACACCAGGTCACCCTCGCCCTCCCAGTGACGTTCGGCCAGGTCCCTGATCACACCCATGGGGCTCCCTCCTGAGCGGCCATCGAGCGCGCCGGCGCGTCCGAGACCGGCGCCTGAGATGCCGGCGCCTGAGATGCCGGCGCC
>JAKBAX010000375.1 GCA_021808785.1 Actinomycetes bacterium | reverse complement strand
GACGAGTGGCACGCCACGCTTGCGGCGATCCGTGCCGCTTTGCGCCCCGGAGGTCGGCTGGTGTTCGAGACCCGGGACCCGGCTCGACGGGCGTGGGAGCAGTGGACTCGAGCGGCGACGTGGCAGCGAGTCCACGTCCCCGGTGTCGGCGAAGTCGAGAGTTGGAACGACCTGAACGAGGTGGCATTGCCGTTGGTGTCGTTCCGCACGAGCTTCGTGTTCCACGCCGACGTGGCGGTGCTGACCTCGGACTCCACAGGTCTTCACCAAGACACGACCCGCCCAGCGCGGGGACCACGGTCCGTGACCACGCCGGCCCACGCATACCCGTCGTTCTGCGTTCATCGCTGGGCATTTGGAAGGGGTGTGGCCCGACCCGGGAACGATTGTTCTGTGCCGCACTGAGGCGTGTCAGCGGCCAGCGCCGTCTGTTGCATCCGGTGGTGACTTGGCGGAACCGTTGGGGGGTTCTGCGAGGAGCTCGCGGATCAAGGGGCCTTTGGCGTCGGCGTAGAGGTTCATGTCTGCCCACCCCCGGGTGGCGAGGGACCGTTTCAGGTCGGCATATCGTGAGCGGGCGGCCGGGTCGGCTCGCAACCGGGCTCGTAAGTGCAGGTACCGGCTGATCTCAGGACTGCTTGGCCGGTAACAGTGCAAGTTGGCGGGCATCGTTGGCCCCCCGTCGAAGCGCTGGATGGCAGGCTCGGCGCGTAGGCAGCGATGGCCGGGCTCCCGGACCCGTAGCTCCCAGCCGGCGGTGACCAGGTCGGGGAGGTAGGAGGGTTCGTCGTCGGGGTCTTCGATGCCTGCGACGATGTCGATGACTGGCTTGGCTGCGAGGCCCGGCACGGAGGTCGAGCCGATGTGCTCGACCATCAGCAGCCGTTCGCCGAGGAGCGATTGCAGTGCGGTGGCGTAGGCGTCGTACTGCGTCGGCCATGTCGGGTCGGCGTCCGCGATCACCACGGTGACCAGCGCCGGCCCATGGACGAGCACCCGGTGCAGCTCCTCCAGCCGCTCGCTATCCACCAGGTCGAGGGTACTCACCACTCAGGCAGCTCGCCGTCGTCTCTATGCCCGCCAGGCGTATCAGGTAGGAAGCGCCTTGTGCCTGGGGTTCGTTCGAGGTGTCGACGACTTGAGGGCCTGCGTCGCGGGGAATCGTGATCGGCGGCCAGCGCAACTCGGTCCCGGCGACCGAGGCATCCGTGGTCGCCTCCGGCCGGTACGTCAGCACCTGCGGACTTGACCGGATGCCCCGGGCCGCTGCGGCCTCGGCCAAGATGGATCAGTGCGCAAGCAGTACCACTTCTGGCCGGCCGGAGACGGCGGTGACTTCGACGCCTGGGATGTCGACCGGCTGATCGAGTTGAGCCGCGAGTTGCCGGTAGAGGCGGTCCCGCTCGACTCGATCGGCGAGATCGACACCCTGTACTGGTTTGACGGCAGCGCCGAGAACCCAACGGTTCGCAAGGTGGTCGAGCACACGGCGTTGATCCTCGAAGCAGACCTGGCCTACCCGATCATCTTGGGACATGACGGCCGGGTCATGGACGGCATGCACCGCGTCGCCCGGGCGCTCATGGCGGGCCGCTCGCACATCGACGCCGTCCGCTTCTCCGTCCCGCTCGAAGCGGACTACCGCAACTGCCAGCCACGCGACCTTCCGTACTGACCACCCTGCGAGGATGTCCGCGACCGCAACGACGCCGCCCGTGGAGTAACGATGGGACGGTGAGCGAGCCTGCCGTCCGGCGAGCGCTGCCAGGGGACGCCGAGGCTGTCACCGGGCTGATCGAGCGAGCCATCCGGATTTCTACGGCAGGCGCCTACCCGGCCGACGCTGTGGAGGCCTGGGCGACTGGCAGGACCGCGGAGGCGGTCCGGGCGATGATCGAGGTCACCGACGGCTTCGTCGCCACCCTCGGCGAGGCCGTGGTCGGCTGGGCCAACCTCGACGGCGACGAGGTCGACCAGCTCTACGTCGACCCGGACGCCGGAGGACAAGGTGTCGCCCGGCGGTTGTACGAGACCATCGAAGCACTGGCTCGAGCCAACCGCCTCGACCAGCTCACATCCGTGGCCTCCTTGCGGGCGGAGCCCGCTTTCCACCACTTCGGGTTCCGAGAGGTCGACACCGACCAGGTGGCTTTCAACGGCCGTACCTTCACGGTCGTGCGCATGGCCAAGCACCTCGAACGGGCCTTGCCGGGCCAGGCGGCCGTCCGCCGGGATGGGCGCGGCCGCGACGTCGCCGGCCCTGATCACAACCAGGCCGGCAGACGATGATGGGTAGATGAGCAATACCTTCCCGAGCCCGACAATGCCGGCCTCGTCGCGATCCGAGGTCTTCGTCGGCTACCTCGACTACTTCCGGGCCCGGATCATCGACAAGGTCGGCCAACTCGGCGATCACGGCCAGCGCAGCAGCCGTTTGCGGTCGGGGTGGACCCCTCTCGAGCTGGTCAAGCACCTCAGATTCGTTGAGCTGCGATGGCTCGAGTGGGGCTTCGCAGGCCGCCAGGTCGACGACCCCTGGGGTGACCATCGCGACGGGCGGTGGTATGTCTCCCCGGACGAGACCGCCGACCAGCTCCTCTCGGCGCTGCGAGCCCAGGGCGAGCGCAGCCGGGCGATCATCGAGGCCAACGACTTGAACACCGTCGGCCAGCCAGGTCCCCGCTGGGACGGCGCCGACCCGGCGACGCTCGAACGGGTCCTGTTCCACCTGCTCCAGGAGTACGCCCGTCACCTCGGCCACCTCGATGTCGTGGCGGAGCTCAGCGGCGGTCCTGTTGGCGAATAGCCCCGACTCAGCGCCACCGTCCAGCCGACCCTCTCGGGCGGCTCCGGCACCGGTCGTAACGGCTACGGGCGGTGACCGGTGGTCGACGAGACAGGAAACGCGAGCGGCTTTGAGCCGGGCGTCGAAGCATGGGTCGCCGGGTTGGGCAAGGCGCGAGACACAGTGCGTCAGCACCTGGTGCAGCGCCAGTTGGCCGTTCATCTCGCCGGACGTCCGACGCCGCTAGCGGTGCTCGACATCGGCTGCGGGCAGGGAACCTAGGCCGTCGGCCTCGCCCGGGCGGGGCATGTCGTTGTCGGTCTCGATGTCTCCCGCGAGCTTCTCGAACAGGCCCGCAGCATGCAGCAGGCCGAGCCGGCCGACGTGCGCGATCGGCTCCGTTTCGAGCACGGAGACCTCCTCCACCTCGACGGTCGCCACCACGGCCACTACGACTTGGTGTGCTGCCACGGGGTGGCGATGTACCTGCCGTCGCTCGCAGAGACCGCCGCCGCGCTCGTCGGTGCCGCCCGCCACCCCGGTGGGCTGGTGTCGATCCTGACCCGCAACCGCGCCGGGATCGCCATGCGCGCCGGCATGAGACGGGACTGGACCGCCGCCCTGGCCGGCTTCGATGCCCGCTACTACACCAACCGCCTCGGCCTCGAATCCGTCCGAGCCGACGAACCAGCCGAGGTCCAAGCCGCCCTCGCCGCAGCTGGGGCAACAACCGTCGCCTGGTACGGGGTGCGGCTCTTCAGCGATCACTGGGACGGCGAAGACCCCCCAGCAGACCTCGACGCCCTCCTCGACGCCGAGGAGCATGCCGGCCGGCGCGACCCCTACCGGGCGCTCGCCGCTCTCACTCACACCGTTGCCGAACTGGCATAGCCGGGCGACGCAGTAGGTCCCGAGAGCCGATCCCCTCGCGGGCGGTCGAAGGTCTTGCTCCAGGCAGCGTCAGCCGCTGACCCCGACGATCCGCAGCGGCGGCGGAGCGCCGCAGAACTGGATGATCGGCGCCCTGCCGTCGGGCAGGACGAGCCCGCAGCGGCAAGCACGGAATCGGCGATCTGGGCACGGAGACGCTGCTCACAGTCACTTTCAGTAGTCGTCGACCGGTGCAAGGCTCGTCGCAGCGCCGATCGGCAGGCACTCCCCTTGGCCATTCACTATCTACGATGTCACTATCTCTAGTGATAGCATCATCACCATGGCAGGATTCGTCGGTAGAGAGCGTGAGCTGGCCTCCCTGACCGCCGCACTCGACCGGGTGCGCTCCGCGGTCGACGGCCCTGAACCGGGCCGATGCCTGCTGATGCGAGGCCGGCGCCGGGTCGGCAAGAGCCGGCTGGCCGAGGTGTTCGCCGAACAGAGCGGTGCCCCAACGCTGTACTTCACGGCCTCGAAGCAAGGCGCCCGAGAGCTCGAGCTGTTCGCCGAGGAGGCCGCCGCCTCGACACTGCCGAACGGTGTGATCTTGGCCGGTGCCCACCCCGACTCGTGGGACGCCATCCTGCGCCTGC
>JAKBAX010000374.1 GCA_021808785.1 Actinomycetes bacterium | reverse complement strand
AACCGCGCCGATCACCCCAAACCCATCAGACCGCCAACCTCAACCCACCGAATCCCCAGCCCCCACAACACTTCCGGGCTCACCCACCCAATCGAACACTTGTTCTTGGGGCTAGTCAATGGGTTGGCGCCTGTCCCTGGGCGACCAACAGCGTCGTAGCGGGCGCCGAAGGCTCCACAGGCCCGAGTGTCATGGAAAGGAGGGGGGCTGGGAGCCCGGGTTCGGGCGGCTGCCCCATCCGGTGGGCGCCGGGCCGACGCGAAAGTCCAGGCGGCCACCATGGTCGATGCTGGCGAGGGACAGCCAAGGGCCACCGTAGGGGTGGCCGTCGACGGTGAGCCCGTCCACGTAGGGCCCGCCGGTGGGGCGGCCCGCGGCGGACAACTGCAGCTCGGTTCCGTCCTCCATGCGGATGCTCACCCGGGCGAGTACGGGGGAGGCCAGAGCCACGCCGGCCACTCCCGGCACCACCGGGTACATGCCGAGCGCCGACCAGAGGTAGTAGGTGGACATGGCCCCCCAGTCGTCGTTGCCGGGCAGGCCGCCGGGCGTGTCGGAGAACAGCTGGCTCACGGTGCGCCGCACCGCGCTCTGTGTGCGGCTGGCCGTCCCGAACCAGTCGTAGAGCCATGGCAGGGCGAAGCTCGGCTCGTTGCCGAGATAGGCGGCGGTGGAGAGGCACCCGTCGTTGAGCTTGCGGAGCAGATCGTCGAGGCGGGCTGTGGCGGCCGCCGCACCGCCCATGGCGGCCGCCACCCCAGCCTCGTCCTGGAGGGCCGAGAAGCTGTACTGGGCGCTCGTCCCCTCCTCGAAGGGCCCGTAACAGCTGCCGGCTCCCGGGTACCAGCCGGGGCTGAACGAGCCGTCGGCGTTGCGGCTCCACATGTACCCGTGCCCGGCACCGGCGGTGAGCGCGGGGTCGAACACGTTGCGCCAGTCGCCGGCCCGGCCGAGCAGGGTCCGGGCGGTGCCCAGCTGTCCGAGAGCCTGGGCGAACAGCCCGGTGACCAAATCGGCCGACGCGTCGTCCACAGTGGATTCGGCCGAGAAGTACACCCGGTCCGGGACCCACCCGTGGGCCTCGTAGAAGGCCAGCTCGGGCCGGACCGGGTTCCCGACCGGCTGGGTGGCCGTCTGTACCGCGATGCGCAGCGCGGCTCGGGCATCGAAGCCGCGGACCCCGAGGAGGTAGGCCTCGGCCGGGAGCTCCCAATCCCCCACGTTGATGTCCTCCACCCGGGTGCCCAGCACCAACCGGTGGGACCAACCGCCCGTCTGCTCGTCCGCCTCCACGAGCGACTGCATCATGTCGGAGGCCTGGGCCGGGAAGAACACGGCCAGGAAGGCCAACTGGCCCCGCCCCATGTCCCAGCCCGAGAATGTGGTGTACACGGGGCGGCGGCCCGGGCTCTGACGGATCCGGCCGTCCCATCCCCGGTACCGGCCGTCGTCGTCGCTGGCCAGGTTCGGCTGCAGCAGGGCGTGGTAGAGCGCCGTGGTGAAGGTCCGCCGGATCGCCGCCGGAGTGCCGCCTACCGAGAACCGGCCGAGGACCCGGTCCCAGGTCGCTCTCGCTTGGCTGACGGCCCGGTCGAAATCCAAGTGGGGTCCGTCGATCTCCTGTCGGAGGTTGTTCGCAGCCCCGCCCACGCCCACGTAGGAGACCGCGACGTGGACCTCTACCGGACCGGTCGAGGAACCGAAGTCGATCCACCCGCCGGTCGCCGCGCCGGTGGCCGCCGCCGAACCGGGTTGCACGGCGGAACCGTGGTAGGTGCCGAACGAGGTGATCGCCTGGTCGAAGTCGGCGGCGAAGTAGACCCGGACGCCGTTCGCCGTGGCGTATCCCGACACCCGCCGCCCCCGCGGGTCGATGGTGATCCGGTCGGCTCCGGCCCTGGCCGTGTCGGACAAGGACAGGAGGAGGCCTCTCGGGTGACCGGACGGGAAGGCGAAGCGGGCCAGCCCGCCACGCTGCGTGGTGGTCAACTGCACCTCCACCCCCGACCCCAGCCGGACGCGGTAGTAGCCGGGGGAGGCCTTCTCGTCTCGGTGGCGCAAGGTGCTGTAGTAGTGGGCCGGATCGACCGCCGGGGAGACGGTGACCGGGCCGCTCAGGGGCAGGAACGGTACGTATCGGAACTGCTCCCCGTCGTCGTGGAGCAAGCTGAAGCCGGCGAGCGTCGTCTGACCCGGGTGGTACAGATAGGAGGCGAACGGGTTCCGGTCGAGGTTCGTGTCCGGGCTCCACTGCAGCATGCCGAACGGCAGGGAGGGGCCGGGGAAGGTCTGGCCCTGCAGCCCGGTGGTGTCGAATCCGGTGGTCCCCGTCTGGGTCGGGGTGGCTGCGGTACCGATCCACGGGTCGACCAGCGAGGCTGGGTCGGAGCCCGGCCCCGGACCGGCGGTCCCCAACCAGACGGCCGGCGCGCCGGCAGCCACGAGGAGTGCGGCCACCACCCCGATGGCCCATCGGGAGCGGCCCCATCTCCAGGCCAGGCCGTCTCGTCCAGGCGACCCGTTCCGAGACCGGTGCGGAGATCCTTGTAGGCGACTGCTTCTCAGTGGCAAGAACGTAGCCGCATATGCCCGGTGATACCGGAAGCAGCCGCAGATCCAGAAGGCCCGAGCCGGCTCGCGTCTGGCGCCGCCGCGACGTGAACCCGCGGCTTCTTCATGGAACCGACCCGAAGAGTCTCGGTTGGTGGCCCCGTCCACCTAGACTCGTCGGCCTATATGAAAGCCGTGCTGGAGTCCCTGGAGGGGAACAAGGTCAAGCTGTCGATCGAGGTCGATGAGCAGGAGTTCGAGAAGGACGTCGACGCCGCGTTCCGCAAGATCGCCCGCGAGGTCCGGGTCCCGGGTTTTCGACCCGGCAAGGCCCCCCGCCGTATCCTCGAAGCCCGCTTCGGCAAGGAGGCCGGACGCTCCGAAGCCTTGCGCGACGCCCTGCCCACCTATTACTCCCAGGCCGTACGCCAGCACGAGGTGGATGTTGTCGCCCCCCCCGAGCTGGACATCAAGGGTGGCGGAGATGCCGGCTCGGTGTCGTTCGAGGCGGTCGTGGAGGTGCGCCCGGAGATCACCATCGCCGGCTACGAGGGCCTTCGTGTCACCGTCCCCAGCCCGGTGGCCACCGACGCGGACATCGATGCCCAGATCGACCGGTTGCGGGGCAACTTCGGCGAGCTGGTGGATGTGGGGCGCCCGGCCCGGGCGGGCGACTTCGCGACCATCAATCTGTCCGGTACCCGCGATGGAGAGCCGGTGAGCCAACTGGAGCTCGAGGACTTCTCCTACGAGGTGGGCTCCGACAGCCTGATCCCCGGAGTGGATGCGGTGCTCGAAGGGGCCAAGGTCGGTGACATCTTGACCTTCGAGTCCGATCTCGGCACCGATGACGCCCCGGTTGCGGCGAAGGTGCTGGTCAAGGAGGTCAAAGAGAAGAAGCTCCCCGAAGTGACCGACGAGTGGGCCAGCGAGGCCTCCGAGTTCGACACGGTCGAGGATCTGCGGGCCGACATCTCGAAGCGGATGAACCTGGTCAAGCGGGTGCAATCCACCCTGGCCCTGCGCAACGCAACTGTCGAGGCGCTGGTCGAACTGGTCACCGACGACCCGCCCGACAGCCTCATCGACGCCGAGGTGGAGCGGCAGCTGCACGACATGCAGCACCGCCTGGAGGCCCGAGGCGCCACGCTGGCCGACTACCTCCAGGCCACCGGGCAGCCCCCGGAAGAGCTGGTCTCGGCCCTCCGCCAGCAGTCTGTGCCGTCGGTGAAAGCCGACCTGGCGTTGCGGGCGGTGGCCAAGGCGCAGGGCATGGAGCCCACCGACGAGGACATCGAGGCCGAGATCGAGCGGCTGGCCGCCAGCTACGACATGAAGCCGGCCGAGGCCCGGCGCAACCTCGAGCGCGCTGACCAGATGCTCGCGGTACGCTCGGACTGGAAGAAGTCACGTGCGCTGGAGTGGATCCTCGAGCACGTGGAGATAGTCGACGAGGAGGGCCAGCCGGTAGACCGGTCCCTGCTCGAACCGGATCAGCAGGCCGCCGATCCGTCTAGTGATGATGACCCCGACGATGACGACGCCGTCGACCAGGCAGCTCGAGACAGCTCGGGTGAGGAGACCGGAGAGCAATGATCAACCCAGTCGCCCAATATCACATCCCCGGAGTGTTCGAGCAGACAAATCGGGGTGAGAAGAGCTACGACCTGTTCTCGAGGATGCTCGAGGAGAACATCATCTTCCTCGGAACCCCCATCGACGACTACGTGGCCAATGCGGTGTGCGCCCAGATGCTGTACCTCGAGTAC
>JAKBAX010000373.1 GCA_021808785.1 Actinomycetes bacterium | reverse complement strand
GAGACCCCGCACCGCCAGGAGACCCCGCACCGCCAGAGGTGGCCCGGCCCGCCAACCGGCCGCTGGCTGGTCGGCTGGCACCCACCAGCCGGTCGATGGCTGGTCGGCGGACACCCGCCAGCCGGTCGATGGCCGTCACCGCCCGGTCGGCGACCGCGTCCCAGGTCGAAGAGGCCGCCAGCTCCTGCTGGACGGCCAGTATGGCGGCCCGACGGGCCGCGGAATCGACCGCGGCTCCGATCGTGTCGGCCATGGAGCCGACGTCGGTGGGGTCGAACAGAGCCGCCGGGTGGGCGGCCGTCTCGGCCAGGGCGGTGGTGCCCGACGCCAGGGCGGGCGTCCCGCTGGCGGCCGACTCGAGCACCGGCAGGCCGGCCCCCTCGGCGAGCGAGGGCATGAGGGTGATCAGGGCCCGGCGGTAGCACGCCCGGAGCAACTCGTCGTCCACCGGCCCGGCGAACACCACCCGATCGGCCACGCCGCACGCCTGGGCCGTGACCCCGAGATCTCTTCGCCAGCCCGGGGTCAAGTGGCCGATCACCAGGAGAGACAGGTCGAAGCCACGCGCTACCAGCAAACCGAGGGCCGCGATGGCGCGGTCGGTGCCCTTGCGGGCATCGCTGCCGCCCACGGTCAGGACGTGGGGCCGCCCGGCTAGTGCTCGAAAATGGAATTGCCACAGCTCTTCGTCGGTCCCGTCCGGCGGGCTGAAGAAGGGCAGCACCCCGACGCCCACGGTCACCACCTGCTGCGGATCGCAGCCGAGCAGGTCGACGGCCTCGGACCTGGTGTGCTCGGAGTTGGTGATGATCAGGTCGGCGCCACCCACCCACTCGGCCCGGGCCCGGTACCGCTCCTGCGCCCCGGGCCCCACCAGGTAGTGGCGGGGGGCCCGCAGCGGGATCAGGTCGTGCAGGAGCACCACCCGCGGCACCCCGGATCGAGCCCAGTGCTCGACCACCGCGAGCCCGGCCCGGCCGCCCGGCTCGACGTGCAGGAACGGGGCGGTGAGGTGGTGCACCACCGGGAGCGGGCCACCCACCAGGTCGCGGCAGGTGGCCGCGGTGTCCCACCGGACCAGCCCGGCCGCCACCAGGTCGTTGGGCAGGCCGGCCGGCGGCGGCAGCTCGGGGGCCAGCAGGGCGCTGGCCAGGGCGCCCCGCCGGGCCAGAGCAGTCGCGTAGCCCACTATGTAGCGCCCCACCCCCCGGTCGGCCCAGCCTTCCATCTGCAGGGCCTGGACGTCGAGGGCCACGCCGGGGCCGTCCCGGTGAGCGGCCGGCCAGCTCACCGCTCGGAGAGCAGCTTCTCGATCTCCTCCAGCCGCCGGGTCACCCGCAGCTGCGACTCGGTCTGCGCCGTCGACCGCTCCGTGACGGTGGCCGCCCGCTCCTCGATGGCCTGCATCACGACCTCGATCTCCTCGACGCGCTTGGTGAGCTGGTCCAGCCGGGACGAGGTGTCGGTCGCGAAGGCATCGATCCGTTCGATCAGGGGGCCCAGGAGGACTCTACGGGTGCGCCTGACGACGCGCTGCAGGAGCGGTCTCACCGATGCGCCCCCACCTCGGCGGACCGGCCCGCCGAGCGCTGACCGCGGATCCGGTGGAGCAGGCGCTTGATCCCCCAGACGGTCACCAGCTCGAGCGCCTCGACCACGATCCGGGAGCTCATCTTCGACACCCCGAGCTCCCGGTCGACGAAACGTATGGGCACCTCGGTGATGCGAGCCTGGCGCTGGGCGGCCCGGTAGGTCATCTCGATCTGGAACCCGTAGCCGTCGGCCCGGATGCTGTCGAGGTCCATCGTCTCCAAGAGGGAGGACCGGTAGGCCCGGAAGCCCGATGTCATGTCCTTCACCGGGACGCCGAGCAGGACCGACGAGTAGATGTTGCCCCCCCGCGAGAGCAGGCGGCGGTGCAGGCCCCAGTGGGGTATGGACCCGCCGGGTACATAGCGGGAGCCGATCACCAGGTCGTGGTCGGCGACCGCGCCCAGCAGGGCGGGCAGCGCGCCGGGGTCGTGGGACAGGTCGGAATCCATCTCGACCAGTACCTCGGCGCCCTCGGCCAGCCCCAGGGCGAAGCCGGCCCGATAGGCGTCGCCCAGCCCGTTGGGGGCGGCCCGGCGCATCACCTCTATGCCCCCCAGCTCGAGGGCGGCCTTATCGGCCAGATCGGCCGTGCCGTCCGGACTGCCGTCGTCGACGACGAGGATGGACGCGTCCGGCACCGCGGCGCGGGTGCGTCGGAGCACCTCCTCGATCGATTGCGCCTCGTTATAGGTCGGCAGGACCACCATTACTCGCATCCGGCCGCCCAGACTAAAGGGTGACCGACGGCGGGGTCGGGGAATGCGTTGACCGGCCGGGGGGCGCGATTCGGCCCAGCTCGTTCAGCCACCGCTGCGAGGTGGCGTCGAGGGCGAAGGCGGCTGCCCGGGCCCGCCCTTTTTCCACTGCTTCGGACCGCCGGGCATCGTCGGCGAGCAGCTCGTGCACCGCGTGGGCCACCACCATGGGGTCCTTGTCGGCCAGCAGCAGGCCGGCGTCGGCCACCGTCTCGGTCACGGCGGCGGCCTCGTAGGCGACCACGGGCACCCCGAGCTCCATGGCCTCGATCACCGGGACACAGAAGCCTTCGTGCTCGGACAGGCAGACGAACACGTCGGCGCGGTGGAAATAGGCGAGCAATTCGGGAAACGGAGCCGAGCCCACGAAGTCGACCGCCCCGGCCACGCCCAGCCGGTCAGCCAAGAAGCGCAGCTCGCTCTCGTAGCGGCGCGACGTGGCCCCACCGATGATGGCCAGGCGGCTGCCGGGCTGGTAGAGGCGGTGGTATGCGGCGAAGGCGGCCACCACGTCGTGCTGGCACTTGTTCGGGGCCAGCCGGCCGACGAACAACCACAGGGGATGGCTCGTCAAGCGGGCCGCGACGGCCGGCTCCGGCGCGAGGTGGTAGTCGGACAGGTCGAGCAGGATGGGGCACACGACGGCGCCGTGGATCCCGAAATCGGCCAGTTCGTCGGCGTTGTACTGCGAGTCGGCCACCGCCCCCGTCACGTAGGGGGCCAGCTGGGCCAGCTGGAGGCGGCCCTGCTCCATGCTGCGGGCGGCGCGCGGCTCCCAGGCCGAGAAATACCGGGCCGGGGTCATGTTGTGGTAGTCGACGACGATGCGCTGGCCGGCGGCGCCCGCTGAGATCAGCCAGTCGTTCATGTCGGTGTGGGTCGAGGCGTGGTACAGCAGGACCCGGTCGGCGTCAGGGCGGGGGTCCGCCTCCTCGAAGTGACGGGCCTGTCCGGCCAGGCGGGGGTCTATGTGCTCGAAGAAGATCTCCGAGTCGTATCCGGCCCCGTGGAACAACCGGCGTAGCTGCAGCACATGGTTCCCGATGGCGTCGTGGCGGGCGAAACTGGGGACGAATTGGTCTATTCGCGGCAAAGGATCCTCGAAGGTAAATCTCAGGGGAAGCTACCAAGGCGACGATAAGGCAAGGGACTATGCGACGTTTTCTTGCTCTCACCGCGGCCGCCGCGGCGGTCGCCGGCCCCTCCCTCGCGTTGGTGGCCACGGCGGGGGCTCCCCCCGCGGCGGCCGCCCCCAACATCACCCAGACCTGGGCGGTCGGCATCGCCGACGGCGCCAGCCCCATCGCCCAGTCGTCACCCACGGTCGCGACCCTCGACGGCGGCGGCCCGGCCGCCCTGGTCGGGGACCGGGCCGGTCACGTCTATGCCCTCCACCTGAGCAATGGCTCCGAGGTCGCCGGCTGGCCCGCCTCGACGGGCGGGATCGCGGTGGACTCGGCCCCGTCGAGCTCTGGGACGAGCGTCTTCGTCGGCCTCGGCAACCCCGGCGCCCCGTCCGCCGGCGGCAACGCCATGTTCAGCGGGGCGGGTGGCAACCCGGTATGGGTCCAGCACCCGCAGATGATCCCGGGCTCCGGTTCGGCCGGCGTGCAGACCGGGATGACCATCGGCAACCTGGAGGGCCAGGTGGACGCCGTCTCGGGGTCCATGGGCCAGATGAGCTACGCCCTCAACGCCGCCACCGGGGGCGTCCTGGCCGGCTGGCCGTTCCTCAACGCCGACTCCGACTTCACCACCCCGGCCATCGCCGACCTGTACAGCAACGGTCACAACGAGGTGATCGAGGGAGGTGACTCGACCGCCAACGCGGTGGCGCGCGACCAGCTGAACAACCTCTACCCGAGCGGCGGCCACATCCGGGTGCTGAGCAGCACCGGGGCCCTGCTCTGCGAGTACCAGGCCAACCAGGTGGTGCAGTCCTCGCCGGCGGTCGGCCAGTTCCTGACCGGCGGCCAGGTCGGC
>JAKBAX010000372.1 GCA_021808785.1 Actinomycetes bacterium | reverse complement strand
AAAGGCACCCACACAGGACCAACCGATTCATGAGTCACGCACTACGCAGCAGACAACGTCAACTCTGCTGCAGCCAGCCCCAGGCCAGCCAGCACAAGACTTACAGCCGATTCAAACCTCTTCGGCAGAGGGGAGGCGCGTAGGCACGCTCGGGGCTGGGCGAAGTACTCGCGGCGGAGGCGCTCGGGGTCCTCGTTGCTCAAGTCGTCACGGCCGCGGACACCTCGTGAGGAAACGAACTGCACGTCTTCCTGAGTCCAGCGACCGGGAGCGCCGACGAGCGTGGCGTACTGGGTCGCGGCCACCGTGGGGCCGCCCGCTCGCTCGGATGGAACCTGGCCGGTCGTCACCCGGCAGTCCTCGGCGACCGCGATGAACGTGTTCGCGCAGCCCACGGCTGATCCCTACCGGCCGGCAAACGGCGACCAGCGTGGGTCACGGCCGGTCCAGGCGATGAACGCCTGCGACGGCGATGCGTCGGCCGGGGAGGGCGCAGGAGTGGCGAAGACTTGGTCGCTTCGAATCGCCGCCTCGGGAAGAAGGTCGATGACCGAGCGGGCAAAGTCGATGACCGCTGCTGGCACCTCCACGTCTTCGCCGACGCTTCGGGCCAGGTCCCAGGCATGAACGAACAGGTCCAAGGCGGGGAAGGACAGACCTTCGCCGACCGGGCGGCGACCCATCGGCGAGTCGACCACCTTGGTCAGGTCAACACCCGCCACCACCTGCCGGGCGGGCTCGACGAGAGCGTCCCACCACGCGGCGGGCTCGCCCTCGACGGCACCACCGGGAGGATCCATCGGCGACCAGGCGGGATGGCGGTCCATGAGCAGCAACGTCCCGAACTCCACGGCCGCACCGACGTGGCCCAAGACGTCGAGAGCCCGCCATCCCTCGCACGGCGAGGGTTGCTCCCAGTCGGAGGCATCCAACCGGCCGACCACGCCGGTGAAGAAGTCCAACCCATCGAGGAAGACGGCGTCAGGTTGCGATCTCACGATCCAAGCCTGCCACATCTTGGTCGCCGTCGCCCCGCTGGTTGGTGCCCGTTGCGACACGTCGGCGGACAAGGTGCCACGTCGGCGGACAAGGTGTCACGTCGGCGGGCGGCGCGAGATCGCGGCGGCCAGCCGTTTGCCCAGAGCGACCCTCACCGCAGTGGACCCGGGGATGGGGGATAGTCGCACGTGATTCGCGGCGTTGGGCGGGGTTGGTACGGATGCGGTGCCGGCGCTGCGGCGTAGAATCGGCACGATACCGGGGAGGAGTAGAAGGGCGTGATGGCGACGGCGAAGGTCGACTTCAAGCGTGAGCTGCACGAGTTCTACACCGCAAAGCGCTCGACGTCGGTCATCGAGGTGCCCGAGCTGGCATTTCTGATGATCGACGGGCACGGCGACCCGAACACCTCCAGCGAGTACCGCGAGGCGGTGTCGGCGCTGTTCTCGGTCTCCTACACGGCCCGGTTCGCGCTCAAGCGCGCGGGCGTCATCGATTTCGGCGTGATGCCGTTGGAAGGGCTGTGGTGGGCGAGCGACATGTCGGCGTTCTCGATCGACGACAAGTCGGCGTGGTGTCGGACGCTGATGATCATGCAGCCGGACGAGGTGACCGCGAACGTGGTCACGGGGGCCAAGGTCGCTGCGGCCCCGAAGGTGCCGGTAGCGGTCCTCGATCGGTTGCGACTGGAGCGCTTTGCCGAGGGCCCGGCCGCTCAAGTGCTGCACGTCGGTACCTACAGCGCTGAGAGACCGATGGTCGCGAGCCTGCACGCCTTCATCGCCGAGCAGGGCCGCGAGCTCGCCGGCAAGCACCACGAAATCTACCTCGGGGATCCCCGCCGCTCGGCGCCCGAGAAACTCAAGACGATCATCCGCCAGCCGATGCGCTGAGGTGTCCCATCACATCGAGCGCTGTGGCTGCCGCAACGCTGATGGATACCAGGCCGGTGCTCGCCGTGGCCCGGCAGGCTGACACTGAGTTGGTCGCCGCCGATACTGACCACCCGGGGTCGGGCCTACCGCACGGACCAAGAGGCGCTCGCCAACGCCTGCAAGCACGCCCAAGGCTCCCGCATCGCCGTGTCGCTCACCTACGAGCCGGCCGCCGTCTCCCTGCGGGCCGCCGGCGACGACGCAGTGCGGGACGCCGACGGCCACGCCCTGGCCGCCACCGGGGGAGGCTATGGCCTCTCGGGGATCAAGGAACGCGGCAAGTTGTTGGGAGGCACTCAGGAGGCTGCTACTCGCGGCGAGCCACGCCCGGCTATGCCGGAGTTGCCCTCCCTGTTCAGGGCCCCTTGATGCCCACGACCAGGGCAGCGGTGAGCCACCAGAGCGCCTGGAAGCCGGCGAAGAAGTCCACGACACCCTGGACGGTGGTGAGCACCCCGATGAAGCCCAGAGTCCAGAACACCGCTCCCAAGCCCAGTGCAGTGATCCCGAGGGCGCGCCTTGGTGCGGCACAGCGCAACAGGCCGGTACCCAGGGCCGCGAATACAAGCGGCGCTGCCACGATTGAGTAGCCGCGCTGGACGCCCGGGATCAGGTCCGCCGCGACCCGAGCCGTCTCCCCGTGCCCGCTCGCGAGCCCGACGTAGCAGGCCATCTCGCTCAGGCTCACAGCCAGGAGCGCGGTCAACCCGACGATCAGCACGGAGATGCTCAACCGGTCGAAACCGGCCAAGGTCGCCGTGGCCAGCGCAAACAGGCAGATGACCGTCGTGCCAGTGACTTGAAGCCATCCCCCAACGAGCAGGCTGGCGTGGTGAGTATGGCCATAGGCGAGAAGTTGTGAGGTCGAGTCCGCCGCTGCCGGCCCGGGATTGATCGCGAAACCAGCGATCAGCAACGTCACGCCGAGGACGCCCGCTCCCCCGAGCGCTGCACGCGCTGTAGGTCCTGGCGAGCTCACAGACCGAATCGTAGTGTCGACAACGCTCGAAAACTGAACGGCGGTTTCAACCGGTGAGCGCAACGCCCTAGTGAGTCATCCTTGCCAGATCGACTTTTGGGAGGTGCGGTGGGTGACACCAAACGCGTGGCGTTCGGCTTTCGATCATTTCGCAACTACCGAGTCCGCGCTCTGCTCTACGCCGGCAAGCCCAATTGGGATCTACTCGCGACGATTACACCCCGCTAGATTCCGATGCTCCGATAAACCATCGAGGCAACACGATCGATCGTCCCCGCGAAAGTTTCGCCACTGATCAGCGACGCCGCTCGGTTTCCATTCGCAAAGTCGTGCGGCGATCGCTCGTCGCAGTCGATACGGCTCGCCACCCGACGGGCGAAAGGTGCCGATCAACCCGAACTGGCGTTGCCAACTGCACTGGTAACAGTCAACGTGTACGACCAGACGCCCGATTCGTTCGCACCTTTGGAGTCGGTCCCCGACACGGTGTACGTGCCGACGGCGAGCGGCCCATCAGTGGTGTAGATCTCACCATCGCTTGTCACGTACAGGTTGGAGTTCGCCGACGTTACGACGTACGTGACGTCGGCATTGGCCCCTACCACCTTGAGCCGATCACTGAACTCTCCCGACTGAATTGGCGTCACGGTCTTACCAAACGGATGGCGCTGAATGAGACCCTGAGGAACCGTGATATTGACGGCGACGCGCGTCTGGCCAGCGTAACTGTTCGGCACGACGTTGTTGGCCGTGTAGGCGGAGAGGACGCCGCCAATCACCACCGCGGCGATGACTGCCGCCGACAGAACGGACACGGTTTTCGTTCGCACTATTGCCCCCCTGGTGAGTGACCTTCGGTGTCGGCACTCGTCGTGGCCACCGCCATCGATTCGGGGTTGTGAGAGTGGTTCACCTGCGTGAAAAGGTAGGTGGACGTCGGGTCGCGAACGAAGTAGTCGTGTCCGGACTCCCCCTCGCAGTGAAAGATCATTCGACCCTGGTATTCCGCGATTTTTACGAGGTCCTCCATACGCGCGACTCGCACGCTCCCCACGTCGACGAGTGACGACGGACGCTCCACCGCCACCATGAGCGAGCCGTAGCGAGCTTCAATTCGCTCGATGTCGGGCGCTCGCCTGGCCGTACGCCACAGCAGAACGAGCACTAGTGATCCGAGTAGACAGGCGAGCAGGAGCCACAGCGCGAGCGCTCGCGACGCCGCCACACTGGGGTGAAGACCGAAAATGGCAACGCTCGCCGATGTCGTGACGGGTACGCTGACGCCGCCGAGGGCGATAGGTCGAAGGATCTTGGCCAACGGCATCGATGAGCCCCCGAGGCCGAGGTACACCACGGCCTCGTTGCTCTGCAGTGAAAACGCGAGCGGTGGACCAAACCGCAACTGCTTGAGTGGCGTGTTACCGAGCGAACCCGAAACAAAC
>JAKBAX010000371.1 GCA_021808785.1 Actinomycetes bacterium | reverse complement strand
ACCTGGTGGAGAAGACCGCGACCCCGACCACTTACACCTACGGGCCGGTGGTGGTGCTGGGAAGCGGCATCGTCACACCGAACCCCTCTCCGGCGACCGGCTGCCCCGGAGCTGGGACCTTCACGCCCGGAATCTTCGAGTACTTCGACCCGTCCGGCAACTGCCTGCCACTGTCGGGGGGCACCCTTCCCGCATCCGAGATCGGAGAGGTCGACTCAGTCGTGGTGCACCTCACCACAGTCGACCCCCTGCACGCCGCCACGTCGGTGACGGCCACGTTCATGATGCACATCTCGCTGCCCAACGTCGAGTACTGGGCTCAGATACACGGCTGATGAGTAAGCACCCCGAGCGGTGGTTGCCGTCGCGCCTCCGAAACCGACACCGATCCGAGGACGGCATCGCCCTGATGATCGTCCTCGTGGTCATGCTGATCGTTACTCTCCTCACCACGGTCATCTTCAGCATCGACCTGGAGACGCTGCCCCTGGCCCGTCAATCCCAGGACTACCAGACCGCGCTGCAGGCCGCCCAGGCCGGGGTGCAGGACTACATCAATCGACTGGACAGCGACACCACTTACTACCTCGACGGTACCGACCCGACCAACGCCGCCTTGGAGAACGGGAGCACGTGGACGACGTGGGCGCCGGTGGCCGGTGGTGGGACCGGCGAGTGGTACCGATACTCGGCCGACAGCCAGAACGCGGCCCGCTCCGGGGTGGTGTACCTGAAGGTGACCGGTGCCGCCGGCCAGTACCCGAGCGGCAACGACCACTACACGGTGCGGACCATCCAGGTGGCCCTCCAGATGGCCGGATTCACCAACTACCTCTATTACACCGACTACGAGATAGAGGATCCGACTTTGGTGGCCTGCTTCGACGAGTCCAGCAGTAGCTGCTCGCGTGGCTCGGCCAACGGGACCGACACCTACGCCAACGCCTGCGTGTGGCACGCATGGGAGCTCAACCAGTACGAGAAGAACACCTACGGCCGCACCGAGTACGGCCCGGATCCCGCCTGCGGAACCACGTCGGGCAACGGTGGATGTTCCTACAGCAAGACCTCGCCCAGCTTCGCCGACTGCCACATCTACTTCAGCAGCACCGACACCCTGAAAGGGCCGGTGTTCTCCAACGACGAGTTCAACATCTGCGGCACCGCCCACTTCCCCGAGGAGGTCGACTCGGCCTATGACCAGGGAACGGCCCTCGACTCGGCCGGAGCCACCTCCTACGGCAATCCGGGCGGCTACCACCAGGACAGCGCGGCTTGCGGCACACCGGTCTTCGGCGGCTCCGGCACCCAGCCCGCGGGCCACGCCTACGAGCAGTTCCCGGCCACCAACGGGAACCTGCAGAGCGACATTCCCGTCACCAACGACGGCGGCGGCTGTCTCTATTACGGGCCGGTCACCATCAAGTTCGTCAACGACGGAAAAATGGTCGCCTACCTGACTCCGGGCTACAGCGGAAGTTCGGTCTCGGTGCCGACCGGGGCCACCTACTCATGCGTGAGCCCGAAGGTCAACAACACCTACCAGGAGATCGCCCTTCCGCCCAACGGGCTGATGTACGACGCCAACGAAACGGCCTGCGCCCGGAGCGGCGGCTCCTGCGGCGCCAATAGCTACGCCAACGTGTCCATCTCCGGAACCCTCGGCTCGGCCGCCGCCGACGAGCAGGTGACGGTCGGATCGCAGTACAACATCGACATCACCGGGAACCTGACCGACTACAGCACCAGCGGCTCGGACATCATCGGCCTGTCGGCTCAGCACTCCATCCTGCTTCCGGCCAATGGCACCAATCTCACTGTCGATGCGGCCATGGTGGCCAACAAGGACTCCATCTACCTGCCCGACTGGGGCGGGGTCGGCGTGCAGGGCACCTACACCCTGCTGGGGAGCATGGCCGAGGAATTCCGGGGACCGGTCGGCACCTTCTATCTCGACCAGACCGGCCAGGTGCGGATCGCGTCCGGCTACGCCAAGGCTTGGACCTACGACAGTCGGCTGCAGTACCTGCAGCCCCCCTACTTCACCGCGCCCACCCTGCCCAACTGGATTCAGCAGTCGATGGCCGAGTGCAGCCCCACGGCCACGCCGGCCGCCCCGGTCATCGGCGGCTCCGCGACCAACTGCTGAATCGTCCGAGAAGGGAGCGTCGGGGCGTGCGTGGGCTGCTCGGCGGGCGGCCCGGCCGCATCAGGGGTGGGTGGAGGCGTGGCCGGAACCGGCCGTGCCGGCTCCGCCGCTGGCCGATCCGGCCGTGGACGCCCCGGCCGAATCGGCCCCGCCGCTCGCTGAGCCGCCGGGGTTCGGCGTGCTGACCGGCGCGTGCCCGGCCGACGACCCGGCCGTGGCTGGCGGGCCGGCCGGTGTGGATGGCGTGGTCACGTTGGACGGCCGCCCGGCGTCGGCCGGTCGGCCCGATCCCGTCCCGGCCGGCTGGCCGTGTCCGGCCGTCCCCCCGGAAGTGGAGGTGTCACCGCCCGGCCGGGCGGTGTCCGAGCTGCTCACGACCGTGTGACAGTAGGTGGTGGTGGCGGCCACCCCGCCGTTCTGGGCGATCAGCGCGGCGAAGGCGGTGGAGGAGTCGCGCGCCGGCAGGGATACCGACGGGGCGGAGGTAGTCGGCCGGGCCAGGAAGGCGGTGCACAGGCCGAACTGGGCATTGACGTTGGCCGGCCCGGTCGCCGGGATGGAGCCCGGTGAGCTGGAGCCGGCGTTGGAAGCTGCGGCCGACCGGCTCGAACCTCCGGTGGAGGGGTGGGATCCGACGTGGCTCGCCGCGGTGGCCAGGCCGGAGGTCGAGTGCTGGTTGGCGTGGCTGCTCTGGCCGGGCAGGGAGCCGGTCGCGGCGGCGGCCGCGGCGGCTGAACCCAGGCCGAGGACCGCCACCGCAGTTACGGTGGCGGCTTTGGCGCCCAGGGCTCTCGAGATCATCTGCTTCCTCCAGGGAACGTGTTGAAGCGGGGTCGGGGATGAGAGCACCTCGGCCACACACGCGGCCACGACCGGCTCCTGGCCGGCCATCTCGCCGGCGGTAGCCGGTCCCGTGGCCGTTCGAAGCGCGGCGGTCAAACCGGCCCAGGGGCCCGGCCCGCCGACCGGCGACGCCAGACCGCTGAAGAGGCGGTCGGCAGCGTCGTCGGACAACGGGAGAAGGGGCATCTCGTCATGGATATCGCCGTCCTCACTCAAGGCGTTACACCCTCCACGGAGAATTCCCGTTGCAGCCGGCGGAGGGCCCGGTGCTGGAGGACCCGGATGGCCCCCACCCGCCGGCCCATTACTTCGGCCACCTCGCCCAGGCTGAGCTGGCCGTACAGGCGGAGTAGCACCACCTCGGCCTGGTCGGGGCTGAGAGCGGCGGTGATGCGGCGGGCCGTGGCCAGCGCGCTGTCACAGTCGAGCAGCAGCTCCTCCGGCCCCCCGCTCAGGAAGACGTCGTCGAGGGTGACCGGGTCGACGGGGTCGCTGCGGGATCGCTCCGCCTCGCCCCGGTGGTCGGCCAGCCGACGGTGGGCGATGGTGTAGAGCCACCGGCGGAACTGCGTCTCGTCCCCGGCGAACGCCCGTAGCCCCCTCGCCGCGCCGATCCAGGTCTCGGCGACCAGATCCTCGGCGTCACGGAACACCCGCGACGCGAAGTAGCGGACCAGGCCCGAGTTGTATTCGCGGTACAGGGCGGTGAAGGCCCAATCGTGGCCGGCCTGGGCCGATTCCAAGACGGTGGGGAATGAGGTGCCGAGCGGCATGGCCCGCCCATTGTGCCCGCCCGCTCCGACCCGGATAGGCCGCGTGCGTAAATGGGTAGAAGTACGTCGGTACCAAGACCAGGAAGGGATTTCCCCAATTGGGTTGGCGGGTTGAAGCGCGATTCGACGGCACACCGGAGGCCGTGGCCGCCGCCCGCCAGTTCGTCGTGGCCGCGCTCGCCGCCTGGGACCTCGATGACCTCGCCGAAGTGGCCCAGATCTGTACCTCCGAGGCCGCCAGCAACGCCATCCGGCACGCCCGCAGTACGTTCCGGCTGCTGGTGCAGGCGGACGCGATCGAGGTGGTGGTACGGGTGGAGGACCACGGCCCCGGCATCCCCTGGCTGCGGCCGATCGACCCCAACTCGGAGCACGGCCGGGGGATGTGGCTGATCTCCAGCCTGGCCTCCCGGTGGGGGTGGGAGCCGGTGGACCGGGGCAAGGCGGTGTGGTTCGTTGTCACCCGGGGTTCGGGGCCGCTCGCCTGCAGCCCCTAGCCGGCCGCCGGCCCGGGGCATGACCCTCCCCGGCCCCTTCCACCTGCCAATCTGATGGGGCCCGTGTACCCCGAAACGACGCGCGAGGTGGCGTGCCTTCTTCTCTTTGGCGGACGAGCGA
>JAKBAX010000370.1 GCA_021808785.1 Actinomycetes bacterium | reverse complement strand
TCGTCGAGGGGCGCGTTCTGCCAGGTCGAGGCGTCGTCCTACATTATCATACAATCGTCTTATCTTGTATGACAAGGTTATGGTACGCTGCGGGTGGCACCATGCCGTCTCCATAAGGGTGAGAGAGGGGCAGTTATGGCCCGCAAGTCCAGCTTGACCAACGCGCTGTACAAGGCCGCGAGAGCCTCGGCCACCGCCAGGGCCGCCAGCAAGGGACCGACGTCGCTGGCCAAGAGGGAAGCACGCCGGGAGGTCTACCGGGCCGAGGGGAAAGCCACCCGCCGCCTGTTTCGCGGCCTGTTCCGTTAACTACACCTCGGGACGCGGCCGCCCCATGTCACGCCCCGGGGGCGGCGACAAGCGTGGGAGAGCCATCCAGTAGACGGCCGCTTGCTTCCCACCAGCCCCATCGCCACCGGGGTGCCGCCCACGCCGGTGGACGTCACCGTCCTCTTCGACGGATTGCGTGATCGGTCGATCGCGGACCAACTGAGGGTGAGCGGGATGTCAGTCATAAGCCAGTTGAGCCGGATTGGCCGCCCAGGGCGAGCCGCTGCTTACCGGCTGCAATCGACAGCGACCTCGAGAGCGGCACAGACTTGACGCATGCGCTCGTCGGCCAAGCGGCCGAGCCTTTGGACCAACACAGCAACAGCCACGCTCTCGATGGAGTCCAAGTTGATGGCGCAACGCCGGGGTACCGGGTCCTCGTCGGGCTCGAGCACGACCTCGCTGGCCAGCCCTCGGATGGTGGTGGTACAAGGTCCGATCAATGTCCGTCGCAGGCGCGGGATCGCGGCGTTGCGAGAAAGCACTACGACGGGACGTCGGCCGATGTCGGGCAACTCGCACCACCACACCTCGCCCCGCCGCGGAACGTCGCTCACGAGGCCGCCGCAGCCTCCCGGAATGACGCCAGGTCCCCCCACTCGTCGGTTTCGTCGAGAGGGTGCTCGTCGTAGGCCGCATAGGCGCCATCAAGCTCGACTGCTCGGTGCTGGGCGACCAGAGCGGCCAGCGCCTCATCGATGAGGACAGCGTCGCCGACGCCACCACGTGCGCCCCGGGCCTTCGCCAGGAGATCCTCGTCGACTGTCGTGCTGACCCGGACTCGTGCCATGCCACAAGTATGCCATCGATATGGCACAAAGGTACCCGGATATCGAGGTCCGGTGAGTCGTAGCCGCTCCAAGCGGTGCTGGCTTGGGTGAACTGGTCCGGCTCTCAGGGTCGGTGTGGGCGATGGGCTACGCGCCCGGTCCAGCCCTGACGGCACGCATGCCTCGGACTGATGAGGTGGCCGCGGCGGTGGTGGCCAGGAGCAGGAAGCACACCGCTGCGATGGAGGTAATCTCGTCGCGGCTGCCGATGCCTCCGATCATCAAGACGCGAGTGACGCAGACCACCGCACAGGCGGTGATGGCTGTGAGGGCGAGACTGGCGGTGACGGCCACCACTGACGACACGGTGAGCATCGGCTGGGTCAACTCCGCCCTTCTTAGTGCCCGGCGGATGCTGGTCGTGCAGACGATCACGCAAGCCGTGGTGAACAGGGCGTAGATCGCCAGCAGAGCCCAGCCGCCCGGAGTATGAGGGCCCTGGGCTGTGATGTGACGGTAGTTGCCGGGCCGGATGTGGTGGGTGGCGACGGCAAGTACGCCGGTTCCGGCCAGCCACAGCACAACCACGGCCACCGGCCCGACCGCCGGCATCAGAGTCGCTCGGTTCTTGGTGCGGATCGCCGGCACTACGACCAGTAGCCAGTACACGAATCCGACGACGAGGATGGCCGCGGCCGACAGCGAGAAGACGACGTTCCCCACCGCGTACGCGCCCCACCCCCACGAGCGAAGGCCGGGCACGGGTTGGTCGTCCACCGCTCGGGCGAACAACGCCACCGCCACCGTGCTCCATACCCACAGGGCGAACACGGTGCTGGTGGTGGTTTCCAGCCTCAGTCGCCGCCCCTCGGACCCGGAGATGACCGGGTCGGGGTTGAGCCGGGCCTTGACGGCCGATACGGCGAGGTCGAACGTGACCCTCCAGCCACCGGCGCAGTCAGCCACCAAGGTGGCCAGTTCGTCGCCATAACGGTCGCGGAAACGCGCGGGGTAAGCAGCCAGGACGAGCCGGTTAACGCGGGAGGTGCTCATGCCAGTCCCAGGGTCGGTGAGGTCGCCAGTCGTCTACGTCCCATGGCGGCGAAACGCCGCATGTGCTCCAACCGCTCAGCCAGCACTGCTGAGCCGTGCGAGGTCAGCCGGTAGGGCCTGCGACGGGGGTCATGACTGTCGAGCGCCTCGATCAAACCACGCTGTTCAAGGCGGGATAGTGCGCCGTACAAGGTGCCCGGTCCAAGCTTCACGGCAGCGGTCGCCTCCACATCCTGGATGATGGCGTAGCCATGCTTGGCGCCTTCGGCAAGGCTGGCCATCACCAACAGGCCGGGGTCCGTCCAGTTCGGGTCCTCAACACGTCGCGGCACCTTCACCTCCGAGTCGTACTCCGTAATCCGTACTACGATACTACGTGCTACGGTATAATCAAGGTCTCAATCAGAACCTCGCCGCCTGCGCCGGAACATCGGTCCGCGCGCCATGACGGCCAAGAGCGCTTCGCCCATAATGTTCGGCCGAAGCATCCCCGAAGCACGCCGGCCATACCGCCCCGATCGCCGGCTTCGAGTCAGATAGCTGCGCGCCATGTACTGTTCGCGGGTACGAGGCGACCCACGGCGCCAACTGGGACTCGATCAACGACCGGCCTTCTTCCAACGGAAGTGAACGAACACACGCCCGAAGTTGTCGGAGTCCTTCTCCACTCGGTCGTAGAGGACCTTCACCTCCTTTTGGTCGAGGAACCGCAGTACCCGTTTCTTCAGCTGTCCGCTTCCCTTGCCGGGGATGATCTCGATCAGCGTCGCCCGCTTACGTACGGCCTCGTCGATCACGGACCGCAGGGCCCGATCTATCTCATCCCCTCGGTTGTAGAGGTCGTGTAGATCGAGTTTCAGTTTCACCGGTACTGGGTCTACACCAGCCGCTCCGGTGGCGCTCGTTCGCCGATCCGGCGTTGCCTGTGCTCGTAGGGCGGAGCGACTCTCCCCCACTCGGGAAGGTATCCCTGACCGTCACGTCAAGCGTGCCCACCGTTCGCCGGCCGGGAGGCACGGTTCGAGTGGCAGATCGGTGTCTCGACGGCGTCAGGTCTAGTCGCGCGGGGACATTGGCGGCACGTAGGATTCCCTCGAGATTCCAGTGGAGGTGACCATGTCCGACGTGACTCCAGGCCCGTTCGATGTCTCCGATCCGATCGAGATGGATATGGGCGGGCTTCGCTTCTCGGCCTCGTTCCGCGCCCCGGCGGGGGCGACGCTTCGCGTGTCGGCACAGGTAGAAGGCCACTGGCAGGAGCTGCTCCGCTTCGACGATTTCGTCGAGCAGCCGCACTTCCACGTACCGGCTGCGGCTGACGCCACCATGGTTGATCGTGAGGTGAAGGGGGCACCACTCGAGTTCTTCCTTACCCAGCTCCGCGGCCATCTTCGTGAGCTGCTCGTGCAGGGCGGATATACGGAGATCTTGGACACCGTGGACGTGGACGCCGTCACCAGCAACGTCGACCGGGTTCGACAGGCGATGATCGACGTCGTGCCAGACGGCTACGCCCGTGTTCCCGGCGTCGGTCTGCAACGCGTCATTTCGACTTAGAGTCCCAAACGGAGCTCTCCGCCCCGACCGGAGATGCGCCCCCGCATTTATCGTCGGGCCGCGGCCGATATCCTGGGTGCCTCCGACTTCGCCTGGCGGTGTCAGGCCGTGCGAGCCCAACGCTGAATATTTCGCGGCTCCTGTTCGGCCCTGGCTGGCGGGGGGCGGCGCGGGATCGAACATTCGGCGCAGGTGCGCGGCGATACTTGGCAACCACGTCGGAGCCTGACGACAACCCCTACTGTCGGGCTCCAAGGACAGGCTCAGCGTGAGGCGGCCACGTGCCCGGGGCCCACTGTGTCGTCACACCGTCGCCGCAGAATGGCAGCGTGGTTCCCACAACCCTTACGGCGCTGACGATCGTCCTCTTGGCAATTGTGCCCGGCTTCGTGGCGACCACGATGTGGGAACGTTCACGGACATTGAAAGGACATGACTCCTACTTCAGGACGATGCTCCTGTCTGTCGCGATCAGTGGCGTCATACACGTCGTCTCGGCACCCTTGACCATCCTGTGGATCGTTCGAGCTCGCGGCGATCCAATCAGGCACAGCTACCCGGTCGCCGGCTGGGCAGCGCTCGTCGTGCTGGTCATCCCAACAGCCATGGGCATCGACGCGGCGCGATTCAGTGATTGGTTCCAGGAGCCGAAACTTCGTCAGCGAGATCAAGAGCCTTCGATGAA
>JAKBAX010000369.1 GCA_021808785.1 Actinomycetes bacterium | reverse complement strand
GGGGGGACGGCGCAACCCACCGCCACTGCAGCGCATGGAGTCGGACGACCTGCTGGCCGCCGTGTTCCCCCAGGCGGCCGCCTGCCAGGACAATCTGATCGGTCCGCGCCAGATACCCGACCACCTGCTGGTCCGCCAGACCATCGAGGACACGCTGCACGAAGCCATGGATGTCGAGACGGCCATCGCCGTGGTCGCCCGTATCGAGACCGGCGACCTGCCGGTCCATTGCTGCGACACCACTGAGCCGTCGGTCCTGGCCCACGAGATCATCACCGCCCGGCCCTACGCCTTCCTCGACGACGAGGAGTTCCAGAACCGCCGCACCAACGCGGTCCAGCTGCGTCGGGGGCTCACGCCCGATCTCACCACGGTGGGCGCCCTGGAGCCGGCGGCCATCGATGCGGTGCACTCGGAGATCGCGCCTGCCCCCGGGTCGCCCGACGAGCTGCACGACCTGCTCGTGTCCACCGTCGTGACGCAGCCCAGGCCGGAATGGGGTGCGCTCTTCGATGCCCTGTGCCGGGCCGGCCGGGCCGAGGCCCGCACCTACGACGGCACAGTCCTGTGGGTGACCGCCGAGGGTCGGGACCGGGCCGACCAGGCCCGGGCCGGGGCCGACGAGGCGGTGCTCCAGACGGTACGGGGCCACCTCGAGCTGGCCGGGATCACGACCGCCGCCGGCCTGGCCCGGGCCACCACGCTGGCCCCCGGCCGGGTGGCGTGGGCCCTGGCCGCCCTAGAGCAGGAGGGGTTCGTCTTCGAGGGCCGCTACACCCCGGGGGCGACCGGGACCGAGTACGTGGCCCGCCGCCTGCTGGCCCGCATGCACGCCTACTCGCGGCGGTCCCGCCGCCAGTCGGTCGAGCCGGCGACGGCTCAGGACTTCATGCGCTTCCTGTTGGAGTGGCAGCACGTGGCGCCCGCCACCCAGCTGTCCGGCCCGTCGGGCCTGGCCGCCGTCGTCGAACAGCTGCAGGGCTACGAGGCCGCCGCGGCGGCGTGGGAGGCCGACCTGATGAGCCGGCGCCTGGTGCGCTACCAACCGGCCTGGCTCGACGCCATGTGCCACGCCGGCGACACCGCCTGGTTGCGGGTCTCGCCCGGCTCCGGCCGAACCGGCGCGGCGCCGTCCAAGGCGACGCCGATCGCAGTCGTGTTCCGCTCCGATCTGGGCTGGCTCCTGGTGCCTCGGCCGCCCGGCGAGGAGCCGGCCGGTCCCCTCGCCGCGGTGCTGAGGGAGCTGGCCGGCCGGGGTGCGTGCTTCGCGTCCGATCTGGCGGTGGCCGCCCGGCTGCGCTCCGACGAGGTGGAGCGGGCCCTGTGGGAGGGGGTGGGCCGGGGGCTGATCATGTGTGACGGCTTCGAGGCCATCCGGGCCCGGATGGGTCCAGAGCCACCTCCGTCCCGGCGTCCCCGGCGCTTCGGGTACGGCTCCCGGCCGGTGGGCCACACCGCCGGGTCGGCCGGCCGATGGTCGCTCGTGCCGGCCGGGGACGGCGCCGGCCTCGACGATCACGACCTGGCCGAGACCATCGCCGAGCAGTTGCTGCACCGCTGGGGGGTCCTCTTCCGGGACCTGGCCGCCCACGACGACCTGGCCCGTCCCTGGCGGGAGATCCAGTGGGCCCTCCGGCGGCTGGAGGACCGGGGCCTGGTCCGGGGCGGCCGGTTCGTTTCCGGGTTCGCCGGGGAGCAGTACGCCCTGCCCGAAGCGGTCGAGCACCTGGGCCGCATCCGCCGTTCGCCCCGCCGCGGCCTGCGGGTCACGGTGAATGCCACCGATCCCCTCAACCTGGTCGGCCTGGTCGTGCCCGGTCCGACCGTGGCCTCGGTGCGGACCAACGAGATCACCTACGAGGACGGGGTATACGTCGGACATGACTGAGCCGGAAGCGCACGGGCCCGGGCGCGACGCGGGCGCGGTGCTCCGGCGCATCGCCTACCTGCTGGAGCGCCAGCAGGCCGACACCTACCGGGTGAGGGCCTTCCGGCGGGCGGCCGACGCGGTGGCCGAGCAGGAGCCGGTCCGCCTGCGGGCCCTGCACCAGGCCGGCCGCCTGCAGGACCTGGGCGGGGTGGGCGACCGGACCGCGGCCATCATCGCCGAGGTCCTCGACGGTCACCGGCCCGCCTACCTGGCCGAGCTGGAAGAGGCGCCCGTGCCGGCAGCCAGCCAGGCGGCCAAGCGGTACCTGGAAGTCCTGGTCGGCGACTGCCACAGCCACAGCGACTGGTCCGACGGCGGCAGCGACATCCGCACCATGGCGGAGGCGGCCCGGGCCCTAGGCCATCGCTACCTGGTCCTCACCGACCACAGCCCCCGCCTGACCGTCGCCCATGGTCTCGACGCCGGCCGCCTGGCCGCCCAGTTGGCGGTGGTGGCCCGGCTCAACGAGGACCTGGCCCCGTTTCGGCTACTCACCGGAATCGAGGTGGACATCCTCGAGGACGGCCAGCTCGACCAGGACCTGGACCTCCTGGCTGAGCTCGACGTGGTGGTCGCGAGCGTGCATTCCAAGCTGTCGATGGACCGGGCCCAGATGACCGCCCGCATGCTGGCGGCCGTCGAGAGCCGGCACACCGACATCTTGGGCCACTGCACCGGGCGCAAGATCGTGGGTCGCGGTCGCAAGCCGTCTGCTTTCGACGCCGAACGGGTATTCGAGGCCTGCGCCCGGACCGGTACCGCAGTGGAGATCAACTCCCGCCCGGAGCGGCGCGACCCGCCGGCCGCCCTGCTCGGGCAGGCGGTGGCGGCCGGTTGCCTGTTCAGCATCGACACCGACGCCCACGCGCCCGGTCAGTTGGAGTGGTTGTGGATGGGCTGCGAGCAGGCGGCCGAGGCTTCGGTCCCGCTCGACCGGATCGTCAACACCTGGGAGGCGGAGCGGTTGCTGGCCTGGACCGGGCGGTGACCGGTCCCCGCCTGCCGCCCGGTCCCCGCCTGCCGCCCGGTCCCCGTCTGCCGCCCGGTCCCCGCCTGCCGCCCGGTCCCCGCCTGCCGCCCGGTCCCCGCCTGCCGTGGGCCCTGCAGGCTCCGCTGTACCTGGCCGGGCCGGCCTGGCTGGAGCGGTGCCGGCGCCGTTACGGCGACCGCTTCACCATCCGCCTGGGCCCCTTCGGCGACTACGTCTACCTGACTGATCCCGAGGACATACGGGCGGTGTTCCACGGTGACGACTCCCTGCTCCACGCCGGCGAGGCCAACGCTGCGGTCCTCGCGCCGGTACTCGGTCCCTCATCGGTCCTCGTGACCGACGAAGAGCTCCACCTGCGCCAGCGGCGCCGCCTGACCGGCCCGTTCCACGGCGGCTCGGTCGCCCGCCTGGTACCCCGGATGGCGGCCATCGCGGCGAGCGACCTGGACCGCTGGCCGGTCGGCCGGTCCTTCCCGGTACTGGCCCGGATGCGGGCCGTCACCTTGGAGGTCATCCTGCAAACGGTGATCGGCGTCACCGACGAGTCCCGCCTGGCCCCACTGCGGTCCGCCCTGATGGCGATCACCGACCTGCCGATCTGGCAGATGGCGCAATTCCCCCTGCCGGCCCTCAGATCCAGGCGGCCGTGGCGCAGTTTCTGGGAGCGCAAGGCCCGGGCCGACGCCCTGCTGGCCGGGGAGATCGAGCGGGCCCGGTCAGATCCCGGGCTCGACGACCGGCCCGACGTGCTGGCCGTGCTCGTGCGTCACCGGGAGGGGGACGGTACAGCTATGACCGGGACCGAACTTCGGGACCAGATCGTGACCCTTCTGCTGGCCGGGCACGAGACCACGGCGACCGGCCTGGCCTGGGCTCTCGAGCGACTGACCCGGCACCCGGCCGTGCTGGCCCGGGCGACCGAGGCGGCCCGGGGAGGCGACGAGCGGTACCTGGACGCGGTGGTCGAGGAGACGCTGCGGTGCCGGCCGGTGGTGCCCGACGTGGCGCGCCGGCTGACCGCCGACTACCGCCTCGGCCCCTATTCGGTCCCGGCCGGGACCTTCCTGACTCCGGCCATCGCCCTGGTCCACCGGTCGGGACGGGCCTATCCCGGGCCGGAGCGGTTCGATCCGGAGCGATTCACCGGAGCCCGCCCCGATCCGGCGGTCTGGTTGCCCTTCGGGGGTGGCAACCGACGCTGCCTGGGCGCGGCCTTCGCCGCCACCGAGATGAGGGTGGTGCTGGGCCAGATCCTCCGGCGAATGGACCTGGAGCCGTCGGCCGACCGTCCGGAGCGGGCCCGGATGCGCCACGTGACTCTCGTCCCCCACCGGGGTGGGCGGGTCCGGGTGGCCCGTCGGGTGGCGATGCCTACCGGCTGATGGAACCGCGCTAGCCCGGGTGGGGGTGGGGTCAGCCCGGGTGGGGGTGGGGTCAGCCCGGGTGGGGGTGGGGTCAGCCCGGGTGGGGTCAGCCC
>JAKBAX010000039.1 GCA_021808785.1 Actinomycetes bacterium | reverse complement strand
TCGGCGAGCATCATCGCATCATCGCGGTGGGGCGCCGCGGCCGGCCCGGGTCGGGCGGGTCCCGGCCGATGTGGATGGTGCCGCCAAGTTGCTCCCCTTCGTGTGGCTGAGCCCCACACGCTACCGCTGGGGCGGGCGGGGGCCACCCCTCGGCGGGGGCCACCCCTCGGCGGGGGCCACCTCCCGGCGGGGGCCGGGCGAAATCTGTACCGTTTCGTGAAATCTGTACCTCAGCGGTCGATTCCGGTCGCTGAGGGTACAGATTTCCCAACGCGGTACAGATTTGGCGCGGCCTCACGCCGGGGCCACACCCCGACCGCGGCCTCACGCCGGGGCCGCACCCCGACCGCGGCCTCACGCCGGGGCCACCCCGACCGCGGCCTCACGCCGGGGCCACACCCCGACCGCGGCCTCACACCCGACTGGCGACGAACTCGTCGACGATGGGCTTCAACTCGGCCGGGGTGGCCCCGTGCATGATCACGCCGTCGCAGCCCAGGTCGAACTGGTTGCGGATAGCGGCCACGCACCGGGCCGGGCTGCCGGTGGCCGCCGGAGCCAGCCACTCGTCGGGGATCAGCGTGGCCACGTGCTCGAGCTGCTCCGTGGTGGCGACCATGTCCAGCCCCGGCGTGGCGGCCACGACGGGATCGGCCAGGAAGCGCTGCAGCACCTTGCCGTCCCACCCGTTGGTGCGGACCAGCAGATCGCCATAGCCCTGCAGGTAGGTGCCGAGGCGGCCCACCGTCTTCATCAACCGCTTGTCCTCGGCGACGTGATCGCCGACGGTGGCGAAGCACGACCACACCTTCACGTCGGCGGGGTCCCGACCCGCCTTCTCGGCCGCCCGCTTGACGGTCCGCACACACCGCTCGGTGGTCTCGTCCGTGAAATACGTGTGCAGCACCACCTCGTCGAAGGCCCGACCGGCCAGCTCTAGGCTGTTGGGACCGAAGGCCACGAACCCCATGGGCAGGTACTCGTCGAGCGAGCTGTCGAGGTGGAGCACCGGCCAGGTGCCGGCCGGGCCGTTGTGACCCATGACCGCCTCTCCCCGGAACAGGCGCCGCATGATGGCGACGAAGTCCTCGATGGCCGCCGTGGTGACCCGGCCCATACCGAAGGCGTCCTGCAGCTTGGGGATGCCCCGGCCGAGACCCAGCACGAAGCGGCCACCGGTCAGGCTCTGCATGGTGCGGGCGAAGCCGGCCGTCACGATCGGGTGCCGGGTGTTGTGGTTGGTGGCGGCGGTGGCGATGGTGATGCGCTGGCTCACAGCGCCGGCGGCCCCGGAGAGGGTGGCCGCCTCCTTCTTGTTGTAGCGCTCCGATATGAACGCGGTGCCGAGCCCCATGGCCTCCGCCTCGGTCACCTCCGCCACCAGGTCGCGAGACGACCGGGGCTGCCCGGCGAGGGTGTAGAAGGCCAGGTTCTCGAGGAGCATCCCCGAATGGTAGATGACCGTTTCCCCGTTGGGAGGGGCCGAGCGGTTTGCTCAGCGGCGGCCCATGATGATCTCGATGTCCTGGTTGAAGTCGGAGACGAAGGGCCAGTCCTCGCCATCGACCGGCGCCTGCCGGAACCTGGTCCACTCGTCCTGGCCTCCGTCCCCGGAGCGCTCGACCGCCAGGGCGGACCAGGCCTGACGCTTGAAGGTGACGTTGTCCGGTTGCAGCCGGTGGGCGTGGTTGAAGTGGTCGATCACCGGCGGCGAGAGACCCTGCTCCTGCCAGTAGTGCTCGGCGATGGCGAAATGGGCGGCCGCCTCGGACACGCCCGGGGGCCGGGGGCGGGATTGCTCGACGACCTGATCGGGAGCAAAGGCGTGCCGGCTGTCGGGCCCGTGGCGCACCCAGTCCCTCAGTTCCTCGACGTAGCGCTCCCGCTCCTCCATGCCGCCGATCATCTCGACCATGCGGAGCGCGCCGTCGCCGATCGGCATGGGCGAGGCCCGGTGGGCGGGACGGACGATCATCGAGTCCTCGTCGATCCAGACCATCTGCGGCACGTTGGTGACCCCGAACAGGGAGTCCATGAGGTGAGAGCGGTCAATCAGCGAGGGATGGCTCGATGCCGCCGCCTCGACGAACGGCCGGGCCACCTCGGGCCCGGCCATCTCCAGGCACACGTCGACCAATTCGAATCCCTGGGGGCTCAGTTCCTGCCGCATCGCCTGCCACCCGGGCAGGTCCCAACGGCAGCCTCACCATGGCGCCCAGGAGAAGAGGGCCACCTTCCGGCCCCGAAGGTCTCTCAGGCGGAACTGGTCCCCATCCAGGGTGGGCAGGACGAGGTCGGGGGCCTCGGCACTGAGCAGAGCCCGGCCGCCGAGGGTCTCGGGGCCGATGGACCAGACGCCCAGCGCCTCGTCGTGGACCACGGCCATGCCGAGCGTCTCGCAGGTCGCGGCCAGGTCGAAATCCCCCCCGCCCAGCGGGACGCAGACGTCGCCCTTGCACGCCCCCTCCGGTTTGATCGCCCATCCGGTCGCCGCTTCGAACTTCTCGGGCCGGCACCTCATCTCGGAAAGAAGCATCGACGGTGACTATAGGCGCGCCGCCCGGGCCCGGCTCAGGGCCCGGACCACCAGGCCGGCGAAGGCCTCCGGATCGCGGCGATGGGCATTGTGGCCGGCGCCGGGGACCGGCACCAGCTCGATCTGGCCCACGGCCCGGAGCAGGTAGGGGCCGATGGCGTCCATCGGAAAGTCCTCGCTGTAGCCGTACACCACCGGTACGTTCAGATCCGCCATGTCGTAGGGCGCCACACCGGTCCGCACCGACCTCTCCTCGGCCACGAAAGCCGACGCCTCGGGCCGCCACCTCGCCAGGTCATCCCGGCTCAGGGCCCGGTACCGCTCCCTGAACATGAGGCGCAGCCCGGCGTCCTCGGGATCGTGACCCCAGAGCACCTGGCCCATGATGGTGTCGTCCCAACCCGGCACCCAGGCCAGGCCACTCTCGTACATGACGAGCGCCTCGACCAGCTCCGGCGCCCGTAGGGCGGCACCCGCGGCGATCACGCCCCCGAACGAGTGGGCGGCCAGCACCACCCGGCGGCCGTCCAAGAGGTTCACGAGGTCTTCGATGTGGGTGTCGACCCCCACCGGACCCTGCGGGCTGGGCGTGGCCCCGTAGCCCCGCCGGTCGTACCACAGCATGCGGCACTCGGACTCGAGTCGACGGGCCACGCGCGAGAAGGAACGGCCCCGGTCCAAGACGCCGTGCACCAACACCACCAGGTCCCGGCCCGACCCCGTCTCGTGGGTCTCGATGGCGACGGACCGGGCGGGCGGCGGCTGTGACACGGGTGCCGACGATAGCGCCGAGCGTTCCGGAGAAGGCCTCCGCTTGTGGTAAGCACAACGGTCATGACCGAGGGTCCCCCCGCCTCCGAGTCGCTGGTGACGCCCGCCCCGACCAGCATGACGGGTGGTTGGGGGACGCTCGTCACCGTGGCGCTCGGGGTGGTCATGGTCGGCCTGGACGGCACCGTCGTATCGGTCGCCAACCCGGCGATCCAGCGGGACCTCCACGCCTCGCTCGCCGACCTGCAGTGGATCACGAACGCCTACCTGTTGTCCCTGGCGGTGACCCTCGTGCCGGGTGGGAAGCTCGGCGACCGCTACGGCCGCCGCCTGGTCTTTTTGATCGGGGTCATCGGCTTCGCCCTTTCGTCGCTCGGCGTGGCCGTGGTCGGCAGCGTGTCGGGGGTCATCGCCATGCGGAGCGTGCAGGGCGTATTCGGTGCCCTGCTGCTCCCCAACACGGTGGCCCTGCTGCGGGCCGCGTTCCCGGAGGAGGAGCTCAACCGGGCGGTGGGGATATGGAGCTCGTCTTCGGCCGCGGCCATCGCCGGTGGGCCGGTGATCGGCGGCCTGCTGGTGGAGAACGTCGATTGGCAGAGCGTCTTTCTGATCAACCTGCCGGTTGGGGTGGCCACTGTCGCCTGCGGGCTGCTCGTGATGCCCGAGAGCCGGGAGTCGGTGCGCCAGCGCTTCGACATACCGGGACTGGTCCTCCTCGCCGGCGGGGTGTTCTGCCTGGTCTACGGGCTCATCCGGTCCGAGACCTCGTCGTGGACCGCGCCGGTCACCCTGGTCCTCATGGTCGGCGCAGCCGTGCTCATGGTGGCCTTCGTGATGGTGGAGCGGCGCCAGCCGGCCCCGCTGCTGCCCATGCACCTCTTCGCCTCCCGGTCGGTGTCGCTCGGTGCGGTGACCCTACTGCTCAACTTCTTCGCCCTCTTCGGCGTGCTGTTCTTCGTCAGCCTGTACTTCCAGAACGTCCAGCACCTCGACGCGGTCCAGGGCGGCGTGCGGCTGCTGCCGCTCATAGGAGTCTTCTCCATCACCTCCCCGTATGCCGGCCGCGTGACGTCGCGCTTTGGCGCCGCCCTGCCCATCACGGCCGGCCTGGCGCTTTGCACCGCTTCACTGCTCAGCCTGCTCACCGTATCGGTGCATGCCTCGTTCTGGACGATCTGCCCGGGCCTCATCGGTATCGGGCTCGGCATCTCCCTCGTGGTGGTGGCATCCACCGAGGCGATCATCGCCAACGCACCCGTCGACGAAGCCGGGGTGGCGGGTGGCCTGCAGGGCATCGCGGTCCAGCTGGGCGGGGTACTCGGATCGTCGATCCTCGGAACGATCCTGGCCGCCCGGGTGTCGAGCGCCCTCCCCCCCTCGTTCCCCGTCGCCCGCCAGCTGGTCGAGCAGGGTATCGTGCCGGCCGGAACCTCACCGGCGACGACGGCGGTCGCCTACCACGCTTTTCTCTCCGGGCTGCGACTGGCCCTCCTCGTGGCGGCTGCCGCCACCTTCGCCGGCGCCCTGTGCGGGCCCTGGATCGGCGCCACCTCGGGGGGCGATTCCGACGGGTCGGCGCCCGGGACGCGGGACCGGGCCGTGGTCCACATCTGAGACGGCGCCCCCGCCCCGCTAGCTGCTGCCAGCTGTCGCCTGGCGGTAGAGAGCGGCCACTTCGGGATCCACTTCCATAGGTGGGCGCACGTCCAGCACGACCCGTCTGAGCGTCCGCCGCTCCGCGGAGTCGAAATCGCGGCGGGCGTGGTGCACCGCGATGTTGTCGAAGACGACCAGATCGCCGACCCGCCAGTGGTGCTCGTAGACGTTCTCCTGACCGTACAGGACGGCGAAGACCTCCTCGAGGATGCGGTCGCTCTCCTGATAGTCGAGACCCACCAGATGGGAGCTGCTCAGGCCATTGATCCGCAACACCATCTGGCCGGTGACCGGGTGAGGTCCCATGGCCGGGTGGTCGAAACGGGGCTCGTGCGGGTCGCAGTCGGCCTCTTTACGCCGTCCCCGGAAACCCTCCCCGTAGCCGGCGATGTTGCGGACGCTCCGGCCGGCCAAGTGGCCGGCCAATGTCGGCCCCAGCCCGGCGGCGGCCGCCTCGGCATTGGCGAAGAGGGTGGATGCTCCGCTGCGGGGGACCTCCATGGCGTGGAGCGAGATACCGAGGAGCGGGGACTCGGTAAAGGACATGTCCGAGTGGAACGGCAGCGGTCCCTCGGGTACCAGACCGTCGGGGCGCACATTGGAGACGTAGGCGATGGCACCCCTGTCGGTGACGCGCACCGGCCCGAACCAGCCGGCCACCTCGACGTGGCGCTCATCGGTCAGGTCCTGGTCCCGGAACACGAGGAGGTGGCGGTCGCGGTACAGGCGCTGCAGTTGGGCCTTCCCGGACAGATCCGGATCCCGTCGCAGATCCACGCCGGTCACCAAAGCCCCCGTCCCAGGAAGCAGCTCCACTCTCATGTGCCCTCCACCGGCTCGCCGGTCCTGTACCCCCAATACGTTATATCCTTGAAGGAATTGGCGCCTGAAGGAGGACAGCCGTGCACTTCGAACCGACTCCCACCAAGCTGATCCCCGACATGTCGCCCCGGGAGGAGTTGGTCGTCCTGGCCCGCTGCCTGTGGCGCGAGGGCTACAGCGACCACTTGGCCGGCCACATCACCTACAACCTGGGGGACGGCACGCTGCTGTGCAATCCTTGGCTGATCACCTGGGACGAGCTGCGCCCGCACCAGGTGATCAGGATCGACCTCGAGGGCAATCTGGTGGAAGGGGACTGGCCGGTACCCCTCGGTATCCCGCTGCATCTGGCCCTGCACAAGGCCCGCCCCGGCGTGGCCTGGGCCATGCACAACCATCCCCTCTACGGGACGGTGCTGGCCGACATGAAGGTGGTGCCGCCCGCCATGGACCAGAGCTCATCGCTGGGCGGCGGCGAGCTGGTCCTCGTCGACGAGTACGAGGGGGGAGTCAACAACATGGCCGCGGCCGACGACGCGGTGCGGGCCCTGGGCGACGCCGACCTGGCCCTGCTGTGCGGTCACGGCGTGTTCGTGATCGGCGCCTCGGCCCGGGCCATCCACCAGCGGGCGGTGGCCCTCGAGCAGCGCTGCCAGCACGCCTGGCACATCATGGCTGCCGGCCACGACCTGGTGAGCCCGCTACCGCAGTTCTGGACGGACCGGATGCTGGCCAGCGACGGCAACAGCTTCCACGGGTTCTGGGAGGCCATGGTGCGCAAGGAACTGCGCGAGGACCCCGGCCTGCTCGCGGATCCGTCGCTACCCGACTAGCCGCTCAAGAGGGGCCGGTACCCGTCTCGGCGGTGATCCCGGCCCGGCGGACGTACTCGTCGACCAGCGCCCGGCGCGCCGCGCCGCGCGGCCGGCGACCGGGGCGGATGTCGGCAGTGAACGCCTTGTCCTCCTGGATGTGGGAGTTCGGGTCGAGCGAGACGCTCGGCAACTCGTTGGCCGCATCCCCGGTGGACAGACCGTTCGGGCCCCAGTGCCAGGGCAGCCCGATCTGGTGCACGGTACGACCGCCCACCCGTAGCGGGGTCATCCGCTCGGTCACCAGCACGCGGGCTTCGATGGCATTGCGGGCGGTGACGATGGTGGCCCAGCCGGCGTTCTCGAGCCCCCGTTCGGCCGCCAGCTCCGGCGATACCTCACAGAACATCTCCGGTTGCAGCTCCGAGAGGTACGGCAGCCAACGGGACATGCCGCCGGCCGTGTGGTGCTCGGTCAGCCGGTAGGTGACCAGGATGTAGGGAAATACGCCGGCCCCGGGCTCGTCACCACTCGGGTGGTACAGGTTGAACGGCTCCCCGTACAGCTGGCGGACGGGGTTGCGCTGCTGGGCGTAGAGCAGATTGGTGACCGGCGAATCCTGGGGCTCGTAGTGGGTGGGCAGGGGCCCGTCGTTCAGCCCCGCCGGGACATACAGCCATGCCTTGCCGTCGGCCTGCATGACGAACGGGTCATCCCCGTTCAAGGCGTCGGCGCCGCGAGCGTCGTCGGGCGCCCGATAGCGGGGGGACTTGTCGACGACGAAGTCCGCCACGTCATGGCCCACCCATTTTTCCTGCTCCTCGTCCCACCAGACATAGGCCTTGCGCTCACTCCACGGGCGCCCGTCGGGATCGGCGGACGCCCGGTTGTAGAGAATGCGCCGGTTGGCCGGCCAGGCCCAGCCCCACTCGGGGGCGACCCAGCTCTGCTCCGAGCCGGGCTTGCGCCGGTCGGCCTGGTTGACCCCGTCGGCGTAGCAGCCGCAGTAGATCCAGCAGCCACAAGTGGTCGATCCGTCGGCCTTCAGCTCGGTGTAGGAACCGATGGGTTTCCCATCGGCGTCGAAGCCGTTGACCTCGGCCAGGACCGACGCCGCGCTCGGCTCGTCGAGCGGACCCTCGGTCGGGTAGTCCCACGTCAGGTCGAGCAGGGGTCGGTCCATCTCGTCGGTGGAGCCGGCCAGCTTCTCCCGGATGATCCGGCCCAGGTGGTAATAGAACCACAGCTCGCTGCGGGCCGCCCCGGCCGGTTCGACGGCCTGGCGGTGCCACTGCAGCATGCGCTGCGTGTTGGTGAAGCTGCCGGATTTCTCGGTGTGGGCGGCGGCCGGGAAGAAGAACACCTCGGTCCCGATTTCCTCGGTGCGCATCTCCCCAGACTCGATCTCGGGGCCGTCCTTCCACCAGGTGGCACTCTCGATCAGGGAGAAGTCCCTCACCACCAGCCAGTCCAGGTTGGCCATGCCGAAACGCTGCATCCGGGCGTTGGCGGAGCCCACCGCCGGGTTCTCGCCGACCACGAAATAGCCCTTGCAGTCGCCTCGCACCTGAGCCAGCACGTTGGGATATGCGCTGTGGTCGCCGGTGAGGCGCGGCAGATAGTCGAAACAGAAGTCGTTCTCCTCGCTGGCCGCCTCCCCCCACCACGCCTTCAGCAGGCTGACCGCGTACGACCGGGTCTCGGCCCAGAAGCCTTTGGCCGCCTCGGTGTTCTCGATGAAGGTGTCGAGGTCCACGTCCTGGTGGGCGTGCGGCATCGGGATGTAGCCGGGCAGCAGGTCGTAGAGGGTCGGGATGTCGGTGGAGCCCTGGATGCTGGCGTGACCGCGCAGCGCCATGATCCCGCCCCCCGGGCGGCCGATGTTTCCCAGCAGCAGCTGCAGGATGGCCGCCGTCCTGATGTACTGGACGCCGACGTTGTGCTGGGTCCATCCCACCGCGTAGGCAATGGCGCTGGTGCGGTCCGGGCCCGAGTTGTCGCAGAGGGCCCGGCACACCTCTAGAAAGGTCTCCGGCGCAACGCCGCACACCTGCTCCACCATCTCGGGCGTGTAGCGGGAGAAGTGCCGCTTGATGACCTGAAAGACGCAGCGCGGGTGCTGGAGAGTGTCGTCGCGGTGGACCCGGGGGTTCACACTCGGACCGCCCGACCCGAAGGAATGGGGTCGCCCGCTGTGCGACACCTGCCGCCGAACAGCGCCCTCGTCGCCCGCGGGACCGCCCTGGTCGCCGCCGGGGCCGCCCTGGTCGCCCCCGGGGCCGCCCTGGTCGCGCTCGAGCGGCTCCTTGGCCCCGGCGGCCGGGGTGAGATGGGCTCCCTCGTACTGCCAGCTCTCCGGGTCGTATTTGCGCTCCTCCGCCAACAGCCCGGAGAAGACCCCGTCGAGGTCCTCCGTGTCCCGGAAGTCCTCGCTCACCAGGGTGGCGGCATTGGTATAGGCCACCACGTAGTCGCGGAAGTAGCGCTCGTTGGTGAGGACGTAATTGACTATCCCACCCAGAAACGCGATGTCGGTACCGGCCCGCAGCGGTACATGCAGATCGGCCAGCGCGCTGGTCCGGCTGAAACGGGGGTCGACATGGATGACCTTGGCGCCGCGCTCCTTGGCTTCCATCACCCACTGGAAGCCGACCGGGTGGGCCTCGGCCATGTTGGAGCCCTGAATGACGATGCAGTCGGCGTTCTGCAGATCCTGCTGGAAGGTGGTGGCCCCTCCCCTACCGAACGATGTCCCCAGACCGGGGACGGTGGAGGAGTGTCATATTCGGGCCTGGTTCTCGATCTGCACCGCCCCCAGCGCGGTGTAGAGCTTCTTCATGAGGTAGTTCTCTTCGTTGTCCAAGGTGGCGCCACCGAGGCTGGCGATACCCATGGTGCGCCTCACCCGCCGGCCGTCCTCCTCCCACCTCCATGTGCGCCGACGGGTCTCGATGACCCGATCGGCGACCATCTCCATGGCGGTGTCGAGGTCGATCCACTGCCACTCGGTGCCGTGGGGGGGCCGGTAAAGGACGTCGTAGCGACGGGCCGAACCCGTGGTGAGCTGGAGGCTGGCCGATCCCTTCGGACACAGCCGGCCCCGGCTGACCGGGGAGTCGGGATCACCCTCGATCTGGGTGACCCGCTCGTCCTTGACATAGACGTTCTGCCCACAGCCGACCGCGCAGTAGGGGCAGACCGACTTGACCACCCGATCGGCCTGGGTGACGCGGGCGCTCAGAGCGGCCGAGTGCGGCGAGCGCGCCGCCGAGCCCAGACCCTTCCGATCGGGTCCGGTGGCCTGGCGAATGACCGGCCAATCACCGAGCTTCATGAGAGCATCCTCCCGGGCGGGTGCGCGAGTGGTTCCAGGGCTGAAGTCTATGTACCCCGACCACCGGCGCTGAATCGGGGGTCGTCCGCGAGGTAGCGTCGACGGCGGTCGCAACGGGGAGGGAATGAGGCATGTCTCGCAAGTACCAGGTGATCTCAGCGGACGGGCATGTCGAGACGCCGCCCGACCCCTGGGTCAGGCACGTCCCCGCCAAGTGGCGCGACCGGGCCCCCCGCCTGATCAGGCTGCCGGATGGCCACGGCGACGCCTGGATGGTCGAGGGCCAACCCCTCCTGCCTACGGGCCAGAACATCACCGGCCCCGGACCGATCAAGTTCGCCGATGCCAGCTACACCTTCGAGGACGGTTCGCCACGGGAAGGCACCGGCGACGCGGCGCAGAGGTTGCGGGAGCAGGATCGCGACGGGATCGACGCGGAGGTCCTCTTCCCCCCGGTGTTCGCCACCCGCTTCATCGAGGGCATCGGCGACCGGGACGTCTACCGGTCCATCGTCCGGGCCTACAACACCTTCCTCGCCGAGGACTACTGCGCGGTGGCCCCGGACCGGCTCATCGGGAGCGCCTTCATCCCGGTCAGCGGGGTGGACGACGCCATCGCCGAGCTGGAGTACGCCAAGTCGGCCGGCCTCAAGTCGGTGACCCTGCAGCAGTTCCCCAACGGGTCGGGCAAGCCGACATCCGACGACGACCGGTTCTGGGCCCGCTCGCTGGAGCTGGGCATGGCCCTGTCACCTCACATCTCCTTCGGGGACCGCACCGCCGCCCAGCTGGCGATAGGGGCCAGCCGGGCCGACGACTCGGTGGCGTCGGCTCTGACCCAGCACACGGGTACCTGCCCGCCGGCGTACTGCCTGGCTCAGATGATCGTGGCCGGGGTGTTCGACCGCTTCGCCGACATCCGCTTCTACTTCGCCGAGATCAACGGGGCCCACCTGCCGGCCATCCTCTACTACATGGACAGGGACTTCACCTGTTACAACGAGTGGTTCCAGGTCGAATTGGCCCGCATGCCGTCGGAGTACATCAAGACCCACTGCATGTTCGGCATCATCCGCGACCCCCTGGCCCTGCAGATGGGCCAGTTCATGCCGCTCGACTGGTTCATGTGGGGCAGCGACTTCCCGCACTCGGTCGGCACCTATCCCCGCTCGCACGAGTTCCTCGACGACCTGTTCGCTCCGGTCGACGAGAAGACCCGGCGGCGCATCCTCCTGGAGAACCCGGCCGAGTACTTCGGGCTGGACCTCGACGCCGACATCACGCCCACCCCGGCGAGCTGACCGGCTGCCCGACCGGGCCGGCCGCTGGTCAGCCCACCCGCGGGGCGCCACCCTGGGCGATGATGCCGCCGTCGACCAGCAGGTAGGTCCCGGTCACATACGACGCCTGGTCGCTCAGCAAGAAGCGGGCCGCCGAGGCGATGTCCTCCGGGCGGCCCAGGCGCCCGAGCGGGGTGTGCCGCTCGAAGGCGGCGCGCCGCTCCGGGGTGGCGGTGGCCCGGGCATTGAGCATCGGGGTGTCGATGTTGCCGGGGCACACCATGTTGACCCGGACACCGTCGCCGGCGAGGGTCAGAGCCAGCGACCGGGTGACCCCCATCATCCCCGACTTGGAGGCGGTGTAGGGCACCATGTGCTCGTAGCCGAGGAACGAGGCGATCGAACCGATGCCCACCACCGCCGCGCCGGCGGTCGCCCTGAGGTCGCCGAGGAGGGCCCGGACCAGCAGGGGGAAGGCCCGCAGGTTGACATCGAGCACGAAGTCCCAGGCCTCCTCTGTCAGCTCGTCGATCGGGCAGGACCCGGACACACCGGCGGCGTGGACCAGGCCTCCGATGGGGCCCAGGCCACGGCGGGCCTCGGCCACCGCGCCGTCCAGCTCGGCGGTCGCCCTGACGTCGACGGCGCGGGCCAGCGCGGTCTGACCGAAGTCGTCCTGGATGGACCGGGCGGTGGCGGCCGCCCCCTCACCGTCCAGGTCCCAGACCGCCACCGGGCGGCCCACCTCGGCCAGGGCCCGGGCACAGGCCCGGCCGATACCGGAACCGGCCCCGGTGACGATCACCGGGGTCCCCGGGCTCGAGAGCAGATCGGTCATCCCATCCTCCTGAGAAGCGGTCCAAAGATCAGCCGACGATCAGCGGCATACGTGTGTAGCCGACCTGGAACTCCGACGGCGGCATTTCGATCCCATCCAGTTGGATGGAGTAATCCGGGACCCGGGCCAGCAATTCCTCGAGCAGCACCCTTCCCTCCAGTCGGGCCACGTGGGTTCCGATGCAGTGGTGGCGGCCGTAGCCGAAGCCCACGTGGCGTTCGATGCGGCGGTCCCACACGAAGCGGTCGGGGTCGGCGAACTCCGCCCCGTCGCGGTTGGCCGACGCGATCAGCAGCAGGACGCGGTCGCCGGCCCGCATTTCCTGCCCGGCGACGACCCGGTCGCGGAGCAGGGTCCGGCCCACCCATTGCAGCGGGCCCCCGAGGCGCACCATCTCCTCGAAGGCGCCGGCACAACCCCCCGGCGTGGCGGTCAACGCCCGGCGCGCCTGCGGGTCGCGCCACAGCTCCAGCAAGCCGGCGGCCACCACCTTGGGCACCGTCTCCACCCCACCGGACACCACGCCCCGGATCTGGGTGACGATCTCCGTGTCGGTGAGCGGCCGGCCGCCGATGTCCATCTGCGAGAGCGGGCCGGCCAGGCCATCACCGGGTGCGACGCGCACGCGGTCGAGCAGGAGCCGGTCCAGGTCATCGCGGGCCGAGATCGCGTCGGCACCCAACCCGGGGCGGCCTCCGGAACGGCGCAGTGCGGCATTGGCCAGGTTCTGCACCGCGGCCACATGGTCGAGGGGCAGCCCGACCAGCAGGCAGATGACCGCGGCCGACACCGGACCGGCGTAGTCCTCCCGCACGTCGAAGCGACCGGCCGGCACCAGTGCGTCGAGCCGTTGCCGGGCCAGGTCCCGGACCCGGTCTTCCAGCGCCGCCACGGCGCGGGGCCGGAGGCCGGTGGAGACAGCGGAACGCAGCTCGGTGTGCAGGGGCGGATCCAACGAGACGAAACCGGTGAGCGGGCCCCGCTCCTCGTCGCCCGGCACCGGCCGGCTCCCGTCCAAGAGGGCTCGCTCGAAGATGGGCCCGTCGGCGATGGAGAAGTCCTCCATGTCGGAGAACACCTCCCAGACATCCGCGAAGCGGGCCAGGGCCCAGGCCCCGTAGCGCTCCAACCGGTAGGGGCCCGGCCATGCACGTAGCCGGGCGTAGATCGGGAGCGGGTCGGCCATGGCCTCGACCGAGTACGGATCGTAATCGGGATCGGTCACGACAGCCTCTCAGAAGACAGCGAGCGGATTGACCGGCGATCCGGTCGCCCCCGGCACGTTGAGGGGCGCCACCACCAGCTGGAACTCCCACCGGCCCAACCCGGCGCAGGTGCGGGCCACCGCTTCGAGGTCGGCGTTGTCCACTATGGGCATGCCCATGTACGGCAGCACGATGTGGTGGACGTGCACCGCGATCGGGCTCGTCGGGCTGGGGTTGGGTAGGCCCTGATCCGCGGTCGGCGCGTCTTGAAAGTCCCAGACCAGCAGTGCGGCGTCCTGTTCGTAGAGGAACTCGACCGCGGACGCGTGGACGCCGGTGACATGCTCGAAGCCGGGGCGGTGCTCCTGGGCCTTCCAATACGGCTCGTAGCCGGAGCGGATGATCACCGCGTCGCCCGGCTGCGGCCGCACCCCCTGGGCGGAGGCCACCTCCGCCAACTCCCAACCGTGCACCGGTCGGCCGGGTGCGACGTACTCGGTGCCCCGATGGCGGGGCACGTCGTACAGTACGCCTCGGGTGACGACGCCGTCACCCAGGAAGTCGATGGTGCCGTTGTGGGTGGCCGGCAGGCGGGCGTCGTTCATGGGCCGGCCCTGCCATAGCCGGCCATCGGCGGTGGGCAGGTGACACAGCGCGTCGATGTGGGTGATGGTCAGGCCGTGGATGAACATCCCGACGTAGTCGAGCATCCCACCCGATTGCGGCATAGCCATGAAGTGGTGCGCCGGGTACGGGTTGGCCGCACCCATCCGGGTGTCGAGCGGCCGGGCCATCGACACCGCCCGCCCGGTCTGCACCAGGCCGGCTGCCCTCCGGCGCACCTCGTCGGTGATGTGGTTGAGGGTCCCGAGCTCGTCGTCGGGCCCCCACCGCCCCCAGTTGCAGAACCGGGTCCGGTAGGCGTTGTACTCCTCGGCCGTGGGCGCCTTCTTCTCCACGGCTCAGACCCGCCCGACGGAAGGCTGAACCGGTTCGGTGATGGCCCACGCCAGGTGGGGCAGGATCGCCCACGTCTGAGCCATCCCCGGCCCACCGGCGGCCACGATGAGCAGGCCCTCGGGCTTCCCCAGGTTGACCGTTCGCTCCCCTGCCCCGGGCGGAGCCTGCAACCGGGGCCACAGGTACTCCCGCATCTGCTGCTTGGACCAGCCGGCGCCGGCGAAATACCGCATGTGCTCCATGCCGACCACCAGCACGATGTTGGTGTCCTCGCCCAGCCAACGGTCGCCGATGCTGCCCGTCTGGCGGAGAGTCCGGTTGACCGAATCCAAGATCCCCTCCGGCGTCCGGCTGACCGAGTCGCCGGCCGCCACCACGTGCATGGCCGACTGCACGGTGACGGTGCTGGTGCCGGCCGCGAAGCCGCGCTCCACGTGGAGGGGGATCCAGGGACTGTCCTCTTCGTTCTCCCCGATGCAGAACGAGTAGCGGGCCGGGGTGGAGAAGCTCGCCCGGTCGAGGAAGTTGGGCACGGCCCGGCACACGTTACGGATCACCAAACGCAGAGCGCGGCCGATGGTCGCATTGGCCCGCCAGCCGGGACCCATGCAACCGGCCCGACAATTGATGTCGAGCTCGAGACGGGCGGGCCCGTTGACCACCACCATCTGCGCGGCACCGGAGAGGGTACCGGTGGTGCTGTGGCAGTTGCCCTTCTCGCTCAGATGGGCCCGCACGGCGGCTACCACGACAGGGAAGTACTCCGCCCGGCAGCCGGCCATGACCGCGTTGATGGCGACCAGCTCCGCGGTGGCCACCACCTCCCGGGTGGGAACGGTGCCGATCACCGCGTCCGCGTCGAGGCCGGCGTGGTCGAGGAAGCTCTGGACCTTGGCGGGAGTGGGCGCCATGACGGGCAGTCCGTCGGTCCAGCCGCGCTCGAAATAGCTCTCGACCAGATCCTCGTAGGTGTCGAACTCGTGCTGGGTCGAGGTCATGGCCGGCTCAGTTGGCCAGGTCGGTGATCACGGCCCGGCCCAGGTACCGGGCCTTCTGCAGGTCATCGAAGATCCCGTCCAGCTCGGAGAGCGTGCCGGTCCGGTCGACGTGCGAGTGCACCTTGCCGGCGGCCGCCAGGTCAACGAGCTCCCGCATGTCCTGCACCGTGCCCACCGCCGAATAGATGATGGTGGCGTCCTTGAAGAACAGCTCGAACGGATTGATCTGGAACGGCCCGTCACTGCTCGGTGGCAGCCCGACGGCCACGAAGAGCCCGGCCTTGGCCAGCATCTTGAAGCCCAGGTCGAACCCGGCCAGGTTGGCGGTGAATACCAGGGCCGCGTCCACCCCGCCCCATCTCTGTACCGCATCGACCGCCTGGTCGGGCTCGAGGGCCAGCGTGGCCCCGAGCGACCGGGTGAACTCGAGCCGTTCGGGCCCGCGATCCACCGCCACCACGTCGTAGCCGAAATTGGTGCAAAGCTGGACCGCGTAGTGGCCCAGCCCACCGGCCGCCCCCACCACGGCGACGGGCCGGCCCGGGCGGACGCCGTGGGTCAGAAGCTTGCGCACCGCACCGAAGGCGGTCAGGCCGCCGCACGCGAGGGGCGCCTCGAGGTCACCCACCGAACCGGGTAGGACGACGAGGGACCTGGCCCACACCGTGAAGTGCTCCGCGAAGGTCCCCATGATGCCTTTGCCCTCGGCGCAATGGCGAGGGTTGCCCGACAGGCAGTGGTGGCAGGCCCCGCACCAGTAACCACCCCCGGCTCCGCCCAGACCGAGGATCACCCGGTCGCCCACCCTCGCCCAGCGGTCGGCCCCGTCACCGAGGGACTCCACCACCCCGATGGCTTCGTGGCCGAGCAGTCCGGCCTGGCCCACCCCGGCCCAGTCGCCCCGAGCGAGGTGCAGATCCGAGTGGCACACGCCAGCGGAGGTGATCCGGACGAGCGCCTCCTCGCGCGCCGGCTCGGGCACGGGCACGTCCACGACCTGCAACGAGCCGTCTACGACGCGGGCTGCTTTCATGCTGGTTTCTCCTCGGTGGGTCAGGCGGCGACCATCTTGCGGATGGCGCCGAGGGGGTCGAGATCCTGGATGGCCGCCTCGGCCCGGGCCAGAAAAGCGGCCGCGAACACCTGTCGCGCCGGCGTGGCGTCGGGCGGGAAGGTGACGATCTGACAGCAGGCCGGTACGCAATAGGCGGTGTGCAACCGGTGGGCTTGCCACGCCTGGTCGAAGTCGATCGGGTCGCCCCCACAGTTCCAGGCCTCCAGGTAGTGCCGGAGGAGGTCCCGCTCGTGAGCCCGGCGGTCCTCGACGGAGAGGGCCATGTTGATGAAATAGCTGGCGTCGCGCAGGGGAGTGGTCACGCTGATCATGCCCCAGTCGAGAAAGCCGACCCGACCCCCATCGACGAACAGGTTGCCAATGTGGGTGTCGCCGTGGATGATGGTCCGGGGCCCGGCCTGCCACAGGTCGTGCATCCACTGCTTCCGCTCGACGTAGAGCTCGGCCAGCGCCGCGAACGGGGCACTCAGTCGATCCCGGTGGTGATCCAGCCCGTAGCACAGGGTGGTGGAGGCGTAGGTGGTCGACGGCCGGGACGGCTCGACCCAGGGGGCCTGGCGCGCCCGGACGGCCGGATCGGCGAAATGCCGGTGCATCCCGGCCAGGTCGGCCAGCGCAGTGGCTGCAGCGTCGACGTCGATGCTCCACGTCCCGTCCGACACCAGGCACCCCGAGGCGTCGATGTCCTCGAGCAGGAGCACGAACTGCCCGTCCTCGCCCACCCGGGCCAGATGGACCTCGGGGACCCGCAGCGTGACCGAGGTGGCCAGGGAACGGTAGAAGAGGGCCTCCCGGCGACCCATCCCCGTACCGATTATGGCTTCGCGGCGGCCCGGGTCGGTCGGGGCCATCTTGCAGAACATGGTCGCGGGGGGCTGGGGGGCCGGTGAGCCCCGAGGTGCCGGCGTGACCGCGGCTGCACCGGTCATCCCCGCATAGGTGACCGCCAAGCGGGCATGGGCGTTGGTGACCTCCCGGCGGCCCACGACCTCCACCGTCTCGACCTGTATGCCGGGATGGCGGCCCTGCAGGGCACCGGTCAGCCAGCGCGGACTGATGAGATCGGCCCGGGCCGGGACGGAACCTCTCGGGTCCACCCCTTCACCACCCTCGACCGGCGCAACCCTCCCCACTCCGCAGGAGCGTACTATCTTTCATAGAAAACGAGTCCGAAGGGAGCGTCCATGTCACCCGAGGCGACCAAGGTGATCGGCCTGGATCCGACCAGCCCGATGATCCCGAGCGACGAGCAGCGGGCCACACCCCGGGCCCGGCCGTCCACGCTCGACGGCGCGGTGGTCGGTCTCGTCGCCAACGGGCTCGGCCAGTCGGAGCGGCTGCTGCAGCAGATCTACGAGATGCTGGCCGGCGAGTACCAGATCGCCGGAGTGGTCCCGATCCTCAAGCACAGCGTGTCGGTCCCGCCGGAGGCCGACGACTGGACCCGCATCACGAGCGAGGCCACCGTCGCCATCACCGGGTTCGGCGGTTGAGGCTCCTGTAGTGCGCGCAGTTTGCGCGACGCCGTAGAGCTCGAATGGGCCGGGATCCCGGCCGTGGCCATCATCCACGAGACCATGGCCGGAACTGCTGAAGCGATGGCCCAGGTGAGTGGCATGCCAGACGCCGCTTTCACCACGGTCCACTATCCCCACGTGCCGCTTGCCGGCTGGTCCGAGGAGGAGGTCGGCCAAGTGGCCAAGGAAGTGGTCGAGGCGGTGCGCCGGAAGCTGACGCAGGCCTGACCCGCCCGAGCGGGCGCGCCCGTAGCGACCGGGCGGAGCCGGCTACTCGGCGAACTCGAAGAGCAGGCCCTTGTTGTCAGCCGGACCGACGGCCAGGGTGCCGGGCCCGTCGCCGGGCTGCAACTCCACCCCGCGCCCGGCGAAGTAGCCCCGCGCCTGCTCGAGGTCACGGACCTGCCACACCACCGAGCGGATGCCCTCCCCTCGCGCCGCGTGGCGCCCGATGTCGCCCGGGCCCGTCGCCCCGAGCAGTTCCACCACCGTGTCGCCGAGCTGCAGCCCGACGGCCCGGGCCGCCACTGCGGGGCGGCTCTCCTCGTAGATGACCCGACCGTCGATGTACTCCTGGGCGAACGCGGCGGCGGCATCGAGGTCGGCCACCACCACGCTGTAGCGCTTCAGGCCGGTGATCCCGAGCGGATGCCGGTCGCTCCAGTGCGCCACCGGCAGGAGCGGCTCCAAGAAGGGCATGGGCGGCGGAACCTGGTGGAAACTGTGGTCGAAGAACTCGAATGCCACGCCGAGCGCATCCAGCGGGTGCACGTGGAAGGCCGGGCCGAGCTCCCGGATGATCCTGACGCCCTTGGCGGCCGATACCTCCCGGGCGTACTGGACGTCGGTGGTCTGGTACTCCACACCGACGTAGTGCGGACCGAAGCGGGCGTGGAGCAGGTCGTCGTGGGGGGCGAAGAACTCGAAGATCACGCTGCCGATGGCCATGAGGCAGGCGTGCCATTCCTCTCGCGGCATGTCGGCGATCAGCTGGGCGCCGTACACCTCCCGGAAGTGGGCCACGCTCTCGTCGAAGCCGTCGATGGCGGCATTGATGTGGTTCATGTCCAGACAGCGGATCGGCTTCACAGACTTCCTCTCGACGCGAGACGACAGACTATGGGCCACCGGCGATCCACCCTCTTCAGGGAAGGGCGGGCATGATCTCCTCGGCCACCCAGTGGGTGTACTCGAAGTACTCCTCGAGGCTGTCGAGCGGAGGGGCCATGACCGAGCTCATGGTCACGCCCAGCCCGGCCAGCCAGCCCATCTGGTCGATCAGCTCCTCCTTGCTCATGTCGGCCTTGACGTGGGGGTCGGTCTGCTCCACGTGACCCTCGCCGATACGTCCCGTGCCCACCGCGTAGAACACGTCCGTGAGCCCACCGCTGTAGTCCGGGCGGGAACGGATGTAGTCCAGCCGGGCCGGGATGTCCTCGGGCCGGGTGAGGAAAGGCCACCAGCCGCTGGCGTGGCGGGCGACGCGCCGCAACATGGGGTCGGCATCGCCGCCGAACCAGATCGGGAGGTGGGGCTTCTGATGAGGTTTGGGGTCGCAGACCACATCCCGGAACGAGACGTACCTGCCCTTGAACTCGGCCACGTCCTCGGTCCAGAGGATCTTCATGGCCTCGATGTACTCGTCGGCGATCGCGCCGCGCTCGGCAAAGGGCACCCCCATGGCGTCGAACTCCTCCTTCAGCCACCCCACTCCGAAGGTGGCCGTGACGCGTCCCCCCGAGAGCCAATCCATGGTCGACAGCGTCTTGGCCGCCACGATCGGGCTCTGCAGTGGTAACAGGGCGATGCACGAGTTGACCCGGATCTCCTCCGTCGCCCCGGCCCAGAAGGCCATCGCCGTGTAGGCGCTCGGATAATGGGACCCGGACAGCTCCACGTGATCGGTCGGGATGACGAAGTGCTCCGGGGCGGCGACCATGGCGTAGCCCAGCTGCTCGGCCCAGCGGGCCAGGCGCGCCTGGTCGGAGCCGGTGACCTCCATCTCCCACGGCCTGTGGTGCAATGCCTTCAACCGGACCAGGTTCGGCATGCTGAAACCGAGCTTCACGTCCCTCTCCCTCTCGACCGCCTAGGGCGCCGAGCAGCCATGGTAGGCGGCGCCAGAGCGGCCCGGGTCACTCGCCGCCACGACCGACGCCGCGCTACGGTCGGATCGACGACGAGGAGGGGACAGTGCCGTTCACCCAGGTTGGAGACGTGAGACTCTTCTATACCGACGAGGGCGAGGGTGGGCCGCCGATCCTGTTCGTCCACGGCTACTCCTGCGACTCGCACGACTGGAGTTGGCAGATCCCCCACTTCGTCGAGCACCACCGGGTGATCGCCATGGACAACCGGGGCCACGGCCGTTCGAGCGTGCCCGACACCGGCTACGACCACGGCGACTTCGCGGCCGACACCGCCGGCCTGATCGATCATCTGGGCTGCGGACCGGTGGTAGCCATCGGGCACTCGCTCGGCGGCGTGATCGTGAGCACCCTGGCCATCGAGAGACCGGATCTGGTCCGGGCCGTGGTCAGCGTCGACCCGGGATACCTGGTGCCCGACGCCATGGGCCAGGCGCTGGGGCCGGTCATCGAAGCGCTCCAGGCCGAGGATCCGGCCCCGGCCGCCCAGGCCATGCTGAGTGCGACCTACAGCCCGGCCTCACCAATGCCACTCAGGACCTGGCACATGCGCCGCACCGCCGGCGTAGCGCCCCACGTGCTGCGCCAGACCCTCGGAAACCTCTTGACCGGCATGGCGCTCGAGTCCAACAGCGCCCCCTACCTGGCCCAGCGCAAGTGTCCGGTACTGACCATGTACACCGACCCGGCCCGGGCCGCGCTGGAGGCCTCGCTCATGTCGGACGACCGGTCCCGGGCCGTCAGCTTCGAGGGCTCCGGGCACTGGCTGCACCAGGAGCGGCCGGCCGAGTTCAACCACTTGGTCGACAGCTGGCTGGCCACCCTCGACGCCGGCTGACACCGTCGGCCGGCGCCGACCGGCGTCGGCCGCCAACCGACTGACACGCCCGTCAGAGTCGATCGGACAGCGGTAAGCTCCCGCCGAGCCTCTGCTCGAGGGGGCTCGGGGGGTGGACATGGGGTACAACCGTCAGGTCCGAACCGTCGGCCTGTTGCTGCTGGCCGGTATGGCCACCGCGGCCTGCAGCGGAGGCGGCGGCTCCAGCACAGGCTCGTTCAACCCGGCCCTGGCCACCGACCGCCTGACCCCCGGCGGCACCCCGAACCCCGACGGTGTCCTGCGCTACGGGGTGGACTTCCCCAACGAGTTCACCCCCAACACCTTCGACCCGGCCCAGAGCCTCAACTCGTGTGACAAGGTCGACGAGGGGCTCATATACGACACCCTCACCAGGCTCAGCCCGACCGGCCAACTGGAGCCGGGCCTGGCCCAGAGCTGGGATTTCACCCCGGGGGGCTATTCGCTGACTCTGCACCTCCGGCCGGGCGTCAAGTTCTCCGACGGCAATCCGGTCGATGCCGCCGCAGTCAAAGCGGCCGTCCTGCACACCAAGACCAGCCCGCTGCGCACCTCGCTCGAGGTGATCAAGAGCATCACCGTCGACGACCCTCTGACGCTCACATTCAATCTGTCGGCACCCACGCCGGCCGACCTGCTCTATGCCTTCAACGACCTGGATGGGATGATCGCCGACCCGGCCCACACCAGCTCGCTGGCCAAGGATCCGGTCGGGTCGGGGCCTTATGTCCTCGTGTCGTCGAGTCCGAGCGAGATCGTCCTGAAGAAGAACCCGAACTACTGGGATGCGTCCGCCTACCAGCCGGCCGGGATCGATTTCATCCAAGTGGCGACGGGGCCACCGTCGGTCGCCGCCCTGGAAGCGGGCACCATCGACATGACCCAGTTCCAGCCCGAGTCGCTGACCACCGTGAGAGCCGACTCCAAACTGGGATATGCCATCCAGCCGTCGCACGAGTACCTCACCATCCAGTTCCGGCTCGACACCCCGCCGGTGAACAACCTGCTGGTCCGCCAGGCCATCAATGACGCCGTCAACCGCACGGAGATCAATGACGTGGTGCTGGCCGGCACCGGACGGGTCACCGACGAGACCTTCGCTCCTGACCAGCCGGTCGCCTACAACCCGTCGGTAGCCGACGAGTACAGCTACAACCCGGCCAGGGCCAAGCAGCTCCTGGCCCAGGCCGGCTACCCGAACGGAGTGACCATCTCGATGGTCATCCCGGCCGGCGTGACCCTCACGGCGCGAGAGGCGGTCCTTCTGAAGAACGAGATGGCGCCGGCCGGCATAGACCTGAAGATCGTGGCCGTCGACCCGGGTTCACTGCTCACCGACTTCTACGAGCACAAGCAGAACGACGCCATCGCCCTCCCTTACCCGGCCGAGGAGGAGTACGCCCGGGAGCTGTACGACCAGTACGGGGCCAAGGGCTTCACCGCCATCCTCACCGGTTCGGTCCAGGGCGGCCAGTACGAGCAGTTGCTGATCGAGGGTCAAGGCACGCTCGATCCGAAGGCCCTCACCCCGATCATGCAGCAGGCCACGGCTCTGACGACCAATCGGGCGCTGCAGGTACCGATCGCCTTCATGGCCCAGATGACGGCATGGAACGGATCCCGTATCGGGGGCACCCCATCGGCCGGCAGCGATCCGTGCCGGGCCGTCTTCACCGGTCTGTACGTGAAGAAATAAGTGGGCGCATTCGTCCTCCGCCGCCTGGCAGCCATGGTGCCACTCCTGGTCCTCATCACCATCGGCGTGTACGCCCTGGTCCTGCTCGTACCAGGCGATCCGGCCAGGACGCTGGCGGGAGGGCTCAACGCCCAGCCCGCCGAGATCGCCCGCATCCGCCACCAACTCCACCTCGACCAGCCCTTCCTGGCCCAGTACTGGGGCTGGGTCACCCGGGCCCTCCGCGGGAACCTGGGCACGTCGCTGTTCCAGCACGAGTCGGTCGCCACCGCCATCGGGGACCGCTTCCCCCTCACCCTGTCCCTGGCCCTGGGCGGCCTGGTGGTCTCGCTGCTCATCGGGGTGCCGGCCGGGG
>JAKBAX010000368.1 GCA_021808785.1 Actinomycetes bacterium | reverse complement strand
ACGATCAGGTCCGCGCTCGACCGGCCCGGTACCGGCGGATCAGGGCGTTGGTGGAGGAGTCGTGATCCAGGTCGGGGGCGGCCTCGGCGGTCAATTCGGGCACGATGCGCTGCGCCAGGGCCTTGCCCAGCTCCACCCCCCATTGGTCGAAGGAGTTGATGCCCCAGACGACCCCCTGGGTCAGCACCTTGTGCTCGTAGGTGGCGACCAGCGCGCCGAGGGTGTGGGGGGTGAGGGCGGGGGCCAGGATGGTGTTGGTCGGGTGGTTGCCGCGGAAGGTCCGATGGGCCACCTGGGCCGGGGTCACGCCCGACGCCGCGACTTCCTCGGCGCTTCGGCCGAAGGCCAGCGCCTCGGTCTGGGCGAAGAAGTTGGCCATCAGCAGGTCGTGCTGGGCCCCGACGGCCCCGTCGGGGTGGTTGGGCTCGACGAAGCCGACGAAGTCGGCCGGGATCAGGCGGGTGCCCTGGTGGATGAGCTGGTAGTAGGCGTGCTGACCGTTGGTGCCGGGGGTGCCCCACACCACGGGTCCGGTGGCCACGTCGACCGGTTCGCCGGCCAGGGTGACACTTTTTCCGTTGGATTCCATGTCCAGCTGCTGGAGGTAGGAGGAGAAGCGGGACAGGTAGTGGTTGTAGGGGAGCACGGCGTGGGTCTCGGCTCCGAACAGGTCGATGTACCACACGCCGATCAGGCCCAGGAGGGCGGGCAGGTTGGACCGCAGGGGAGCGGTTCGAAAGTGGGTGTCCACCTCGTGGAAGCCGGCCAGCATCTCCTTGAAGGCGTCGGGGCCGATGGCGATCATGAGCGACAGCCCGATGGCCGAGTCGTAGGAGTAGCGGCCGCCGACCCAGTCCCAGAAACCGAACATGCGGTCCGGGTCGATGCCGAACTCGGTGACCTTGGCCCTGTTGGTCGACACGGCCACGAAGTGGCGGGCCACCGCGGCCGGATCCCGGAGGGTGGACAGCAGCCACTCCCGGGCGGTGGTGGCGTTGGTGATGGTCTCGAGCGTGGTGAAGGTCTTGGAGCTGACGATGAAGAGCGTCTGGGCCGGGTCGAGGTCATGGGTCGCTTCCCAGATGTCGCTGCCGTCCACGTTGGACACGAAGCGGCACTCGATGGCCCCGTCGGCGTAGGGGCGCAGGGCGTCGTAGGCCATGGCCGGACCGAGGTCGGAGCCGCCGATGCCGATGTTGACCACGGTGGTGATGCGCTTGCCGGTGTGACCCACCCATTGGCCGGCGCGGACCTGCTCGGAGAAGGCCGCCATGCGGTCCAGGACCTCGTGCACGTCGGGCACCACGTTGCGGTCGCCGGTGATGATGCGCTCACTGCGGGGGGCCCGCAGCGCCACGTGCAGCACGGCGCGGTCCTCGGTCACGTTTATGTGGTCGCCGGCCCACATCTGGTCGATCCGCGCCGGCAGCCCGGCCCTCTCGGCCACCGCCACCAGCAGGTCGAGGGTCTCCGCGGTCAGGCGGTTCTTGGAGTAGTCGAGGAAGAGGCCGGCGGCCTCCAGGGTGTAGCGCTCCCCCCGGTGGGCCTCACTGGCGAAGAGGTCCCGCAGGTGGACGTTCTCGATCAGGCGGTGGTGCTCCTGCAGGTTGCGCCACTCGTTGGTTTCGGTGATGCGGACCGGGGTGATGGCCATGAGCGCAACCTACCCACCCGCAGCACCGGCCCGCCTGGTGGGGTCAGAAGCCGTACCGCTTCTTCTCGGCCGGATTGTCAGGGTCGATCTCTGATTGGCCGGCCGCGGCCCGGTTCTTGTTGGCCCGGGCCAGGTCGTCGCGGACCAGCGCCGCCTCCTGGTCGGTGATCCGGCCCCGGTGGAGCTGGCCGAAATGGTCGGGGTCGGTGTAATCGACCTTCGGGGCGCTCGCCGCCGGTCGAGCGCCGTGGCCCCGCGACCGGCGGTGGCTCGGAGCGGCGCCGCCGCTGCGGGCGTTCTGCAGTATGTCGGCCACATCGTTGGGGCCGAAGAGCTGGTCGAAGGCCGACACCTCCATGACCACCCGGCGCACGCCGCTCTGGCCGGGGAGCTGGATGCCGATGCTGACCAGGTGGATCTGCGAGGACTCCCAGCCCTCGACCTCCTGCGCCGACGCGTCCAACTCGACCGTGCGGTTGCCGAGTGCCGGATGGTCGGATACGACGACGCGGGCCACCTGGCCCTCATCGATCTCCTGTCCGGAGATGTCCGAGACGAATACTTCCTTGCGAGCCATTGGCCCGAGCCTACCTACGGGATGTGTCCCGTACTTCCGCGCGCCGGGGAGAGGGCTTGTTGTGCAGAAGGGTTGAACTATTCATCCCTACTGCACAATTCCGCGGCGGGCGGCGGGCGGCGGGCGGCGGGCGGCGGGGCGGGCTGGCGGCCGGGCGGCCGGTCGATCAGACCTCGACCGTGACCTTGCGCTTCTTCTTGCCCCCGGCGGCCGGCGGCCCGGATGATCTCGCCACCGCGCCGATGGCCGGGGCGAGGACCAGCCAGAGGCCGATTGTGGCCACCATCGAGGTCAGGTAGCCGAACGGGCGTATGCCGACGTCTTGGTCCAGGATCCCGGCGAAGATCATCAACAACCAGGCACTCAGGAAGAACGCCGGTCCAGCGGCCATGAGCTTGAAGAAGCTGGTCATCAATCCTCCTTGGTTTGAATGCTTCCAGCCCATCCCGACACCCACCAGAGCCGGAGGTCACATGGCCCTCCGAGGTCGTGGGGTCGCGAATGGCCGGAAGTCCCTAGGAATCAACGACGGCGCGTGCCACCGTCAGACGATGCCCGGACGTCATCACTCGAATGCCGAGAAGCGGTGGCGCCGGGGCGTCACCTGGACCGGTCTACTCGCCGTCGTGGTCGAGACTGCGGTCGTCGGGCGCCGCCGCGGTCACCTCGTCGCCGCCGACACCGTGGTGTGCTGCCGACATGGCCACACGTTCACCACGCTGTGGATACCGGGCGTGTCGTTCAAGGCGCTTCGCCTCGGATGGTGGAGATTTCAGTATTGCCCGGTCGGGCGGCACTGGGACCTGGTCACCCCGGTGACGGTGGCCGACATGACCGCCGACGAGCTGGAGGCGGCCCGGCAGCACCATGACGTACGGCTCCCGTGACGGCGTCGACGCCGGTCCGGGGTCGCGGCTTCAGCGAGCCGGGACTGCTTCGTCGGCGCTATGGCTCCGGGGGCGCTTTCGGCGCGCCGAGCAGCGCGTGCATCCGGCCGATGACCGCGTCCAGGTCGACCGCCGGGTCCGCGGCGAGCGTGGCCAGGATGTAGTCGTTCTCCTTGGCCGCGTGGAGCCGGAACACGGTCGCCACCGCCTGGGCGGCACCCACCGCTCGAGCCCCATCGCCCGCCGCGGCTATCTGTTCCGCTCCCCCTTCGAGGTGGCGGTGCTCGTCGATCATCGTGTCCACTAGCACCCGGAGGTCATCCCTCCGGGCGGCCATGGGGTACAGGGCGTCTTCCTCGGCTCGTGCGTGGGGATAGAGCTCGCTGTGCAGAAACCGGGTCAGGTCTCCGACCGCATCGGCGTAGCCCGACCCCCCGGACACCTGATCGCCGAGCGCGTCGACCAGCCGCTGCAGATCCGCCATGAGCACCTCGTGATGGTCCCGCATTGCCTCAGCGATCCGAGCATTGTCCATGGCTCGCTCCTCGCAGTTCATCGGTGGATCCCTGTGGATCCCTGTGGATCCCTGGTGGGTCGGGTGTCACTTTATATAGCAACCAGTAGAAATACTAGAGCCCTGGAAAGGGCTATTCCGGGCCGGGCCAGGACAACGAGGGGTACAGCTGGGCCAGCAGGTGATTGTCCCCCTTGACGCAGAGCTCCTGGAAGATGGCGTTCACCGTACGGCCCGGATCGCCACCCTCGTGGGCGATGCGGATCACCACCCGGTTACGGGCGACCGGGTCGCTCTGGACCTTGGCCGCGGCCTCGCCCGCACCCTTGTTCCACGCGTCCGTATCGAGCTGGTCCTCCTCCGGCCCCTTGGTGCTGCCCGAACAGGTGTGGTGGGGAACGCCCATGTCGAGCGCGGCCCAGACCGTGCCGTAGGCGATCCCCCGGTAGCCCGCTCCCTGCTGCTCCTCCCCCGACGCCTTGATCGTCTCGTAGATCATCTCGATGACGCCGACGATGGCCGAGATGGGCCCGGCCCACTCGGCCAGCGCGCCGATGGCCTCGGGCAGCAGATCCCCGAACTGCTCGGAGAGCTCGGCCACCGAGTGGAGGATGACCTTCCCGGTCTCGATCTCGTCTCTGCGCCTCTGGACCTCTTCAGCGGTCAGCTCGGCCATGTGCCCTCCCGTGTGCATCGTCGACCGTCGACGAACTACCGGAGCCTGCACCTTCGGGACGGAAGGGACGGCCGAAATTGACCTTTCGGCAGGGAATGGGAGGGTGTACGGGGGCT
>JAKBAX010000367.1 GCA_021808785.1 Actinomycetes bacterium | reverse complement strand
CACTGGCCTTTCCCCGTGCTGGCGCAACACCGAAGCCACCCGGTCGGTGGTCGCGACCAGGCCGGCGGGAAGCCCGTCCACCTCCACCAGCAGGACCGCCGCCGCGTCGGTGGGGAAGCCGGCGTGCACGAAGGCCTCGACCACCTCGACGATCGTGGCGTCCATCATCTCCAGCGCGGCCGGTAGGACCCCGGCTCCGATGACCGCGGTGACGGCCCGGGCTGCGTCGCCCATGGTGGTGAAGTCGGCCAGGAGGGTGGCCACCGCCGGCGGCAACGGGGTAAGTCGGACGGCGATGCGGGTGGCGATGCCCATCGTGCCCTCGCTGCCGACGAAGGCGCCTCGGAGGTCCAGTCCGTCGGGCTCGGGATCGAGGCCGCCCAGCACGACCACCGTGGCGTCCGGGAGAACCACCTCCAGAGCCAGAATGTGGGCGTTGGTGACCCCGTAGAGCAGGCAGTGGGGACCGCCTGAGTTGTTGGCCACGTTGCCCCCCACCGAGCACGACTGCTGGCTGGAGGGGTCGGGGGCGAAATGGAGTCCGAGGTGGGCCACCGCTCTGGAGAGGTCCAGGTTGAGCACGCCCGGCTGCACCCAGGCCACCCGAGCGTCGGCGTCCACCTCCAGGATGCGGTTCATCTTGGTGGTGACGATCACCACGGGGGGATCGTCACCGACCGGGGTGGCGCCGCCGGCCAGACCGGTGCCAGAGCCCCGGGCCACGAACGGCCGCCCCCGGCGGGCGCAGATAGAGACGGCCGCCGCCACCTCTTCGGTGTCGAGCGGGAAGCAGACCACCGACGCCCGACCGGTGATCATCGATGCGTCCCGCCCATAGAGCCCCAGCTCGATCGGATCGGTCCGCACCCGTTCCGGGGCCAAGGCGGTGCGCAACTCGCGCGCCACCGGGTCGTCGACGCTCAACACGCCGTCACCCGTCCGACGGACAGCTGATCCCGGCCGGCGGTACGGCCAGGTCGATCAGGTAGGCATTGACATAGCTGCGGATGCACTTACTGTACGGGTATCCCGTGTGACCGTCGCCGACCCGGGTCAGCAGCACCCCGTGCTCGAGCTCCCGGGCCAGGGCCTGAGCGTCGGAGTAGGGGGTGGCCGGATCGCCGGTGGAGCCGACCACGACGATCGGGGGCGAGCCGGCGGCCCGGATGGGAGCGGGACGGCCGGTGGCCGGGATGGGCCATACGTCGCAGCTGAGCTGGGAGTACAGCACGGCCAGGCCGAACACCGGGGCGGCGGCCTCGAACGACGCCACAGCGGCCTGCACCTGGGCCGGCGAGGGCGCCGGGGCGTCCAGGCACGTGACCGCGGCGAAGGCCTCGAACTCGTTGCTGTAGGTCCCATTGGACTGCAGACCGTCGTAGGTGTCGGACAGCTCCACCGCGAGCGTCCCGTCGCCGGCCGAGGCGTCGGCCAGCATCTGGTACAGGTCCGGCCAGCCCGACGTTGAGTACAAGGTGTAGGCGGTGCCGTACAACAGGGCCGCAGGTCCGGCCGTGCGGGAGCTCCCCTGGACCGGGAGGGGGTGGGCCCGTACCTGGTCCATCAGGCGTTGAAAGGCGGCCACCGGATCGCCCCTGGGCTTCCAGGGGCAGGACTTCTCGGCCACGCAGGCGTTCAGCGCCTGGGCCAGGTTCCGGTCGAACCCGACCGCCTGCTGCTCGGCCGAGGCGAGCGGCGTCTGGGCCGGGTCCACGGCCCCGTCGAGGACCATGGCCCGCACGTGGGTCGGATAGAGACCGGCATAGGTGGCGCCGAGGAAGGTGCCATAGGAGAAACCGAAATAGCTGATCCGGGCCTGACCGAGGGCGGCTCGGATGTAGTCCATGTCCATAGCTGCGTCCACAGTGCTGACATAGGGCAGCTCAGCGCCGCTTCGGCTCTCGCAGCCCTGGGCGAAGGTGCGGTCCACCGAGTTGTACCGGTCGAGACCGCCCGGGGTGGTCGGCACCGGGTCGGACTCGAAGTAGGTGCGCAGGCCGGCGGTGTCGAGGCAGTGGATCGGTGCCGACCGGTCCACACCGGGCGGGTCGAACCCGATGATGTCGAAGCGGCTCTTCACCGAAGCCGGCAAGAGGCCGATGGCCTGGGGCAGGAAGTCGACGCCCGAGGCGCCCGGGCCGCCCGGATCGATCAGTAGCGACCCGATGGCGGCGCCCGACGCGGGGTGACGGTCCAGCGCCAGGCCGATAGTGCCGCCCTGACCCGGATGCCTCGGATCACGAGGCACCTGGAGAGTGGCGCACTGGTAGCCGCGGGGGCCGGCCGATCCCTTGCAGGCGGACCAGTCGACAATCGCCGGACCGGTACCGTCGGAGGCACCGGCCGACCCGGCCGCGGTCGCGGCCGAGGTCGAGCCGGCCGCGGTCGTGGGGGTCGGATGGCCGGCCGAGGAGGTGCACGCGGCCCCGGCCACGACGGAGACGGCCAGTGAAACGGCCAGAGCAGCGGCGCGTCCCACTCGTCTCGAACCCATTGCGGCCGCCGAGCCTACCGCCGGGTCGGTTCCGGTACGGTTCGGGGATGCGCCCGCCGGCACTGGCCGATTACGCCGAGACCGAACGCACGAGGATCGTCGAGACGCTGTTCGAATGGTTGCGGATCCCGTCCATCTCCGCCGACCCACGTTGCCATGGGTATGTGCGGGAGTCGGCCGACTTCTGCGCCGAGATGCTGGGCCGGTCCGGGTTCGCCGAGGTGGCCGTCCTCGAGACGGGCGGCCTCCCCGCCGTCTACGCCGAACACTGTCAGGCCGGGCCCGACGCCCCGACCGTGCTGGTGTACGGCCATCACGACGTTCAACCCGTGGACCCGCTGGATCTGTGGCGCAGCCCGCCGTTCGAGCCGGCGATCGTCGATGGCGAGTGCCTGGCCCGCGGCGCCATCGACGACAAGGGCCAGACCCTGTACCAGATCGAGGCGGCTCGGGGCCTGCTGCGGACGGGCGGCCGACTCCCGGTCAACCTCAAGTTCCTGGTCGAGGGCGAGGAGGAGGTGGGGAGCCCCAATTTCGAGCCGCTGCTGCAGCGGGAGGCGGACCGCCTGGCCTGCGACGTCATCGTGGTATCCGACACCGGGATGATCAGTCCCGAGGTGCCGTCGACCACGGTGGGCATGCGGGGCCTGGTGGCCTTCGACGTGGCCCTGCGCACGGCGCGGACCGACCTGCACAGCGGAATGTGGGGTGGGGCGGTGCCCAACCCGGCCCGCCTGGCGGCCCAGCTCGTCGCCGGCCTCCACGACGAGCGGGGCCGGGTGACGCTGCCCGGCTTCTACGATCGGGTGCGGGAACTGAGCCAGATGGAGAAGAGGTCGCTCGAGGCCCAGCCCTTCGACGAGGCCGCCTTCCGGGCCTCGGCCGGGGGGGTGGCCTACCTCGAGGGCGAGGAGGGGTACTCGCCTCTGGAGCGGATCGGGGTCCGGCCGACCGCGGAGGTGGTGGGCCTGCACAGCGGCTACGGCGGACCGGGCATCAAGACCATCGTCCCGGCCACCTCCGGCTTCAAGGTGGCCTTCCGACTGGTCCCCGAACAGCGTCCACAAGACGTGGAGCCGTCGTTCCGCTCGTGGCTCGGCGAGCGGGTGCCGGCCGGCGTCGAGGTGGAGGTGACCCCCGAGGGCGGGGTGGCCCCCGCGCTGACGCCGTTGGATCACCCGGCGATGGCGGCGCTCAGCCGGACCATCGAGGCGGTCTGGGGTCGGCCTCCGCTCTACACCCGAGAGGGCGGCAGCGGCCCCGAGGAGGCGCTCGGGCGGATTCTGGCGGCGCCGGTACTGTTCCTCGGCGTGGGCCTCCCAGACGACCGAATCCACGCCCCCAACGAGCGCATGGTCATGGACCAGTTCTGGAAGGGACTGATCGCGGCCGGCGAGCTGCTGATAGAGCTGGGCGGGTCCCCTCGATGAGCCCCCGGTCGGTGCCGGCCGCCCCCCCCGAGTCGCACGAATGGGTGAGCTTCGACGACCCCGACGAGCTGCGGACCTGGATGTTCGATGTGACGTTCATGCTCTCGGGCTGGGAGTGCATCTTCGGCCGGGGCTGCCAGGGGGTGCTGACCGGACCCACCCCCGAAATGGTTCAGGGTTGCTGCTCCTACGGGGCCCATTTCACCGACGACGCCGACGTGGCCCGGGTCAAGAAGGCGGCGGCCACCCTCACCGCCGAGCAGTGGCAGTTCCGCAAGGAGGGGCGGCGCAACGGAGTGGTGGCCAAGGAGGCGGACGGCGCCCGCATCACCCGCCTGGTGGACGACGCCTGCATCTTCCTCAACCGGCCCGGCTTCCCGGCCGGTCCGGGCTGCGCCCTGCACAGCGCCGCCCGGCAGCGGGGCCGGGAGCCTCTGGAGCTCAAACCCGACGTCTGCTGGCAGCTACCGCTCCGCCGGGAGGACACCACCGACGAGGTCACCGGGAGGGTCACC
>JAKBAX010000366.1 GCA_021808785.1 Actinomycetes bacterium | reverse complement strand
GCCCGTAGCCTTGGCGAGCAGCAGGCGGGCCGGGATGACACGCGAGTTGTTGACCACCACCACGTCGCCCGGCCCCACCAGCGCCGGCAGATCCCGGACCTGTCGGTGTCGCGGGGGCGCGTCCGGACCCGAGGCATCGAGCAGGCGGGCCGAGTGGCGCGGCTCCACCGGGCGTTGGGCGATGGCCCCCTCGGGCAGGTCGTAGTCGGGCACGTCCACGGTGCGACCGGTCTAGCCGATGGACCTGGGCGGGCCCGGGAGGCGCCGCTAGAACAGCTTGTGGGGTGGTGCCACCAGGCCCAGGTGCTGCCAGGCCTGGGGGGTGGCGACCCGGCCGCGGGGGGTGCGCATGAGCAGCCCCAGCTGCAGGAGGAACGGTTCGTAGACGTCCTCTACGGTGTCGGTCTCCTCTCCCACGCTCACGGCTAGGGTCGACAACCCCACCGGCCCACCCCCGAAGCGGCTGCACACCGCGTCGAGTATGGCCCGATCCACCTTGTCCAGGCCCAGATCGTCCACCCCGAACAGCTCCAGGCCCCGCCGGGCCACGTCCAGGTCGACCCGCCCGTCGCTGCGCACCTCGGCGAAATCCCGTACCCGCTTCAGGAGCCGGTTGGCTATGCGGGGAGTCCCCCTGGAGCGACGGGCGATCTCGGCCGCCCCCGCCGGGTCGATCTCCAGCTCGAGGATGCGGGCCGAGCGGCCGATGATCTCCTCCAGATCCCCGGCGTCGTAGTAGTCGAGCCGGGCCACGAAGCCGAAGCGGTCGCGCAGCGGCCCGGTGATGAGGCCGGTACGGGTGGTGGCCCCCACCAGGGTGAAGCGGGGCAGGTCGAGGCGGATGGTGCGGGCGCTCGGCCCCTTGCCCAGCACGATGTCCAGCTGGAAGTCCTCCATGGCCGGGTAGAGGATCTCCTCCACGGCCCGGCCCAGACGGTGGATCTCGTCCACGAAGAGGACGTCGCCCTCGGCGACGTTGGTCAAGATGGCGGCCAGGTCTCCGGCCCGCACCAGGGCCGGGCCGGACGTGATCCGTAGCCCGGCTCCCACCTCGTTGGCCACGATGCCGGCCAGGCTGGTCTTGCCCAGACCGGGCGGTCCGGCGAAGAGCAGGTGGTCCACCGGCTGGTCGCGCCGCCGGGCCGCCTCCAGCATGATCTCCAGATGCTCCTTGAGGCGGGACTGCCCCACGAACTCGGCCAGCCGGCGAGGCCGGAGGCTGACCTCCTCGGCCGACTCGATGGGATCGGCGACCGGGTCCACCGCCCGGGCCAGGCCCTCCTCTCTCACGCCGGCCCCGTCCCGGCGCCGGCGCCCGTCACCCGGGCCCGCTCCGCCAGGTCGCTCACCGGGCCGCGGCCAGGTCTCTGAGGGCGGTCCGCAGGTGATCCTCAACTGTGCCGGCGGCGGGCAGCCCGGCCATGGCCTGGCGGATCTCGTCCGCCCCGTAGCCCAGGCCGGCCAGGGCGTTGCGCACATCGGCCCGCACCGAGGCGGCCGGGTCGCCGGCGCCGGCGGGCGAACCCGCCCCGACCAGTGCCAGACCGGAGCCGTCCAGGTCGGCTTCCAGGCGGGACTTGAGCTCCACTATCAGCCGCGCCGCGGTCTTGCGCCCGATGCCGGGAACCAGCGTCAAGGCGTCGAGATCGTCGCTCGACACGGCCCGCTGCAGGGCGGCCGGGCTGTGCACCGACAGAAGGGCCAAGGCCACCGCCGGTCCCACCCCGTGAGCCCCGATGAGCGCCTCGAAACAGACCCTTTCCTCCCGGGACGGGAAGCCGTAGAGCACGATGGCGTCCTCCCGCACATGGGTGTGCACGTGCAGGAACACCGGGGAGCCGGTGGACCCGAGGGCGGCGGCCGACCCGGCCGGTACCACCGCCCGGTAGCCCACCCCGCCCACCTCGACCAGCACCTCCATCCCGCCGGCCGGGCGGGGCCGGCGGTCGAGCAGCGTGCCACGAAGCGATCCGATCACGAGCCCGACCCTGCAGCCCGGCGCAGCCCGGCCCCCGACAGGTGGGTTATGGCCAGCGCCAGGGCGTCGGCCCGGTCGGCCGGGCGGGGGGCCTCTTCCAGGCCGAGCAGCAGAGCCACCATGGCCTGCACCTGCTCCTTGCCGGCCGAGCCGTAACCGGTGACCGCCAGCTTGACCTCGTTCGGGCTGTACTCGGCCACCGGCACACCCCGCCGGGCGGCGGCCGCCAGGGCCAGGCCGCTGGCCTGGCCGACCGACATGGCGGTGCGGGCATTGACCTGGAACAGCACCCGTTCCACCACCACCACGTCGGGCCGCAGCTGGTCGAGCAGGTCCTCGAGGTCCCCCCACAGACCGGCCAGCCGGGAGGCGAGCCCGTCGCCGGGCGGGGTGGTCAGATGACCGTAGGCCACCACGTCCAGGCGACCCCCTACGTTACGCACCGCGCCGTAGCCGCATCGCGACAGGCCCGGGTCCACGCCTAGAGCGAACACCCGTTCGAAGCTAGCAGGGCCGGTTCGGGCCGTGGTGGATCCGAATCCCGCCGCCGGTGCTTCTCAGCCGGCCAGGACGGCCTCCCGATCGTCGACCGGTGCCGGCGGCGCGTCCGGCTCCCCGGGGCGGGTCGCCAGGGCGAACAGCACGAGCAGTACCACCACCGGCGGGATGGCGTTGGCATAGCGGTACCCGGCCGCCATGGAGGTGAAGAACAGCACCACTAGGTTCAGGAGCAGACCCGAGAGCAGGCACACGGCCCACACCCTCGAGGACTGGCGCCGCCGCCACAGCACGACTGTGGCCGCCACCCCGGCGACGAGGTAGGTCCAGAGCAGATCCAGCGGCAACAGCGCGCCGGGCCCGATGAACCAGCCCATGACGTCGCCGGCCACCGAAGCGGCGAAGGGAAACGTCAGCGGGTCACCGAAGTTCGTCACGAACGTGGGTGGCTGGTAGGCGAAATCCCCCCCGTAGCCGCCTGCGTCGGGCCCCCGGTTGCCGAGGCCGACCAGATCCAGGGTCAGCCGGGCCCGCTCGGCCAGGTACGCGGCCGGGTGGCCGGTCACTGCCTTCTCCCATGCGGCCCGCAGGATGGCATCTTCGCGCTCGGCCAGCGCCACATTGGTGTAGTCGAGCGCCGCGCCGGAGGTCACCGTGGTCAGGTTGAACGATGCGAACCGGGCCCGCAGCGTCGGGAGGGAGACGTCGGGCGGAGCCTGCCCCCCCGGGCCGAGCTGGCGGAGCTGCGCCTGGGGAAAGAGGTCCCGCCCGGTGCTGACGCTCAAGGCGGCCAGGTCGTAGACGTAGGTGGCCCGCTCCGGATGGAGGGCCCGGGCGCCGAGCGCCGAACCGGCGGCGCTGATCAGGCCGAAGCCCGCTAGCGCGGCGACCAGACCGGCGCCGCCGGACGCGGCCACCCGGCGCCAGCTGATGGTCCGGCCGTGTAGTCCGCCGAAGAGGACCACCACAGTCACATCCACCAGCCCGTTCTGCCGGCTGACGGTGGCCAGGACCGAGCAGGCCATGGCCACGGTCAGCCAACGGCCCCGCCGGGTAGCTCCGCGGCGGACGACGACGCCGAGAGCGGCGAAGGCCAACAGCGAGAACGCCAAGAACGCGGTGTCGCGCGACAGCGAGCTGAGCTGGCCGTAGACCGGCGGGAACACCGTCACGGCCAGGGCCGCGACGGCGGCCTGCGGGGGTCGCAGCACCATTCGCAGGCAGCCGAACAGCCCGACGATGGTGGCCGCCACCAGCAGGGCCCATAGCGCCCCCTGCCCCAGGCCGAGGTCGAACCAGCCGCGGATGGCCAGCGTGCCGAGAGCCGTCCACCAGTCGACGATGGGACCGTGGTGGGCCTCGGCCAGGATCTCGGCGTTGTCCCACTGGACGATGCCGGGCCAGAACGGTCCGCACACCGCCACCTCGGCCAGCACCAGGATAAGCGTCGCGGATCTCCATTCGCCCGGCTGCCCCCGCTCGACTGGCACACCTGATCATCGGTCGGCCGGTCCGGCCCCTTGAGACCGGCCAGGGCTCCCGCGCCGGTCGGTCAGCCGCCTACCAGCTCGAGCACCGAGTCGGGTATGTCGAAGTTGGCGTACACGTTCTGGACGTCGTCGTGGTCCTCGAGGAGGTCGACCAGGTGGAGGACCTTCTTGGCGTCCGATTCGTTCTCCAAGGCGATGGTGGTCGAGGGCAGCAGGGTGACCTCGGCCGACTCGACGCCGATGCCGGCCTGGTCGAGGGCCGATCGCACCGCCGGCAGCTCGCTCGGGGGGGTGGTGACCTGCCACTGGTCACCGGCGGGGGCGATGTCCTCGGCCCCGGCGTCGACGGCGACGAGCATCAGGTCGTCCTCGGTCACCGATCCCGGGACCAGGATGACTCCTTTGCGCTCGAACTGCCAGGACACCGCACCCGGCTCGGCCATGGAGCCGCCGTTCTTGGAGAACGTGGATCGGATGTCGGCACCGGTGCGG
>JAKBAX010000038.1 GCA_021808785.1 Actinomycetes bacterium | reverse complement strand
GCCGCCCGGCCCCTGCTCGGCGAGGCGGCCATCGCCGGGGCGGTCTTCGCCGACGAGACCCTCGGGCTCCCGGGCCGGGACGCGCCGGTCGAGGTGGATGTGGCCGACCTGGCCACCGAGTGTGGCTCCTCCATCGTCGACGCCCTGCGGCGCCGCCTCGAGCAGGCCATCGACTCGGCGGCCGGAGAGGACCAGGCGGTGCTGGTCGAGAGTGTGGGGGCCGCTTATCGAGAGTGGAAGACCCAGCGGATCGAGAGGTTGGCAGGTGATGTCCTGTCGGCCGCCTTCGCCCGCGGCACCTGGCGGGCCGCTCCCGACGACGCCTGGTTCCGGTGGGTGGTCGACGATGCCGACGGACCCTGCCCGGACTGCGACGACGATGCCCTGGCCGGCACCATCCCGAAATCGGAGGCGTTCCCGACCGGCCAGCACCACCCCCCGGCCCACAGCGGGTGCCGCTGCCTCCTGGTGCCCAGCCCGGCCGACAGTTGAGCGGCCCGGAGCGGGGGTCGACCGGCCCGGCTAGGGAGTCGACCGGGCCTGCCAGGGAGTCGACCCGGATCCGACTGTAGAGTCTCCGCCCGGATGCGAACCCCTCAGGATCTGCCCCGGCGGTTGCCGCGCGCGTCGCGCCGGACCCGCCTGATCGTCGTCGTCGCGGTCGTCGTGTTGATCGTCCTGATCGCGTCGTTGCGCGGTCTGGCCAACTTCTGGACCGACTACCTCTGGTTCCAGTCCGTCGGCTTCACCTCGGTGTTCAAGGGCGTGCTGCTCACCAAGGTGGTGCTGTCGGTCGTCTTCATCGCCATCCTCTTCGTCTTGTTGATGACCAGCCTGACCGTCGCCGATCGGCTGGGCCCCGACGAGCTCGATCCGACCGCCAACGATTTGGTGGTCCGCTACCGGGACTTCGCCTTCAGCAGAGGCGGCCGGGTGCGCCTGCTCGTCAGCTTGATCTTCGCCGTCCTCGGCGGCATCGGCGCCGACCGCCAGTGGAACCACTGGGATCTGTTCCGCTACGGCATCAACTTCGGGATCAAGGACCCCCAGTTCCACCGCGATGTCGGTTTCTACGTCTTCCGGCTGCCGTTCATCCGGTTCCTCATCGGCTGGGCCTTCGACGCCACCATCGTGATCCTGCTCCTCACCATGGTGTTCCACTACCTCAACGGCGGTATCAACCTGCAGTCGAGCGAAGAGCGGGTGCGGCCGATGGTGAAGGCCCATCTGTCGGTGCTGCTCGGCATCCTGGCCGTGATCAAAGCGGTCAGTTACTACTACGACCGGCTGGCACTGACCTTGTCGCGTTCGCACGTGGTCGATGGAGCCACTGCGACCAGCGTGCACGCCGATTCGCCGGCCAAATTTCTCCTCCTGATAATCGCCCTCGTCTCGGCCATCCTGTTCCTCGCCAACATCTGGCGGCGGGGTTGGGTGCTGCCCGCGGTGGGGGTGGGACTGTGGGCCCTGGTCAGCATCCTGATCGGGGCGGCCTACCCGGCGCTGTACCAGGCGCTGCGGGTCAAGCCCTCGGAACTGACCCGGGAGACGCCCTACATCGCCGACAACATCCAGGCCACCCGGGCTGCCTACGGACTGAACAACGTGGTGACCCCCACCAACTACCAGTACAGCCCGACCGTCTCGCAGTCCGAGATCGCCGGCAATTCGCCCCAGGCCCAGATCAACCAGCAGACGATCGCCAACGTGCGCCTCCTCGACCCCTCTGTCAACCTGCTCAACGCCTTCAACAAGTACCAGTCGCAGCGGGCTTACTACTCCTTCAACGACCTCGATCTGGATCGGTACTCCCTTCCCACCGGTCCGAACGGCAGCCTGCAGGAGACCGCGACGGTGACATCGGTCCGGGAGCTCAACAACCAGGTGCCGTCCGGCTTCGTCAACCAGCACCTCCAGTACACCCACGGCTACGGGGCGATACAGGCGCCGGTCAGCGAGGCCGGCATGACGAGTGCCGGATCGCCCAACTTCACATTGTCCGGGCTGCCCCCCGCCAGTAACTACGCCGCCACCAACCTGAGCCCCCAGGGGTCGCAGATCTACTTCGGGGAGGGACCCGATACCGGCGGTTACGTCATCGCCGACTCCAAGAGCCAGGAGCTCAACTACGAGGATTCGTCCGGCCGGCAGACCTACACGAACTACAAGGGGAGTGGAGGGGTGGACGCGGGAAGCCTTGTCCGGCGGGCCGCTTTCGCGCTGCGCTTCGGCGACGCCAACTTCTTGTTGTCCGGCCAGATCACCTCGTCGTCGAAGGTGATGTACTACCGCAACATCCTGCAGCGGGTACAGAAGGCGGCCCCGTTCCTGCGCTACGACTCCGACCCGTACTCGGTCGTTCTCAACAACCAGGTGTACTGGATCATCGACGCCTACACCATCACCGACAACTATCCCTACTCGCAGGAGGCCAACCTGGACGGGCTGCCGGCCACGAGCGGCCTGCAGACCAAGTTCAACTACGTGCGCAACTCGGTCAAGGTGGTGGTCAGCGCCTACGACGGGTCCATGCACTTCTTCGACATGGGCACGGGCGACCCCATCCTGCGGGTGTACGAGCGGGCCTTCCCCGACCTCTTCACCCCCGTCTCGCAGGCCGACAAGCTCTTCCCGGGCATCAGCAACCACTGGCGCTACCCGGAGAACTTCTTCCAGATCCAGACCAACATGTACGGCCGCTACCACCTGACCAAGCCCAGCGATTTCTACAGCCAGGCCCAGGCCTGGGCGGTCTCGCCCGATCCGGGTAGCGGCGTGCTCAACAACAGCCAGCCGATCGCGTCCACGGTGTTCAACAACGGGCAGGCGGTGACCCAGGTCAACCGTCTGCAGCCCCAGTACATCGAGGCCGCCTTGCCCGGTACCAAGCAGCAGGGTGTCAATTTCTCCCTCATCACCCCGTTCGTGCCGATATCGGGCACCGGGTCCAGCCAGAACCTCACCGGCTTCATGACCGCGTCCTCCGACCCGGGGACCTACGGCCAGCTCACCCTTTATCAGCTACCGGCGGGGCTCACCGTCGACGGGCCGGGGCTGATCTCCAACGCCATCCGGTCCAACCCGCAGATCTCGGCCGAGCTGACCCTGTACAACCAGAACGCGTCGCAGGTGGAGCTCGGGGAGGTGGACGTGGTGCCGATCGACCAGACACTGCTGTACATCCAGCCCATCTATGTGGAGTCCACCGTCAACCACATCCCGCAACTCGGCGACGTGGTGGTCGTCTACAACGGTCGGGCCTACCGCAGCGGCAACGCCGGTCTCGACAACGCCCTGTGCCAGATCCAGAACCCGGACGGCTCCCACCCCTTTGCCAGCACGTACTGCAACACCTACTACGCCAACTTCTCCTCCAGCCTGTCCACCAACCCGGTACCCGGCATCGGCGGCCAGCAGGGAACCACCACCACCACAACCCCGTCCACCGTGCCGCCATCGTCGGGGGCCACCCTGCCGTCGTCGAGCGCGACCATCCCGCCCGGGGCCACCGTGCAGTCGCTGGTGGCCCAGGCGGACCAGGATCTGGCCAACGCCCAGACCGCCCTGGCTCAGCAGAACCTGGGGCAGTACGAGTCCTACGTGCAGGCCGCGGCGGCGGCCATCAATGCGGCCCACGCCCTCTCCGGCGGTACCGCGGCCGGCGGCTCGACCACCACCACCAAGCCGACTACGCCCACGACCGCGCCCACCCCGACGAGCGCGCCGACGGGCTGAGGCCCTAGCGGCGGTCGCCTGCCGGTCCGGCGTCGGACGGCTGGGTGTCGTCTGCCGGTCCGGCGTCGGACGGCTGGGTGTCGTCTGCCGGTCCGGCGTCGGACGGCTCCCGCCCGGCCGGAGCCCACTGCCGTTCGAAGCCGCCCCGGCGGGCCCAGCGCACAGAGGCGCTGATCCGGGCCCCGGCACCGCGGGGCACCTTCGGCACCGCGTGCTCCCAGGTCTCCTGGCAGGTCCCGCCCATGACCAGCAGGTCACCCGACGCCGGCCTCAAATCGATCGATCGGCCCCCTCCCACCGGTCGCAGCAGGAATGGGCGTTCGGCCCCAAGCGTCAAGATGGCCACGATGGTGTCGTCCACATGGCGTAACTCGCGGTCGGTGTGGGGGGCCACGCTGTCGCGCCCGTCTCGGTAGAAGTTGAGCGCCATGGCTCCGAAGCGGTGGTGGTAGCGGCGCCCGACACCCGTGCGGAAGGCGGCCAGGCCCTCCTCGGGCAGCGCCTCGTCGGCGGCGAACCAGCGGCTGAGGCGGGGCTCGTCCACCATCCGCTCGTACATCCAGCGCCGGTGGTGTTGCCAGCCCACCCCCGTCTGGAGGCGGACCATGAGGTCGTCGGCGCCGCCGAACCAGCCTCGGGCCACGTCCACCCACGCCCCGCGGCCCAGGTCGGTGCGCTCGAAGGCCACGGCGGGGCGGGGGCCGACCGGCCCGACGGCGAACAGGTTGCCCTGGACCGGGGCGATGATACCCACGATCTTTAGGCTATCCCATAAATCGAACGTATGTTCCCAACGGGTTCGCGTCCATCGCGTCATGCGCGTCGATGCGCGTCACGCGCGTCATCGCGTCGTCGGCCGCGAGCAGGCGACGGTCCGGTATGTGGCTCGCCGCTCGGCGCACTCCATCTGCGATGGGGTTCATGAGAGCCACGGATTCGCAACGTCGCTACTCAATAGTGTTCAAAAGGAGGGGATATACACTCCCTTCTGCACAGAATGACCGGGCCGGCCGCCGACCGGGCCGGCGGCCGACCGAATCCGACCGAGCCGGGCGGGGCGCATGGCGTTCAGGCGTCCAGCTGGTCGCAGATGTAGGCGGCGATGGCCAGGCTCGAGGTGGCCGCGGGGGAGGGGGCATTGCGCACGGCCACGATCTGGCCGGAGGTGCCGGCCCGGGTGATACGGAAGTCGTCGACCAGGCTCCCGTCGGGGTCTACGGCCTGGGCCCGCACGCCGGCCGGTGCCCGGGTCACGTCGGCCGGGGCCAGGCCCGGGACCAGCCGGGCCGCTCGGCGCACGTACACCCGCTTCGACACCGACCCGACCATCTCGTGAGCCCCGGCCCGCCAGTGGCTCCGGGCCATGCGCCAAAAGCCGGGCTGGCGGGCTAGGCCGGCCAGCCAGCGAAGGTCCACGTCGGTCCGGCGGTAGCCCTCCCGGGCCAGCCCGAGCACGGCGTTGGGCCCGACGTCCACGGAGCCGTCCACGCGGCGGGTGAAGTGCACCCCGAGGAACGGGTAGCGGGGATCGGGTACCGGGTAGATCAGGCCCCTCACCCGCTCCGCCCACACGGGCGCGAGCTTCCAGTACTCGCCCCGGAAGGCCACGATGGCCGGTCCGGCCCCGTCCGGGGCCAGCAGATCGGAGCGCAGCCCGGCGCAGAGGATCACCCGATCGGCGGCCACCTCCTCTCCGGTCCCGGCGGCGCGGACCACCGCTCCTCGCCCGTACGCTTCCACCGCAACCGCGTCGAAGCCGGTCCTCACGTCCAGTTCCGCGGCCAGCGCCCGGGCGATCCGGGGGAAGTCGGTGATAGCGGTGTGGGGTGAGTGCAGCGCAGCCACCCCGGTGGCCGCCGGCTCCACCCCCTGCAGCCCGGCCCGGTCCAGGCGGCATAGGCCGGGCACCCGATTGGCCCGGGCTCGGGCCTCGAGGGCGTCGAGGCGCTCGGTCTCCGACCGGTCGAGCGCGACCACCAGCTTCCCGCATTCGATATAAGGGATGGCATGGTCGGCGCAGAAACGCTGGAGTAACTCGCGGCCGCGGGTGCAGAGCTTCGCTTTGAGCGACCCGGGTGGGTAGTAGAGCCCGGCGTGCACCACACCGCTGTTGTGCGACGTCTGATGGAGGCCCACCTCCGGCTCCCGTTCGAGCACGGTCACCCGGGCACCGGGGAACCGGTGGGCGAGCTCGCGCGCGGTGGCCAGGCCTACAATTCCGGCGCCGACCACCACGAATCCGGGTTGCACCGCCCCATACTGGTCGACCGATGATCCCTGTTGTCGCTTCAGAGCCGGTTGCCGGGTTCGTCGATGCGGTGGAACGGGTCGCGCCGGGTCGCCTGGCCGCGGTGTACCTGGTCGGCGGGCTGGCCCTTGGTGACTTCAGCCCCCGCCAGTCCAACCTGGACCTGGTCGTGGTATGCGAGCCGCCTCTCGCCGATTCAGAGATAGCCGAGCTCCGCCCCTTCGAGCGCCGCCTCACCAGGGCCGGCCGGCGCCCGGCGGTGTGGTACGCCAACTGGGACGTCATCGCCGACGGTCCGCTCGGCGATCCGGCCGGCTGGCCACCGCTCGAGACCCCGCTCACCCGGGCGTTGCTGCGAGAGGAGGCGGTGGCCTACGCCGGGCCGGACTGGCCGGTGGTGGCCTTCGAGGAGGCGGACTACCGGGAGTGGTGCCGGCGGTCGTTGCAGGCCGTGGCCGAGCAGGCCCGAGGGCTGATGGTGATGCGCCGGGAGGTGTCACCGCTGGTGTTGCAGGCGGCCCGCCTGGCCCTCGGTGCGGTCGACGGGCGGGTCTACTCCAAGACCGAGGCCGGCCGGGCCGCTCTGGCATTGGTCCCGGCCCACTTCCGGCGCATCCTGCACGACGCCGAGGGCTTCCGCAATGGGGCCCACGCGTCGATGTACTGGGGCCCGTTCGAGCGCAAGTACGACGCCCGCCAGCTCATCCGCCGCCTGCTCGAAGCGGCATCCGGCTGAAGCCGGACCCTGACACGGACCGACCGTCGGGTTCGCAAAGGCGCCCTGACCGGCGTAGCTTGAACGGGGTGGGGATCGTGTACATGGCGGCCGCACTGCTGGTGGTGCCGGGGCTGCTCGTCCTGTTCCACCGACTGAGCCGCACGCCCCCCATGCCCTGGACTGCGCTCCAGGCGACGGACGTGGCCGACCGGCCACCGCTGGCCGGTCCAGGTCCGCTGGTCGCTCCCGAGGGGCTGTCGGTGGCCGACGAGGCCGAGAGGTGGTTGCGCAGCCGGCACCCCTGATAGCGGCGCCGGCACCCCTGATAGCGGCGGCCGCCGCCTTGGTGGCCGTGCCGTGGTGCTCGGTCGCGCCGCGCCGGGAGGTGCCGGTGGCGCTCGGGCCCCGCCGCGGTTACCAGCCCCGCATGTCGACGGGCCAGCTGTCGAGGACCTGCTCGTGGCCGGCGTCGACCAAGTGGAGCCGCTCGTGGTAGGCAACGGTCGGGTCCACGTGGGCCGCCAGCAACTCGACCCGGTCGCCCACCTTGGGCCGCGCCCGGCCCTCGGGGGGTGAGAAGGTGACGTGCTCGTCGGAGCAGAACCACACCAGACCGCCGGCCAGCGGGCCGGCCAGGCTGGGATTGCCATGGTCCATGCCGAGCGCCTTCAGCCCGCAGTCGGCGACCGCCCAGCCGGACCGGTTGACCGACACGACGGTGGCGAGCACTGACAGGGCGGGGCCGAAGGGCAGCCCCAGCTTGGCGTAGGCGGTGTCCATGAGGGCGTAGGAGCCGGCCTGTATCTCGGTGGCCACATCATTCATGTCGTAGCTGCCGGTACCGCCGGCCGAGACCACGTCCCCGCCGACCTCGGCGTGGGCGGCCGCCAGGACGGCCATCGACTCGCCCACGAGGCGCTCCCGGTCGGGCCGGTCCTCCACGCCGACCGCGTGACCCTCGTAGCCCATGACCCCCCGCACGGCCAGACCCCGACGGCGGGCTTCGTCGGCCAGCAGCGGCGCGTCGGCCGGGTCGCAGCCACAACGGGGCAGCCCCACGTTGACGTCGATCAGGACCTCGGGAACGCCCGCCGCTACCGCGGCGTCGATGGTCTGCACGGAGTCCACCGCCACGGTGACGCGGTGGCCGGCGGCGACGAGCGGCGACAGCCGGCCGGCGTCGACCACCTCGTTGGCCAACAGGAGGTCGGTGCCCAGGCCGGCAGCGGCCATGACCTCCATCTCCCGCAGCGTGGCGCAGGTGAACCCCAGGTGGCCGTGCTGCTGTTGATGGCGGGCCAGCTCCGAGCACTTGTGGGCCTTGACGTGCGGGCGCAGGCGGGGCCCCGGCAGAGCGGCGGCCATGGTCTCGAGGTTGGCGTCGAGCAGGCCGGCGTCGACGATCAGAGCCGGGGTGCGCAGCTCGGCCACGGCGCGGGCGGGACCGACGCCCGCCGCGGGGCGCGACGACCGGGCCATGGGGCCTCAGCCGCCGTCCGGGCCGCTGTCCGGGCCGCCGCCGCCCCCGCTGTCCCGGCCGCCCCCGCCCGCGCCGTCCGCACCGCCGCCGCCCCCGCCGACGAGGCCGCCGACCTGGCCGTCTAGCACCCGGCCCAGAACGTGGCGCAGGGCCGGCTCCAACTCGGGGTGGCGGAACCGGTGACCGGCCGCCGCCAGCCGGGCCGGTCGGACCCGCTGGCTGGCCTGGGCCACCTCGGCCGCGCCCTGCCGGCCGAGGAGTAGGGCGGGGCCGAAGCCGGGCACCGGCAGCACCGCCGGGCGGCGCAGGACCCGGGCCAGCACCTTGGTGTACCCGGAGTTGCGCACCACCCCCGGGGCCACCGCGTTGACCGGCCCGGACAACGTCTCGTCCACTAGTGCTCTCAGGTAGATATCGACCATGTCGTCGATGCCGACCCAGGCGGTCCACTGCTGCCCATCGCCCAGCCGCCCGCCGAGTCCGGATTCGAAGAGGAGGCGTTGCAGCCGCAGGGCCCCGCCGGCGGGGGACTGCACGATCCCGGTGCGCACCTGTACCACCCGGGCTCCTCCCGCCCCGGCCGGGGCGGTGGCCGCCTCCCAGTCGGCGACCAGGTCGGCGAGGAAGCCCTCCCCCCGTTCGCTGTCCTCGGTCAGCTCCTCGTCACCCCGGTCGGCGCCGTAGTAGCCGATGGCCGAGGCCGAGGCGAACACCCCGACCCCGCTACGGCCGGCCTGCTCGGCCAGTCGCCGGGTGGGGCCGATGCGGCTCTCGCGCACCTCTCGCTTGTGCGACTCGCTGAAGCGGCCGGCGATACCGGCCCCGGCCAGGTGCACGACTGCGTCCACCCCGGACAGCAGGTCGTCGGCCGGGTGGTCCGGGTCCCACCGTCGGGACTCAGTCGCGTCGCTCGTCGCAGGGTGGCCCGGTAGGCCCCGTAGGCCCGGTCGGCCCGGTTGGCCCAGTCCCGGGCGGACCAGCCGGACGACCCGGTGGCCGCCGGTGGAGAGGAAGGCGCACAGCGAGGTGCCGATCAGCCCGCCGGCACCCGTGACGGCGACGGTGAGGGAGCGGCTCTCGGGGTTGAGGCGGCGGTGGGCGTCGAGGTCACCGCCCAGCTGGCGGGTCCGGTAGGAGAACATCGGCCGCAGGATCCGTCCGGGCACCCGGGTGTGGACCCGGTCGGTGATGCGGGTCCGGCCGGCGTCGACGGGGTCGAAGCGGTGTTCATGACGCCAGGACAACACCGCCTCCAGCACCGGTGTGACCAGCTCGTCGGTGAAGGCGCGGCCCGGCTCGTAGTCGTCCGGCCGGTGGGCCGCGACCCACCGGATGCGGCCGGGGAAGGCGAGCACTGCCCGGCCGTCCCTCAACGACTCCGACTCGGACGCCACCTTGACCGGGGGCCAGGGCGGGGTCAGCCGGTGGATGGCCCCGGGCCGCTCGTGCCAGGCGAACACCTCGTCGATGGGACGGTCGAAGACTGCGGTGTGCTCGAAGGTCATCCCTGCCAACTTAGGAATTTCTCCGGGCAATGAGGAATAGTTGCGCTCACAACTACGTTGCCATGCAACAGAACCCTCGCAACCAAGGAGACCCCCATGCCCGAGACCACTGTCCAGACCGGTGACTACAACCTCGACCTCGCCCACACCCGAGTCGGGTTCGTGGCCCGCCACGCCATGGTGACCAAGGTACGGGGCGCGTTCAAGGAGTTCGAGGGCTCGGGGTTCTTCGACGCCGCCGACCCGACGCAATCCAAGCTGGAGCTCACGATCAAGGCGGCCAGCATCGATACCGGCAACAGCGACCGCGACGCCCACCTGCGCAGCAACGACTTCTTCGACATGGAGACCTATCCCGAGATCACCTTCGCCAGCACCGCGGTGGAGAAGGTCGGCGCCGACGAGTACGAGGTCACCGGAAACCTGACCATCAAGGGCCAGAGCCACCCGGTGACCATCCCCTTCGAGGTGTCGGGCCCGGTGCAGGACCCGTGGGGTAACCAGCGCATCGGCCTCGAGGGTCGTACCGAGATCAACCGCAAGGACTGGGGCGTCAACTTCAACGTGGCCCTCGAGGCGGGCGGTCTCCTCGTGAGCGACAAGATCACCCTGGAGTTCGACGTGGCCGCGATCAAGGCGGCGTGATCTGGACCTGAGCGCCCGGCCCCCCGCCGACGCTACCGTGCCGGCATGAAGATCGCGAACGTCGGCGGGCGGGCCAAGCTGGTCCTCGGGGAGGACCGGGCGCAAGACGTGGAGGAGGCGTCGGGGGGCCGGTTCGGGCCCGAGCCGCACTCGCTCTTCGAGCGTTGGGCCGATTTCGCGGCCTTCTTCTCGGACAAAGAGGCGGCCGGGGTGGCGACCGAGTCCTTCTCGCCGGCGGAGGCCGGGCCGCCGTCACCGTCTCCCCGCCAGGTGTTCGCGGTGGCCCTCAACTACCGGGACCACGCGGCCGAGTCCGGCTTCGCAGCACCCGAGGACCCGCTGTTCTTCACCAAGTTCGTCAGCGCGTTCAGCGGCCCGGTGACCGAGGTGGTCCTGCCCCCGGGCCGGGTCGACTGGGAGACCGAGCTGGTCGCGGTGATCGGTCGGGAGGCCCGCCACGTCGAAGTGGGCGAGGGCTGGGATCACGTGGCCGGCGTCACCGTCGGTCAGGACCTGTCCGAGCGGGCGCTGCAGCGTAGTGGCCCGGCGCCTCAGTACTCGCTGGCCAAATCGCACCGCGGCTTCGCCCCGCAGGGGCCCTACCTGGTGACGCCCGACGAGCTGGTCGACCGCGACGACCTGGCCATCGGCTGCCAGGTCAACGGCCGGCCGATGCAGTCGGCCCGGACGTCCGACATGATCTTCCCGGTACCCACCCTCGTCTCCTATCTGTCACAGATAGTGACACTTCTGCCGGGCGACGTCATCTTCACCGGCACCCCGCCCGGAGTGGGCATGGGGCGCCAGCCACAGGTGTTCCTGCAGCCCGGCGACCAGCTGGTCAGCCGGATCGAGGGGATAGGCGAGCTGCACCAGACCTTCGTGGCCCCTGGCTGCTAGGCGCTGCGCTCAGGCCGCGGCCGCCACGGCGTGCAGGGCCAGGCCGGCCAGGGCCCCGACGATGGTGCCGTTGATCCGTATGTACTGCAGGTCGGGGCCGAGGAGCAGCTCCAGCCGGTAGGCGGTGTCGTGGGCGTCCCAGCGGGCGATGGTCCCGGTCACCAGGCCCACGAGCTCCTCGTCGAAGCTGGTGAGGGCGATCTCGAGGACGGCGTCGGCAGCCCGTTCCACCGCCGCGGCCAGGTCCGCTTCGGTGGCCAGCCGGCGGCCGCCACTGGCGATCAGGCCAGCCAGCCGCCGTCGCAGCTCCGATCCCGGCTGGACCGACTGATCGCGCAGCTCCCCTTTGACCTCTTCCCAGAGTGTGGCTGCCAGCTCCCGGACGGTGGGCTGCGCCAGGAGCTCGGCCTTGAGCTCTTCGCCGCGGCGGCGCATCTGGGGGTCGGTCTGCAGCTGGATGGCCAGGCCCTCGAGCGCCTCGGTCAGGTGGACCCGGAGGGGATGGTGGCGGTCGATCGCCATCTGGCCCAGCACCGTCTCGGAGCGGTCCAGCAGGCGGTGGACCATGCGCTTGCTGAGCGGCCCGGGGAGCCACCACGGCGACTGGGCCCCGAGCCGGCGGTGCATCTCCTCGCCGTGGGTGGCGACGTAGCGGCTCAGCCCGTGAAGGGCGGCGTCGAGCACCGGCTCGTGGCGGCCGTCGCGCGTCACCTGTTGGAGGGCCCGGCCGGCCACCGGCGCCAGGGCGACGGCCTCGATGCGCCGGCGCACCACCCCGTCGAGCACCTCGTGCACATCGGCGTCGCGGATCAGGTCGGCCAGTCCGACCAGCCCCTCGGCCGCCCGCCCGGACAACCGGGCCGCGTGCTCGTCGTCGGCCAGCCAGGCCGCGGCGCGCGGCAGGGCGCCCGACGACCGCAGCCGGGCGCTGACCGCGTCGGGGGTGAGGAAGCTCTCCTGCACGAACGAGCCGAGGGTATCGGCGAAGCGGTCCTTTCTCTCCACCACGATGGCGGTGTGGGGGATGGGCAGTCCGAGCGGGCGGCGGAACAGGGCGGTCACCGCGAACCAGTCGGCCAGCCCGCCGACCAGCGAGGCCACCGCCGTGGCCTGCACCCACGACAGCCAGCGGGCGTCGGGCAGCAAGGCGGTGGAAACACCGAAGATCACCGTAACCACCACCAGCAGCCCGGTGGCCCGCCGCCGGGTGACCACCAGCTGGCGGGACCGCCGCTGCTCCGCCGGCGAGAGGAGGCGGCCGGCGCCGGGACCGGAGGGCGCGACCATGGTGGCCACGGTACCGGGGCCCGTCCCGCAGTCCTGGCCGGCCCGCCGAGGCCGCCCCGGCCTGTCCAACCTCGGCCTGTCTGACCTCGGCCGGGCCGCCGAGGCCGCCCCGGCCTGTCTAACCTCGGCCGGGTGCGACACCGCATCGTCGAGGCCCGCCACGCCCGTATCGAGCTCGTGGAGGAGGGGGACGGCCCGGTCGTGCTGCTGGTCCACGGCTTTCCCGAGTCGTGGTACTCGTGGCGCCACCAGCTGCCGGCCCTGGCCGCCGCCGGCTACCGGGCGGTGGCCATCCACGTGAGGGGCTACGGGCGCTCCTCGGGCCCGGTGGAGATCGAGGCCTACTCGATGCTCCAGCACGTGAGCGACAACCTGGGCGTGCTGGAAGCACTCGGAGTGGAACGGGCCGCGGTGATCGGCCACGACTGGGGTTCGCCTATCGCGGCCAACTCCGCCCTGCTTAGGCCGGACGTGTTCGCGGCAGTGGCCCTGTTGTCGGTGCCCTACAACCCGGCCGGCGGCCGCCGCCCCTTGGACGCCTTCGACCAGATGGGCGCGGCGGTGGGCGAGGAGTTCTACATCCGGTACTTCCAGGAGCCGGGCCGGGCCGAGGCGGAGATCGAGCTCGACGTGCGGTCCTGGCTGCAGGGCTTCTACATCGCCGCCTCGGGGGACGGCGGTCCCGCCCCCGACGGCAGGTCCATCGCCTTCGTGCGACCCGGCGCCATGCTGCGGGAACGGTTCCCGTCCGTCGAGCAGCTGCCCCGCTGGCTGGGGCAGGAGGATCTGGACTTCTACGTGGGGCTCTTCGAGCACACCGGGTTCCGGGGCCCGCTCAACCGGTACCGCAACGTGGACCGGGACTGGCTGGACCTGCAGCCGTGGCGCAACATGCCCATCACCGTGCCGGCCCTGTTCATCGGCGGGGAGAAGGACGGCCCCACCATGTGGGGGTCCCGGGCCGTCGAGCGCCACCCTCAGACTCTGACCGACCACCGGGGCAGCCACATCCTGGCCGGGTGCGGCCACTGGGTGCAGCAGGAGCGGGCCGGGGAGGTCAACGAGCTGCTGCTCGGTTTCCTCTCGTCGGTCAGCTGGTAGCGGCTCCCGGGCCGGATGCGCCGGGAACGGTCCGGATGCGCCGGGAACCGTCGGATGGGCCGGGAAGATGGCCGAGCGGAGCGGCCCATCCACGTCTACATTCCACCTGTCGTGACAGGTCCCCGTTCGCAGAGCCCAACCATCGCCGGCGTCGTGGCCCGCTGGGCCGCCGAACGGCCCGGCGCGCCGGCCGTGGGCCACGACGGCGGGACCCTCACGTGGGCCGATTACCACTCCCTGTCGGGGTCGCTGGCCGCCGACCTGGCCGAACGCTTCGCCCCCGGCGACCGGGTGGCGACCTGGCTGCCCGACGGGGCCGAGCCCCACGTGGCCTGGGCCGCCACCGAGCGAGCCGGCCTCGCTGCGGTCGGCATCGGCTGGCGGGCCGGACGGCGCGAGGTCGAGCACCTGCTCGAACGGAGCGGGGCCCAGGCGGTGATCGTGCCGCCGGGCACCGATGTGCCCCCCGGGATCGAGGTCATCGAGTTGGTCCTCGACCGCCTCGCGCGGCGCGAACCGCCCGACATGGGTCGGGCCCTGGGGCCGGAGGACACCTTCATCCTCAACTCCACCTCCGGCACCACCGGGCTGCCGAAACTGGTGGTGCACACCCAGCGGCGGTGGTTCCACTTCCACCAGCTGGCGGCCGAAGCGGCGGGCCTCGACGGCGACGACGTGTTCTGCTCCGCCCTGCCCGCCCCCTATGGGTTCGGGCTGTGGACCCAGCACTTCTCCCCGGCCATCGTGGGGGCGCCGGTCCACGTACGGCGCCGCTTCCGGGCGACCGACCTGCTGGCCGCCATCGAAGCGTCGCGGGTGACGGTGCTGGCTGCGGTGACCACCCAGCTCATCCTCATGCTCGACGACCCGGCCCTGGCCGGCACCGACCTGTCGTCGCTGCGGGCCGTGTTCACCGGTGGCGAGGCGGTGCCCTACGAGAAGGCGGCCGAGTTCGAGGACCGCACCGGAGCCAAGGTGCTGCAGTTCTACGGCAGCAACGAGACAGGGGCGGCGTCGGTCACCACCCTCGACGACGACCGGGCGCACCGGCTGATGACCGCGGGGCGGGTCATCGCCGGCATGCACGTCCGGCTGTTCGACCCGGTCACCGGGGCACCGGTCGAAGTACCGGGCCGGGGCCAGCCCGGCTGCAAGGGGCCGGCCACCTGCGAGGGGTACTGGGACGACCCGGCGGCCAATGCGGCCCTCTACACCGAGGACGGCTGGGTGCTCATGGGCGACCTGGTGGAGATCGACGCCGACGGCTACCTGACCGTGGTGGGGCGCACCAGCGACATCGTGATCCGGGGCGGTAAGAACATCAGCGCGCCCGCCGTGGAGGCGGAGATCATGACCCACCCCTCGGTGTCGGTCGCCGCCGTGGTCGCCGTTCCCGACGCGGTGTTCGGCGAGCGGGTCGGGGTGTACGTCGAGCTGAAGCCGGGCGCACCGGCCCTCGGCCTGGACGACCTGGTCGCCCACCTGGCCTCGCGCCAGGTGACCCGGGAGTGGTACCCGGAGCGGCTGCTCGGGGTGGGTCCGCTGCCGCGCAGCTCCGGGGGCAAGGTGGCCAAGGGCGAACTGCGGGCCAGGGCGGTAGCGTTGAAGGATGAGTGACAGGGGGGCCGCCGTCGCCGGCGGACTGAAGGAGTGGGCGCCGTCGGTGCTGCCGCCGCTGCCCGATCTGACGCCGCAGCAGGAGATGGCGTGCGCCTTTCGGATCCTGGCCGGCGGCGGCTTCGGGGAGAACATCGCCGGCCACATCACCATGCGGGATCCGGCCGGCCAGGGGCTGTGGATCAACCCGTGGGGCCTGTGGTGGGAGGAGATGACCGCCGGTGATCTGTGCCGGGTGGATGACGACGGCCGGGTGCTCGAAGGCCGCTGGGACGTCACTCCGGCGTTCCACATCCACACCGAGCTGCACCGCCGTCGCCCCGACGCCGCGGTGGTGATCCACAACCATCCCTACCACGTGACCGTGCTGGCCGCGCTCGGGTTGGTGCCCGAAATGGTCCATCAGACCACCGCCATGTTCGACGGTGACCTGGCCTTCGTGGAGGAGTACACCGGTGAAGTGGCCAACTCGGAGCTGGGTGCCGAGCTGGCCGAGCGCATCGGCGGGAAGTCGGTGGTGATCCTGGCCAACCACGGCATCATCGTCACCGCCCCCTCGGTGCCCGAAGCCACCTACAAGGCGGCGACCATCGACCGGCAGTGCCGGCTCATGTACGACGTGGTCACGAGCGGCCGTCCCTACACGGTGCTGCCCGAGACCTTTCTCGGACCCATGAAGGCCAGCCTGGTCGAGCGGGGCCCCGGGTACTTCTGGGGCGGTGCCGTCCGACTCCTGCTGCGCCGCCAACCGGAGGTCCTCGACTCATGAGCATCTCCTTCGACGACCTGACCTCCGACCGGTCCTTCACGACCGGCGGCAAGATCGACGGCCGGGCCACTTTCCTGCCCGAGCCGGCCCGCCAGGAGCGCTTCTACACCATCATCTCGGCCGACGACCACATCGTGGAGCCGCCCGACACCTTCGCCGGGCGGATGCCGGCATCGTTGGCCGAGCGGGGTCCCCGGGTGGTGGAGAAGCCCGACCACAGCCAGGTCTGGGTATACGACGGCGAGGAGATCCCCAACGTGGGCTTCAACGCGGTGGTGGGACGCCCGGTGTCGGAGTACAGCTTCGAGCCCACCCGCTTCGACGAGATGCGCCGGGGGGCCTGGGACATCCACGCCCGCATCGCGGATATGGATATCAACGGGATCTACGCCTCGATCAACTTCCCCTCGTTCCTGCCCGGCTTCTGCGGCCAGAGGCTGCAGCTGGGCCGGGATCGGGAGTTGGCGCGGGCCGCGGTGCGGGCCTGGAACGACTGGCACATCGACGCCTGGGCCGGTCCCTACCCCGACCGGATCATCCCCTGCCAGATCCCGTGGTTGCTCGACCCGCAAGTCGGCGCCGAGGAGGTGCGGCGCAATGCGGCGCGGGGATTCAAGGCCATCACCTTCTCCGAGGCGCCCCAGAAGTTGGGCCTGCCGTCCATCCACACCGGCTATTGGGATCCCATCATGGCCGCCTGCGAGGAGACCGGCACCGTGGTCAACCTCCACATCGGCTCGAGTGGCAGCAGCCCTGCCACTGCCGACGACGCCCCACCCGACACGGTCGGGGTGCTCTTCTTCGGCTACGCCATGTTCGCCGCGGTGGACTGGTTGTACTCGCTGATCCCGGTCCGCTTCCCGAACCTGCGCATCTGCATGTCCGAGGGCGGCATCGGCTGGGTGGCCGGCCTGCTGGACCGGCTGGACCACATGCTCTCCTACCACGACATGTACGGCACCTGGACGGCCGACATCGGGCTCACCCCGGCCGAGGTGCTGCAGCGCAACTTCTGGTTCTGCGCGGTAGAGGACCCGTCCTCGTTCGTCCAGCGCGAGCGCATCGGGGTCGGTCACATCCTGCTCGAGTCGGACTACCCGCACTGTGACTCGACCTGGCCGCACACCCAGAAAATGGTGCGACGCGACCTCGTGGGGCTCCCCGCCGGCGACATCGGGCGCATCACCTGGCAGAACGCGGCCGAGCTGTACCGCCATCCCGTCCCCGACGAGGTGGCCGCCGACCCGAACAGTTACTGAGGGGCGAGGATCTTCTTCAGGCCGGCGATGCCGCCCTCGTAGATCGAGCAGCAGAGCTTGACCGCGTCCTCCTCGGACCCGACCGGCTCGAAAGTGCTCCACCACCGGATGCCGGTGGTCCCGTCCCCGCCGTCGCTCAGGGCGATCCAGGCCTGGTAGCCGGTGAGCGGGAGCGGGGCCTCGACGATCGAGTACGACGTGGTGTGGTTGGCGGGGTCGAGCTCCTCCAGGCGTTCCACGATGCGGGCACCCTGCACCTCGAGGGTGCGGGTCATCCCGATGCCCTCGCCCTCGGCTGTCACCGGGGTGCCCATCTTCGCGATCATGCCGATGAAGTCGGATACGACCGCCCACACCTCCTCGATGGGGGCGTCGATCCGATCCTTCACATCCGCGGTAGCCATGGCCGAAGCATAAGGCCCCCTACGATCGTCCTGCATGGGACGCAAAGCCGGGGTGGCCGCGGAGCAGACCGGAGCGGCGCTGCTCGAGGCGGCCGCCCGGGGGTCTTCGCCCGGAGGGGTTGCGACGGGGCCAGCATCTCGGAGATCACCTCTGAGGCGGGCCTGACGAGCGGGGCGCTCTACGCCCGCTACGCCTCCACGGCGGAGTTGTTCAACGCCACGTTGGAGGCCTACTCGGAGCGTGACCTCGACCGGCTGCTCGACCACCGGGGTGCGGAGCTGCTCGACGCCCTCGTCGCAGCGGGCGCCACCATCGATCGCCGGGAGGCGACCGAGGCCTCCCTGCTCGTCTCGGCCATCGTGGCGGCCCGCAACGACCCCGAAGTGGCTCGGCTGGTGATCGCCGGTTCGACCGGGGGGGAGCGGTTGTTCTGGAAGCTGCTCGGCTCGGCTCAGGAGTCGGCGTCGCTATCGGCCGATGTGTCGGCCGACGCGGTGACCCGCTTCTGCCTCGTGCTGGCCGTCGGGTCGCTCGTCGTCGAGGCGCTGGGCATGGACCCGGTCGATCACGGCGAGTGGACGGCGCTGATCGAGCGGCTGGTGGGATCCATCAAGGCCTGAGCTCGGGTCCGGTCACGCCGGCGGGCCGACCGCCCAGGTCCCGTGGGCCGACCGGTCAGGCACGTGGGCCGACCGGTCAGGGACGGGGGAGGGTCTGGTGGGCGAGGACCAGGATCAGAGCCAGGCTGAGGGCGAAGACCACGGCCAGGTGGCTCACGCTCTGCAGCGCCACCTCCCAGTGGCTCATCTGGGCCACCACCCGGGGTGTGCGGACCTCGGCCTGCTCCAGGGGCTCGGGCACCGGATCGGAGGTGGCCATCACGGACCGAATCGGCAGAATGGGACAGCAGCGTTAGCCGCACCGGATCCGGGTGTCGGAACCGGAAAGGGCGGAACTAGTCGAAGATCGGCGCCTGGGTGCGGGTCCGCTTCAGCTCGTAGAAGCCCTCGGTGCCGGCCACCAAGGTCACGCCGTCCCACAGCTTGCCGGCCGCTTCCCCTTTGGGGGCCGGGGTCACGACCGGACCGAAGAAGGCGATGCCATTGACATGGATCACCGGCGTGCCCACTTCGTAGCCGACCGGATCCATTCCCTCGTGGTGCGACTTGCGCAGGGCGTCGTCGTGATCGGAACTGGTGGCGGCCCGGGCCAGTTCGGCGGGTAGGCCCACCTCGGCCAGGGCCTCGGTGATCACCTCGTCATCCTTGCGCTGCTCGAGGTGGATGCGGCGGCCGAGGGCGGTGTAGAGCGGCAGCAGCACCTCGTCGCCGTGCTGCTGAGCGGCCGCGATGCACACCCGCACCGGGCCCCACGCCCACTTCATCATCTCCCGGTAACGCTCGTCGAGGTCGTCGCGGCCCTCGTTGAGCACGGCCAGCGACATGACGTGCCAGCGGGTGGTGATGTCCCGAACCTTCTCGACCTCGAGCATCCACCGCGACGTCATCCACGCCCAGGGGCAGAGCGGGTCGAACCAGAAGTCGGCTTGATCCTTGTCCTTCGCCATGGCGCAACGCTACCGGCGATCGGCGGCCTGGCGGTCGGGGCGGGGAGGAGTCTCCTCTCCGCCCTACAGTTTCACGACGGCATCTTTCACGACAGCTTCTCAGGCCCCGGGGGGCGCAAGCCGTCGAGCACCATGGCCAGCAGTCGGTCGCCCTGCTCCTCGGTCAAGGTGGCGTGGACACACATGGGCGAGACCAGCTGCATCAGGTCGTCGCCGTCTATGTCGGACCGCGCCATCCCGGCCGCCTGGGCCCGGGCCAGCACCCGGCCGCAGGCGGCCCAGATGCGGTCGCGCGATTCCAGCTTCAGTCCCGGGTTCTTGTCGAACGCCTCGTGCAACTCGTTGATCAGCACCTTCTTGCCGCGGGCGTAGGCCACATAGCCGCGTAGGAACGCCTCGAGCGCCTCCCAGGGCGGCAGTTCCCCGGGCCCCCGGTCGGCCGCCCGGACCAGAGTCTCCACGTCGCCCCGGTAGACCGCCTCCACCACGTCGATGCGCTTGGGGAAGTGGCGGTACAAGGTGCCCACCCCGACGCCGGCCTGCTTGGCGATGGTCTCCATCGACGCTTCACCGCCCTGGTCGGTGAAGACCTGGCGGGCCGCCTCCACCAGGCGCTCGTAGTTGCGCCGGGCGTCGGCGCGCATGGGCTTGGCCGGCCCTCCCGTTGCGTCTTCGGACATGACCTCGGTGGCCACGGCGCACACCTCCACGGAAAATCCCTTGAAAAACGGAGGCACCCTCCGTATAGTAAGTGGAGGAAGCTTCCGCTTTGCCTCCAAGAGTACCAGCGGAAAGGTCGTAGTCAATGGTTCTCCAACACGAAATGCGGCGGTCCCCCGGCCGCTGGCGCAGTAGGCCCTCGGTGCTGCTGGCCGTCATTCTCACCGCCCAGATGATGGTGGTCCTCGACGCCACCATCGTGAACGTGGCGCTGCCCCACATCCAGCGCGGCCTGCACTTCTCCAGCTCCTCGCTGTCATGGGTGCTCAACGCCTACGTGCTCACCTTCGGTGGGCTGCTCCTACTCGGCGCCCGCTCCGGCGATCTGCTCGGCCGGCGCCGGACGTTCCTGGCCGGAATCGCAGTTTTCTCCATCAGCTCCCTCGCCGGCGGTTTTGCCACGGACAGTTGGATGCTGCTCACGGCCCGTGCCGTCCAGGGAGTGGGCGGAGCACTGGCTGCCCCGGCCGCGCTGGCCCTGCTGACCACCGCCTTCGCGGAGGGAGCCGAGCGGGTGCGGGCCATCGGCTTGTTCACCACCGTCTCGGCCGCGGGTGGGGCCACCGGCCTGGTTGCCGGAGGCCTGCTCACCGAATGGGCGTCGTGGCGCTGGGTCATGTTCGTCAACGTGCCCATCGGGGTGACCGTCGTCGGCGTCGGCCTGCTCGTCCTGCGCGAGACGCCGCGCCGGCACGGCCGGTTCGACCTGGCCGGAGCCCTCACCTCCACCGGCGGCATGACGGCGGTGGTTCTCGGTCTGGTCGAGGCGGGCAGCTCCGGCTGGAACGCCCCGGTCACGGTCATCTCGCTGGTCGCCGGGGTGATCCTGCTCGGCGCCTTCGTCCGCATCGAAGCCACGGCGGCCGAGCCCATCCTGCCGCTGCGCCTCCTGGCCGACCGGACCCGGGCGTCGGCCAACGCGGCCCGGGGCCTCGGCTATGCGGGCATGTACGGCATGGTGTTCTTCCTCACCCAGTTCCTCCAGGACGTGCAGGGACACTCGGCGCTGATCACCGGGGTGGGCTTCCTGCCGGCGCCGACATCGGTCTTCCTGTCGTCCCAGATCACCTCGAAGGTGCTGGTCAACCGGGTGCCAGCCAAGGTGCTCATGGTCGCCGGCTCGGCCATCTCCGGCGCCGGACTTCTCCTGACCACCCAGCTGCACGCCGGCACGCCCTACATCCAGGTCCTGCCCTCCTTGGTGCTGATGGGCTGGGGCATGGGCTTGTCCTTCGTCAGCCTCACCACGGCGGCCCTGGTCGGCGTGGCCCCGGCCGAGGCCGGCGCCGCCTCCGGCCTGATAAACGTCATGCAGCAACTCGGTGCCGCCCTGGGTCTGGCTGTGCTGGTCACGGTGTTCGACAGTGTGGTGCCGGCCGCTTCCAGGCTGTCCGCCGGCACTGCGGTAGCGGTGGGGCCGGTGATGCGCGGCCTGGATGTGACCTTCGCCGCCGGGGCGGGGTTCTGCCTGGCCGCGGTCGCCATAGTCGCACTGCTGGTCAAGGCACCAGCGGCCCCGCGCCTCTCCGTCGAGGTCATGGAGGAGGCCGAGCTGGAGGGCGCCGCCGCCTGAGCATTCCTCGGTGGCCCCGGGGTGCCGGCCCGCACCCCGGGAGGGGCCGACATAATGGGCCGAGCCATGCAGCCACGCCGCCCATCTGAGCAGACCGTGCGGCGGCGCCGCATCGCGGTGCTGTGCCTGGCTGCGGTATCCGTGGCGGCGGTGCTGGTGGTCATGGCGGGCGGTGGCGGCCCCGGCCGCCGCCAGACCCGGACCGCCCTCGCCGCGACCGGCTCGAAGCCGGGCCGGTCGGGGCCGACGACCACGGCCGCGGCTGCCTCTTCCACCTCGCCGTCATCCACCGCGGCGTCAACGGCGCCCGCGACGACGCCGACCACCGCTCCGCCCACCACCGTCGATCCAGGTCTTCTGCCTCAGACCGAGGTGCTGCCCTCTGCCACGGACCCGGCCTTCCTGGCCCGGATGGAGGACCTCTGGCAGGCCATCACGACCGGCAACCCGGCGCCGGCCCAGGCGGCCTTCTTCCCCCTTTCCGCCTACATCCAGGTGAAGGGCATCTCCGATCCGGTCCACGACTACCAGACCCGGCTGATCGTCGACTACGACCAGGACATCGAGACCCTCCACGCCGAGCTCGGCGCCCAGGCCTCGACCGCCGTCTTGGTCGGGGTGCACGTCCCCGCTACGGCGCAATGGATCCTCCCCGGCGTCGAGTACAACAAGGGCAGCTACTACCGGGTCTACTCCAGCTCCATGACGTACTCGGTCGCCGGCGTCGACCACTACTTCTACATCGCCTCCATGATCTCCTGGCGGGGGGAGTGGTACGTGGTCCACCTCAACTCCATCAGGTGAGCCCCCCGCTGGCTGGCGGTGCAGCCAGGCGTCAGCGGTGGACGATCCAGAACTCCGTCTCGTTGTCTATGGACTCGTAGATCTGGGTCAGCGTGTTGAAGCTCTTCTGCACCGCTCCGTCCCACGGATCGTTGATGTAGAACGTGGTCGTCTCGGGGGTGCCGTCGCTGGTCATGCCGGTGACGAGGACGGCATGGGTGTTGCCGTTGATGCCGATGTAGAGGGGGCCGTAGTTGGTGAGCATGGTGCCCCAGCCGTCGATGTTCATGCACGTGCAGGCGTCGACGTTCAGGCCGAAGGCGTTGGCCACCTGGTGGTCGGTCGCGTTGTCGTCCCCGTGCTCGATGTCGCGGCCCACCTTGTCGGCCACGTCCTTCGGGGTGAGGCTCGTACCCTGGTTGTAGTTGATCAACATGGCGAACGACGTGGCCCAGCACGACATCGGAGTCGGCTGCGACATGCCCGGGACCTGGTAGACCACGTTCCAGCTCTGGTTGCTCACGGATCCTCCTCTTGGATCAGCCGACCATGGCACGCCGACAGATTGGGGTAGGGACAAATTCGCCGAAAGGTCACCGCTGCCGGCTACAGGTGCGTGCCGCCGTGGTATGGTGTACATCCCGCCGCGGGGTGGAGCAGTCTGGTAGCTCGTCGGGCTCATAACCCGAAGGTCGTAGGTTCAAATCCTACCCCCGCCACTCAACATC
>JAKBAX010000365.1 GCA_021808785.1 Actinomycetes bacterium | reverse complement strand
CGAATCGCCTCGATGCGCGACGGGCGAATTCGTGGACAGGTCTTTTCCGTCATTCAAGACCTGGTCGTGGATCTCGACGTGCCGATGAGCGCGGCGGAACGCGAGAAGCTGTCCCGCGAGGTGCTCCTCGACGAGTTGGCTCTGCTTCTCGTTGAACTCGTCGATGAGGGTGTCAATCTCTGTGGTGACGTTCTGACGATCGATCGTCCGTTCCAGGAGTCGGCCGACAGTGGCGTTTCGCGTGTCCTGCGTCTCATCGCTGGCCCGCAGGTCAGCGCTCACGAACACATAGTCGAAAACCCCAGAGAGCTTCGCTCCACCTAGGAACCCGAAGAACTTCGTGCTGGTCTGCATCTCGGAGTCGGCCAGGTCCTCCGGGTGTTCCCTCTCCCATGCTGCCAACGCCTCCTCAACCTTCGGCGCGCTGTTCGCCGTAGGGAGCCCGAGCTCGGAGCGTTCGGACCGTAGAGTCGCGTAAAGATTGCGCTTGTCTATGGCACTTGATGCAGCTCGGATGGGTGCAAAGGCCGGGTAGGAGCGGGCATTGCCGCTGAACACGTCCGCTCCGTCAGTCCATGTTCTCCAGAGCAAGACCCTGTCGGTGCCCTCAGGCGCGTAGCGGCCGAGCTGTTCCCGATCCTTCAATGTGAGTTGCGCGAACTCCACCTCCACCCGGATTCGGCCGTCGGGCGCGTTGGCGGACAGGTCCTCGTGGGAGATCCCCGCCGAGGTGCTCCCGTTGAAGAACCAGTCTAGTGCCCGAAGGATCGAGGACTTTCCCACGCCGTTCGGTCCGATGAGCGTGCTGACGTCGTCAAGGGGAATGTCCACATCCTCGAGGCATCGAAAACCCTGCACCCGCACCCGCCTGATTCTCATTCGCGACTCCTCTGTTGACGGGCAACGATCGTAGTCATCCGGTCATTCGTGACCGCATGACTCGGCGAGTAACGAGTCCCGCCGAGTGTGGAAGTTGTTGGCCGCTAGCTGGGCCTTCCGCGGGGCAGCCCGTCCTTCAGGCGGAGAGCTTCGATGAGTGCTTGACCGGGTTCCTTATGGGCCTTAGAAGCCCGGTCAAGCGCGGTGCGGCTGCGCAGCCGCTCGGCTGCAGTGTCGAGGTCGTCGAGGCCGAGCAGGTCATTGAGCTGTCTGTGCAGTGCCATGGGCGAGTCGAGGAGCGCCTCCAGCTCGGCGTGGCTGAGGAAAGGACGGAACCCGCCGGCCGCCCTGGCCCAGCCGAAATCGTCGATCGTCGTCCGGGGCTGGACGGCGGGCTGGACGGTCGTGGTCGGCCCGTCGATCGGCTGGTCGGCAGTCCATCGCCGTTCGAGGACCGCCACCCCCGGTGTCCCGTCGACAAGGACCTCGGCCCGGACAGCAGTATGGCCTGCATGCAGGCATCGCCACGTGGTGGACCATTCACGGGAACGGCGCTCCCAGCGCTTGAGGTTGCCAGTGAATAGGACCTCGAGCCCGTCAGCGAAGCTGGACTTGCCCGACCCGTTGCGACCGCAAACCACCGTCAGGCCGGGACCGGGCTGCAGGCGAACCTCGGCGGTCGGGCGGATGCCGCGAAAGCCACTGAGCTGGATCCGCTCCAGATACATCTTCGGGGTGGGGGCATCCTCCCCGCCGGCAGCGGCCGGCTCAGCCCTCGGTTTTGGCGACCGCCTCCCCGCCGAGGGCCGCAGCAACAGCCTTGTCGCTGTCGAGCGCGGCCAGCACGAGAGCCTCCACCACGGCGTCGGGGCGATGGTCGGGATCGTCGAGGCGGGCCAGCACCACCCCTAGCAGTGAGTCGTCCACGATCCAGGATCGTAGAGGTCCGCTGTGACCGCTTCGGGACGGGATTCGCCGTCACAGCCGGTTCCTAGTATCGGATCTGTGGCCCCCCGCTACGACGTGTCGACCGTTCCGCCCCAGGGCGGCTACCGGGCCCGGTACTGCCCGGTGCGCGCCCAGCTCGACGTGCTGCGCCCGACCGAGCCGCTGCCGGTCTCGGCGGTCGTGGAGCGGCGCGTGACGCAGGGGGTCGACTTCGAGGCGGCCGTCCTCGAATCGGGTCGGGCCGGGTGGCCGGAGGCGGTGGTGATTCCTCCTGGGGCCGCCGCCGCCGAGCGGGAGGCTCTGACCGTCGCGGCTATGGAGGCGGAAGCCCCGCTGATCGTGGGGGGTCGGCTGCCGACCGATCTCGTCGGTCGCCGGGTGGGCGAGCCGGACCTGCTGGTCCGGGCCGCTCCTGGCGGCTACCGGGCAGTGGACATCAAGATGCACCGGACCCTGGAGCCCGCCTCCGGTCCGTCGTCGGGCGCGGCGCTCTGCTCGCCGTCGACGTCGCCTGGCCTCGAGACAGCAGCCGCCGATCCGGAGCGGGCCGGCCGGCGCCACCGGGGCGACCTTCTGCAGCTGGCCCACTACCAGCGGATGCTCGAAGCCGCCGGCTTCAGCCCCGTCGCCGGGGAGGGCGCTCGGTGGGGCGGGATCATCGGCACCGAGGGCGTTATCGTGTGGTGGAACCTCGACGAGCCGATGTGGACGACGCCGTCGTCGACCGGCAGGCAGAAGCGTCGCTCGACCATGGAGATCTACGACTTCGAGTTCGACTTCCGCCTCGACATCATGGCCGTCGCCCACCAGCACCTCGCAGAACCGTCCGTCGAGCCGCTGGTCCTGCCCGTCCGCATCGGCGAGTGCGGCGAATGCCCCTGGTGGTCCCACTGCGGTCCGCTGCTCAACGAGGGAGCGGGCTGCGTCAGCCTCATCCCCCGCAGCGGGTGGCGCTCCTGGAAGACCCACCACGAGCACGGCGTCACCAACAGGGCCCGGCTGGCCGCCCTCGACTACCGCACCGCCACGCTGGTGTCGGCGGGAGTGGACCTACGCCCGCTTGTCGACGCGGTCGGACGGCTCGACGGCGCCACTCCGGTAGCCGACGTCATCGGGGCACGTAAGAGAGGCCAGATCGCCAAGCTGGCCGCCGCCGGCATCGCGACCGTCGGCGATGCCCGCTCCCTGTGCCCCCAGACGGCTTCCTACTCCGATGTCGCACCGAGCGGGCTGGCCGAGCAGATCGACAAGGCCCGCGCCGCTCTCGGCTCTTCCGCGGTCTACCGGCGCCGGGGGGTCGAAGCCGTCACCGTGCCCCGCGCGGAGATCGAGGTGGACATCGACATGGAGAACGTCGAGACCGGCGTCTACCTGTGGGGAACTCTCGTCTCCGGATCCTCAGATGCTCTTGCTGTCGCGGGTGCGGTGGCCGGCTACCGGCCGTTCTACACCTGGTCGCCGCTGGATGGCGACGCAGAGGGGCGTCTGTTCGAGGACTTCTGGCAATGGCTGCGCGAGCTACGGGAGGCCGCCTCGTCTCGTGGACTGTCGTTCCGGGCCTACTGCTACAACGCCGGCGCGGAGAACGGCCAGATGCGGCGCATCGCTTCCGCACTCGGCCTTTCCGAAGAAGTGGAGGCCTTTATCTCCTCGGACGACTGGGTCGACCTGCTACGCGTCTTCGACTCCCAACTGCTAACGGGGTCCGCCATCGGACTCAAGACCGTCGCCCCCCTCTGCGACTTCAGCTGGGACGTCGACGATCCCGGTGGTGGCGAGTCGATGGTGCGCTACGACCATGCTGTCGACCCTTTCTCACCTGATCGCGGGGATGCCCGGGACTGGCTACTCGACTACAACCGGAGCGACGTCGAAGCAACCTTGGCTCTGCGACAGTGGCTCGACACACAGGCGACGGCCGTGCCCAGAGTGGAAGGGCTGTAGTACTGCGAGGATCCGTCCGGTTTCAGCTCTGCTCGGCCAGTACCGGGAAGCGACCATTCGGCTCCCGTTGCTGACGCCCGGCGCCCCAGTCGCCGGGGCCGAGGTCTACTTCGGGCACCCGCCAACGCTGTCCTGACGGGGACGCTGGCGCGCCGTCTTGAGGAGGTACGGGGCTTAGGAGGCGGGACTTCGGACACCGTCCTCCGGTTCGTCAAAGCCCGGGTCGCCGTCCGCCATCAGCGATTCGAGCACGGAGACGAACGGAAGCATTTGTCCATGGGCACACCCGCACGACATCGTGTCGTGGCCGCTCTGCAGGACGAGGCGGAGATCGTTCGAGTCGAGGAACACAGCCCTGCCCGCCGGCGACGAGGGATCCTCCAGCTTCAACAGGATCCCGCGGTCGATGAAATCGGCCCCTACGCCGAGCACCATCTCCGCAGTCCGGTACCCGCACAGCACGTAGGCCGGATAGTCGTCGAGCAGATCGTCGACACCTTCGCCCAAGTCCTTCCGGGAGAGCATGTCGACGAATGCACCCAGACTCCACGCCAGTACACCCTCGCCGTGGACCGCAGGGTTGACGGTGAGAGGTACCCCGGATGCTGGGTCAGGATCGTCGGCGATGAGAACTACCAGCCGGGCGTCGGACAGTCTTGCCGCGTCGTCCCAGGTCAGGACCGCGATCGG
>JAKBAX010000364.1 GCA_021808785.1 Actinomycetes bacterium | reverse complement strand
TGGGTGTGGCCCTGCTGCGGACATCGGTCGGGCCCCGGCGCCACGACGGGCTGACCGCCTTCTTGGTGCCCATGAACGCCGAACACCTCGAGGTGCGGCCGAAGCGGACCATGGGCGGAGCCTTCGAGTTCAACGACGTGTTCCTCGACGGTGTGACGCTCCCGCCGGAGGCGCAGCTCGGGGATGTGGGCGGTGGTTGGGCCGTGGCGATGTCCGGCCTCGAGGTGGAGCGTTTCGGCGTGGGCGGCAACGTGCTCCTCCTCGACCAGCTGCTCGCCGACCTGGTCTCGGTGGCCGGCGGGCTCGACGTCGAGGGCCGCCCCGCCATCGAGCAGGCCGACATCCGGGCCGACATCGCCGGCCTGGCCGCAGACGCCGCCGCGGCCCGGGCCTTCGTGGCCGACCACGTCGACCGGGCGCTGGCCGGGGCCGACGATCCCACTGACGGGTCCATCGCCAAACTGCTCCACACCGAGACCTACAACCGGATCGGTCGTTACGCCGTCACTCTGCTCACCGAACACGGCCCGGCGCCGACCGGTCGCGACGCGGAAGCCGGGCGACTGCTCGACGCCTGGCTCTGGTCTCGGGCGCTCACCATCTCGGGTGGATCGTCGGAGGTGATGCGCAACATCATCGCCCGGCGCCGCCTCCGCCTGCCCCAATGAGCCCCGGTCCCGCCACATCGGTCGCCAGGTCCATCGACGAGATGGACACCAGGTGGCTGGAGCAGGCGCTCGGCACCACCGTGGCATCGGTGCGGGCCCGGCGCATCGGAACCGGCCAGACGTCGTCCACCTATGTGCTGGACCTCGACGCCCACGGCCTGCCACCCACGCTGGTGGTCAAGCTGGCCGAGGGCGACGCCACGGCCCGCCTCCGGGTGGCCGCCGGCCACCGCAGTGAGATCGGCTTCTATCGCCACCTGGCCGCGAAGGTGGACATGCCGACGGCCCGGTGCTGGCACGCCGCCATCACAGAAGACGGTGCCGGCTTCACCTTGATCATGGAGGACCTCTCCCCCCGCCGCCCGGGTCGCCAGGTCGATGGCTGTCCGCCGGCCGCGGCCCGAGCCGCGGTGGTCGACCTGGCCGCCCTGCACGCCCCTCTGTGGAACGACCACAGCCTGCTCGAGCTGGACTTCCTGGCCCCTGTATCCGAGACGCGGGCCTCCTTCCTCGCCGAGCTGTACGCCACCGGCACCCCGCACTTCGTCGAGCGCTGCGGTGGGGGGCTCGAGCCGGACGACGTCGAGACCCTCTGCCGGACCGGCGAGGTGCTGGTCGAGTGGCATACGGCGCGCCGGGAACCTTTTTCCCTGATCCATGGCGACTACCGCCTCGACAACCTGATGTTCTCGCCCTCCGATCAATCGGTGATCGCCGTCGACTGGCAGACCGCCACCATCGGGTTGCCGGCTCGCGACCTGGCCTATTTCCTCGGGACCAGCCTCGACACGCCGTCGCGCCGCCACATCGAGGAGGACCTCGTCAGCCACTACCACGCCGGGCTGGTCGCCCGAGGAGTGGCCGGCTACGACCTGGCGCGCTGCTTCGACGACTACCGCTTCGCCATGTTCCAGGGCCCGATGATCACCGTGCTCGGCTCGCTCATGGCCACCGCCCAACGCAGCGCCGAATCGGACGAGATGTTCCTGGCCATGGCCCGCCGGTCGTGCGCCGCCATCCGGGACCTGAGATCATTCGACACGCTCTGACCGGGAGGGAATCGTAGATGGACCGTTTCAAGGGGCGCACCGCCGTCGTCACCGGGGCCAGCCGGGGCATCGGTGCCGCGGTGGCCGAGAGGCTGGCCGCCGAGGGTGCCGCGGTGGCCGTCGTGGCCCGCACGGTGGACCACCACTCCCATCTCGACGGGAGCCTCAACCAGACGGTGGAGCGGTGCGCGGCCTACGGGACCCAGGTGGTCGCCGTGGCCGCCGACCTGAGCGACGAGGAAAGCCGGGCCACCATCGTCCCCACCGTGCTGGACCGATTCGACGGCCGGCTGGACATCCTGGTCAACAACGCCGCGGCGGCGGTCTACCAACCGCTCATGAGCTATCCGTTGAAGCGGCGCCGCATCACCTTCGAAGTCAACGTGCACGCCCCGGCCGATCTCATCCAGGCGGCTGCGCCGGTGATGGTGGAGCAGGGGGAGGGCTGGATCCTCAACCTGTCGAGCGCCGCGGCCCGCTACGGGGAAGGGGTGGCCATCAGCGACATACCATTGCGGGAGGGCATGCCCCGGCCGTCGGACATGGGCATCTACGGCGCGTCGAAGGCCGCCCTCAACCGGCTCACCGTCGCCTTCGCCCAGACCCTGGCCGGCACGGGGGTGCGGGTCAACACTGTCGCCCCCCGTAGCGGGGTCGCCACCGAGGGGACCATCGCCCTGATCGGCGACAGCCTCGGGGCCGACCGGACCGAGTCCATGGAGGCCATGGTGGAAGGCGCGGTAGCGCTCTGCGACTGCGGACCGGAGCGCACCGGGGGCATCCACTACAGCCTGGATCTGCTGGAGGAGATGGGAGCCACCGTCATGACCCTCGACGGTTCGGCACCCTATCCGGGCGGCTTCCGGGTGGGCCGGCCCGACTGATCCCGAGCCTCCGGAACTACGACCGGTCGGTGGTCAGCTCCAGCACGGTGACCGTGGGCGGGGGGTCCATCTGCATGGCGTCGGACATCTGGAGCCGGCCGCTGGCCGCCGCCTCCCCCAGCGCGGCCATCACATCGGACAGATCGTCCACGTCCACCTCGTAGACCGCCACGTAAGGGCCGTCCCCGTCGATCGCCTTGAAGCGCCGGGCGCCGACGAAACCCGGGAGTGAGAGCACCTCACCGAGGTGGATCCCGTCGTACCACTCGTTGTACTCGTCCTCCCGCTCGGCCGACACCGGACGCGACTCCACGAACATGATCCCCCTGGGCATGGCCGCCAACACTAGCCGGGCCGAGGCGACCGGAGAAGGCCCCGGCACCGATGTGGCACCATCGACGTCGGGCAACATTGACATCGACCCATGACCGAGGTACGGTCCGCTTCGCGGTGAGTCACCCCTACTGCGCCGTGGTGGGCGACCGTGATCTACCCGGGGGTGGTCCCATCACAGAACCTGAAGGGATGGCGGTTTCGACGGACCAGCGGTTCCCCGGGCTGCGGCCGGCCGGCGCCACTCGAGCCGCCCGGTATCGCGAGCGCGGTCTGTGGGACGACCGCCGCCTGGGCGACGGCATCGAGGCGGCGGCCGCGTCGTACCCCGACAGGGCGGCCCTGATCGACGACCGCGAGACACTGACGTGGGGCCGGCTGGCCAGCGCCGTTCGAGACGCCGCCGGCTGGCTGCTCGGGCTCGGCGCGGGACCGGGCCGGGCCGTGGTGGTGGTCAGCGGCAATGTCGTCGACGGGGCGGTTTGCCACCATGCCCTGCTGCGCATCGGTGCCCTGGCCGTCCTGCTGGACCGCCGGTGCGGGCCGGCCGACCTGGCCTTCGCGGTCGCCGCGACCGAGGCCCACCTGGTGCTGCTGCCGGCCGGCGTGAGCCCGGCGCTGGCTGCGGAGGCAGGGGCTGTCCCGGTCGCCGCCCTCGACGGTTGGCGGTCAGCGGGGCCCTCTCCCTGGACTCCCACCGAGCCGGACCGGGACGCCCCGGCCCTGGTCCTGTTCACCTCCGGGACCACCAGCCGGCCCAAAGGGGTCGCCCACTCCATCAACACCATCACCGCCGGCGCCCGCAACATGGCCGAGACCACCGGTACCGGACTCCACTCGGTCATATACCTGGTCAGCCCGCTCACCAGCATCACCGGGGTCATGCAGATGCACCTGGCGGCCGACTGGCACGCCACCCTCGTCCTCGACGACGACTTCGAGGCCGAGCGGTCGCTCGACCGCGCCGCCCGCCTCGGCGCCACCACCCTGGGCGGCGCCCCCGTGATCATCGAGCGGCTCATTGCGGTGGCCGACCGCCGCGGCCAGCCCGACGTGGCATTGCGCACCCTCGCCCTCGGGGGAACCGCCCTGCCCCGGGCCTTCCTTCAGCGCATCGCCGGCCGGTACGGCATCGACATCGTCCGGGTGTACGGCTCGTCGGAATACCCGAACGCCACTGGCCGCCGGGCCGCAGACGCTGGCCCGGCGCCCGACCCCCTGGCCGACGACGGCGCCCTGATGGCCGGCACCGAGGTACGCATCGGTTCGTCGCGCCACCCGCAGGAGGGGCTGCTGCGGGGCCCGGCGCTGATGCTCGGCTACCTGGACGGGGCCGACAGCGACGACTCCTTCGAGGACGGCTGGTACCGCACCGGGGATCTCCTCGAGTTGGCCGGCGACCGCCTGACCGTCGTGGGCCGCCTGAAGGAGATCGTCAATCGCAACGGTTTGAAGATCTCACTGGCCGAGATCGACGCCGCCCTCTCCGGCCTCGACGGGGCCGTAGAGGCGGCCGGCTTCGGCGTGGCCG
>JAKBAX010000037.1 GCA_021808785.1 Actinomycetes bacterium | reverse complement strand
CGCCACAGTGTTGAACGTGACGCCAGTTCCCGAAAGGGCCTTGGACAGCCCCATCGACAGGTTGATCATGGCCGCCTTGGCCGGTCCGTAGTCGGGCTGGGCCGAGGTCGGGATCATCCCGGCGCCGCTGCCGATCTGGATCACCCGGCCCCATCCCCGATCCTTCATACCGGGGACGAGGAGATGGATGAGACGGCCGGCGGCCATGACGTTCTTCTCGAAGGTCGCCATCCACTCCGAGAGCGGAACTTCGAACCACGACTTCTGGTCACCTTCGGACGCTCCGCCGGCGTTGTTGACCAGGATGTCGATCCCGCCGAAGGCGTCGAGCGCCACGGTTGCCACGTGTCGGGCTCCCTCGTCGGTGGCCAGGTCGGCGACCGCGGATACGACGGTGGTACCGGTGGCGGAGAGATCAGCGGCGACTTTGGCCGTCCGCTCGGCGTTGCGGCCGGTGACGACGACCTGAGCGCCCTCCTCGGCGAGGAGGGTGGCGATCCCGATGCCGATTCCCGAGCTGCTGCCCGTGACCAGCGCTCTCTTGCCCTTCAACTCCAAATCCATGTGCGACTCGCTTTCGTGAGGTTGCCTGCTCTGAGGTCTCCGGGAGTACTACCTGGCCGACCGGTTGACGAAAGCGTCGACCTTGCTGCGGTACTCAGCCGACTGGAACAGCACCGTCTGGGTGACCCGATCGAAATCCCGGGCGGTGCGACGATCGACGTCAGCGGCCACGCCGATGGCCAACTTGGCCATACCCATGGCCTCTCTCGGGTATCCGGCCAGCCGGCGGGCGAAGGCCGATACGGCAGCGGTGAAATCGTCGACGGGGTAGACGGCGTGGACCAGGCCCATGTCCATGGCCTGGCGGGCCGAAACCCTCTCGCCAGCCATGGCCATCCACGTGGCCCAGTGCGGGCCGACCAGCCGGGTGAGCCGGCTGATACCACCCGAACCAGGGATGACAGCCAGGTTGGGGACCTCGGGCAGGGCAAAGGTGGCGACATCGGAGGCCAGCCGGAAGTCGCAGGACGCGCCCATCTCCACGCCGATGCCGAAGCAGTGGCCCTGAGCGGCCAGCACGACGGGTTTCTCGATGTGCTCCATCCGGTCCCACAGGTCATGGCGGGCCTGAGCCCGGTAGTCACGGCGGAGGTTCGAGCCTCGGACAATGCCGTCAGGCCCGAGCCCGACGTCAGCGCTCAACGTCGTGATATCCAAGCCCGAGGTGAAGTACCGGCCCTCCGCAGTGATGACCAGGACGCAAAGGTCGTCGCGTTCGGATAGGTCGTCCACGGCCTCTTCGATGACCTGCAGCATGTGCTCGGTCACCGCGTTGAGCTTCTCATCCCGGGTGAAGGTGAGCGTCAGCACACCGTCGCCCTCGACCCGGCGGATGTCGCTCATGATCAGCCGAGCCTCAGGCCGGCAGCCCGGGTGCCGAATATCTCCGTGGCGAAGACATCCCCGAGCTTCTCGGCGTCCCAATGCTTGCCCCCGCTGCTCACGAGCTTGGGGCTTCGCCACCCTTCCATCACCGACAGCTGGTCCCGCACCGACCGCACGACCTGGCCGCTGACGTGAGCGGCCTGTGGACTGGCCAGCCAGGCGACGACGGGGCTGGAGATGGAAGGATCGAGCGGGTCGAAGGTACCCTCGGGCCGTTCGTCGGGCTCCAATGGGGTGCCCTCGCTCACGCCGGCCGACAGGCGGGTCACCCCACCCGGGCTGATGGCGTTGACGGTGATGCCGATGCTCGCCAGCTCCAGGCTGAGGGTGAGAGTGAGCCCGACTATGGCAGCCTTGGCCGGCCCATAGTTGCTCTGGCCGAAGTTTCCGAGCATCCCGGCCCCCGAAGTGGTGTTGATGACCCGGCCGTAGACCCGACCCGTCGGCGACTCCTTGGCCTGAGCCCGCCAGCGGCGAGCGGCCGCCCGACTGGTCAGCCAGGTCCCCCGCAGGTGTACCCGCATCACGAGGTCGAAGTCGTCGGCAGTCATGTTCCAGATCGTCCGGTCGCGAACGATTCCGGCATTGTTGACGAGGATGTCGAGCCGACCGAACTGATCGAAGGCGGCGGCCACCATCGCCTCGGCCTGCTCCTCGTCTCCGACGTCCCCGAAGTCGGCTACTGCGCTGCCTCCCCTGGACGTGATGATCTCCACCACCCTCTCGGCGTCGCGCCCCTGCCCCTCGCCGTGCACCGAGCTGCCGAGGTCATTGACCACAACGGTGGCACCGTGGCGGGCCAGCTCGAGGGCATGACCCCTTCCGATTCCGTGCCCGGCACCGGTGACGAGCGCCACCTTGCCGTCGAGCAAACCAGCCATGTTCCTGTGTCCCTTCGATGTGCGCAGCCTCCTTAAGAAGGCTGGGATCAGACGGGCCGGAAGACCGGCACCGTGATGTCTTCGGAGATCGGGCGGAAGCAGACCTCCAGGTCCTGCCCGATGCGCAGCTCGGATGCGTCGCAGGCGACGACGTTCGTCATGACGCGAGGTCCCTCTGCCAGATCCACGACGGCGGCGACGTACGGCAGGCGCTCATTGAACGGAGGAAGGTCATTGACGAACACGGTCGAATAGGTGTAGAGCGTGGCGCGCCCGCTGGCATCTTCCCACGTGACCTCCTCGCTCCAGCAGTGCGGGCAGAAAGGGCGAGGGTAGTGGTGGGCCCGCCCGCAGGCCCGGCAGCGGGCGATGAGGAACCGGCCCTCCTTGGCCGCCTCCCAGAAGGGGCGGGACTCGTCCTCGACGGTGGGCAGATCGAATCGGGGGCGGGGGGCGGTCATAGTGGTGGAGCCCATCTAACAGGAGGTCCGGGGCCGGCCGCAACGGTATTAGCCCCGAGGCGATGTCAGTACGATTTCGTTCGGCTCTCGCCCCGAGCGAGCGGTCCGGGTCTCATCTAGGTTCGGGGTCCGTGAGCTCGTTTCGGGACCGCTTGGGGTGCTACGTGCTACCTGGTGGCGTCCGTGACTCCCGCCCAGCGGTTGAACAGGCGGTGGCGGCGGAGGCCTTGGGGCTCAGCTCGGTGTGGATCGGGGAGCGCTACGACACCAAAGACCTACCGTCCCTGGCCGGGGCTTTGAGCCAGGTCACCCACCGCGTCCACATCGGTGCGGCCGTCACGTCGCCGGGGCTGCGCCATCCGATGGTCCTGGCCTCGATGGGCCAGACTTTGCAGTCCCTCACCGAAGGGCGGTTTCGCCTCGGGCTGGGGCGGTCGGCCAGTTGGCGCTGGCGGGCCTACGGGGCCCCTTCCCCGACCCTGACCTCGCTGCGTGACTCGGCCGAGGTGCTGAGACGGCTCTGGGCCGGCGAGACGGTCGACTACCGAGGACCGCTCGGTTCCTTCCCGGCGCTGCGGCTGGCCCAGCGCGCCGACGTCGAACCTCCCCCGCTGCTGCTCGCCGCCGTCGGGCCCAAGACGGTCGCACTGGCCGGCGAGGCCTACGACGGCGTCATCCTCCACCCCTTCCTGACCCCTGAGGCGGTGGGCGCGACGGCCGCCCGGGCCCGGCGGGCGTGCGAGCAGGCCGGGCGGGACCCTGAGCTGTTCCAGGTGTACGCCGCCGTCGTGGTCGCTCCCGAAGCGACAGCCGAAGATCAGCGCCGAGCCGTGGCGGCGCGTGCGGCCGGCTACTTCCAGGTGGAGGGCCTCGGCGACGCCCTCGTAGACGCCAACGGGTGGGACCCCGAGGCTCTGGCCGCCTACCGGTGCCAGCCCGAACTGGTCACGCTCGGAGGGCGGCCGGCCGACAAGGCCCTGAGCCGCGACGCTCTGGCCGACCTGGCCATGCGCCTTCCCGACGGTTGGTTGGCGTCCTCTTCGGCCATCGGGGACGCCACGACCTGCGCCTCCCGGCTCCGGGAGTTCGTCTCCGCCGGCGCCGACGAACTGATCCTCCACGGCACGACCGCCGATGGACTCGGTTCGCTCGTGGCCGCCACAGGGGATTCCCCGGCATGAGCACCGCCGATCGGGACCGGCGCCGGAGACTGGAGGTCTGGCTGGGACAGCAGCTACAGGCGGCGGTCGAGGTGAGCGAGCTGCGGCGACCGAACGCCGGGCAGTCGAGCGAAACCTTCCTGTTCGAAGCAACATGCCAGGAGGGGACGGCGATGGCACTCGTCCTGCGGATGCAGGCCGGCGCCGGTCACATCTTCCCGCAACCTGATGCCGTGCTGGAGAGCCGGGTGCTCACGGGGTTGGCTGAGGCCGGTGGGGTGACGGCCCCCGCAGTGGTGGCGGCCGAAGCGGACCCGGCCGTCCTGGGAGCCCCCTTCTTCGTGATGAACCAGGTTGCCGGACGGGTTCCGCAGGGCAAGCCGTCTCTCCACGCCGCCGGGTGGGTCGCCGAGCTGTCCCCCGAACGGTGCCGGCACCTGTGGGAGCAGGCCATGGCCACGCTGGTGGGGGTGCACGGGGTGCCGTGGAAGCGGACCCACACCTTCCTCGACCCGGGCGGCTCCGAGCCGCCGGATCGCCTGGCTGATCGCATCGACTGGCTCGGCGACTGGTACAGGTGGGCGGCGCGGGGTCGGGACTACCCGATCATCGACGCCGCCCTCGAGTACCTGCGGGCCAACCGGCCAGCCCTGCCCGAAAGCGAGGACGTCCTCGTGTGGGGTGACGCCCGGGTCGGCAACATGATCTTCGCCGGCGACGGCTCGGTCGCCGCCGCAGTCGACTGGGAGGTCGCGACCATCGGCCGACCCGAGATCGACGTGGCCCACTGGCTCTTCTTCGACGAATTCGCCACTGCTGCGATAGGAGTGAAGAGGCTGGAAGGGTGGCCCGACCGGGAGACCACGATCCGCCGGTACCAGGAGCTGACCGGCCGGACCCTGGTAGACCTCGCCTACTTCGACATCATGCAGGAACTGTTCATGGCCGTCACCCTCATCCGCCAGTCGGATCGGCGAGTAGAGCGCGGTCTGTGCGGGCCTGACACCCGGATGGGTCACGACAACACGGTCACCCAGATGCTGGCCCGCCGTTTGGGGCTGGCGGTGCCCGAGGTGTCTCCCGACTGGCTGGCCCACCGCGGCGTGTCGGCCGCCAGTGCCGCCGTCAGCGGTCGAGCGGCAGACGGAGCAGCTTGATGGCGTTGCCCCGCGCGATCCTGTAGACCTCGTCGTCGGACAGCCCGTGCAGGAGCTTGGTCATGATCTCCTTGGTGTCAGGCCACGTCGAGTCACTGTGGGGATAGTCGGTCTCGACTGTGACATGGTCGGCTCCGATCACATCGAGCGACCCGAGACCGTGGGCATCGTTGATGAAACAGCCGTAGACGCTCTGGTAGTAGTACGTCGATGGTGGCTCCGGGATGTGCTTGGTCTGAGCCCAGGCCTGGTTGTCTTCCCACACCTGGTCCACCCGCTGAAGGGCGTAGGGAATCCACCCGATCTGGCTCTCGGCGTACATCAGCTCGAGATCGGGGTGGCGGACCAGGATCCCCGACATGAGGAAGTCCACGAGCGACGTCATGGCGTTTCCGAAGGCCAGGGTGGCGCTCACAGAAGGAGGGGCGTCGGGCGAGGCCGCCGGCATCTTCGATGACGACCCGATGTGCATGGCGATCACAGTGCCCGTCTCGGCACAGGCCTGGAAGAAAGGCTCCCAGTAGCCGGAATGAATGGTGGGCAGACCGAGGTGGTAGGGAAGCTCGGAGAAGCACACGGCGGGCACCCCGCGGGCGGCGTTGCGGCGAACCTCCTCGGCTGCCGCGTCGACGTCCCACAGGGGGATGATTCCCAACGGGATGATCCGGCCCCCCGAGTCGCCGCACCATTCCTCGACCATCCAGTCGTTGTAGGCCTTGACGCAGGCCATCCCCAACTCCTTGTCCTTGCCCTCGTAGAACGTCTGGCCGCAGAAACGGGGAAAGGTAGGGAAGCACATCGAGGCCTCGACCCACGAGATGTCCATGTCGTCGAGCCGGGCCTTGGGGTCGTAGCACCCGGATCGCATTTCGTCGTAGGTGATCGGAGTGAGGGTCATCTCCTCCTTGGAGTAGCCAGCTGCGGCCACCATCCGCTTGTGGGTGTACACGAGATCCTCGTACACCCAGCAATCCACCTTGGTGGGGGAATCCTCATCGAAGTGCTCCACGTAGCTGGCGGTGCCCACGTAGTCGATGTGGCGAATACCCCGACGCTCGACCTTCGGGCCACGATCCCGGTACCGGGCCGGAAGCCATCGCTCCCACACGTGCGGCGGCTCGACGACATGATCGTCGACGCTGATCAGCTTGGGCAGGTTCATCCTCCCACCTCCTGGGATCGGCGATGGCTCCTCTGACGGGTCAGGTCGGCCAGCACGGCCACCATGTCGCGGCCGCTTCGACGGGCGTCCTCCTTGATGGACGTCCAGTCGTCGAGGCTGGCGTGGGCCGCCTCGGCGTTGTCATTCCACTTGGGTGAGAGTGGGGTGGTGATCTCCAACCTGATGCCGCCCGGCTCGTGGAAGTAGATGCTGTAGATGATCTGGTGGTCCACCGGGCCGAGCACCTCGACGCCCTGGGACTGGAGCCACTGGAACCATTCGTCGACCTGCTCCTTGGTGTCGACCTGCATGGCCAGGTGCTGGAACGTGTTGTAGGCCGGGTGGGGGGGCGGCCCGAGCGGGGGCAGCTCCGGCGCCTCGAAGAAGGCGACAGTGGAGCCGTCGGTCATCCGGAAAAAGGAATGGAAGTACGGCACCGGCTCCCCGGTCGAGGGGATGGCGTCGTCGAGGACGGCGTTGACCAGCTCCATACCGAGCACGCGCTCGAAGAAGTGGGCCGTGGCGGCCGTGTCAGTGGTGATGTAGGCCACGTGGCTGAGCATGGCCGGCCGACCGGGACGACCCTGGCTCGACGGTTGGAGACCGTCGAGCGTACTGAGGTCGTCCGAGATCCTCGCATCGTTCATGACACCACGCTACGACAGCTTGCGTGTCTGACAGATGTCAACGGGGCGGGGGGAGGAGCAGTAGCGCGTCGACCGCTACCAGGCCGTGCTCGGTGATCACGAGCGGGTTGATGTCGATGGAGGCGATCCAGCCCGACGTCGTGGCCCACAGCCGCTCGGCCGACCGCACCGCTGAGGCGAGGGCATCCACCGGCCACTCCCTTTGTCCCCGCACCCGGGCACTGGCCACCTCTCGAGCGAGGGCGCCATCCTGTCCTGGCCCGAGCGGGAGCAGTCTCCCCCTGACCTGTCCGCTGGTCTCCACTCCGACTCCCCCCCGTCCGAGCAGCACGACCGGGCCGAGGTCGGTACCGGTCTGAACTCCCACGTAGGCTTCTCCCCCACCGCTCACCATGGCCTGCACCGCTACCGTGGCCGGCACCCCTTCGGCTTCGGCAATCCGGCGCAAATCCCCGACTACGTCGCACAGCTCCTCGGGGGCTACCCCGACCCGAACCGCCCCGAGCTCGGTGCGGTGGGGGACATCGGCCAGCTTGGCCACCAGCCGGGGTCCGAGCAGACCCAACCGGGGGTGATCAACCTGGCCGGGCTCGAGCAACACGTATGGGGCCACCGCGACACCCGCCGATTCGAGCAGCTCCATGGCGGCACCGAACGCCACGAGCGGCCCGGCCGGGGTGGGAACGAGGCTCTCCGGGGCCGGGGCCTGGGCCTGGGCCGGCGGCAGGGATGGGGCCGGCGGACGGCGGGGGGCCGGCCCCGACGATGCCCGGTCGAGGGCCAGCAGGGCGCGGTAGGTAGAGTCGATCCCACGGCAGAACACGACGCGGCGAGACCGGTACTCGCGGGTCCATTCCCCGATGGACGTAGCCTCGACCGGGGACACGATCATGGGCTTGTCGGTACGGGACGCCACTTCGGCGAAGGGCTCCAGCAGCGTCCGGCTCCACCCCTCGTCCCCCTCGGCCGCCCACCAGCACAGCACCACGGCGTCCAGAGCCTCCGAGGCGGCCAGATGACCGAAGAGCTGCTCGAGCAGGTCCCGGTCGCGCATGACGAAGCCGGTCATATCGAGCGGGTTCAGGTTCCCCTCACCGGGGATGGTGCGCCGCAACCAGTCGACCGCCCCTTCGGGGATGGGCAGGTCCACACCGAGGTCGGCGGCCGAATCGGCAGCTATGGCGGCCACCCCGCCCGACGAGGTGACCACCCCCACACGCCGGGCCGACCCCCGGCGCGTGGAGGGCAGTTGGGCCAGGAGTTGGGCCTGGTCCAGCATGTCGTCGATGCCATGGGCCGAGTGCACGCCGATCTCCCGGAATCCGACGTCGTACACCCAGCTCTCGTCGGCGATGGCTCCCGTGTGCGACTTCATGATCTCCCGAGCCGCGGCGGTGCGTCCCAGCTTGACGGCCAGGATCTCCTTGCCGCTGGCCTGGGCCCGGCTCACGGCTGCGAAGAAGCGGTCCGGGTCGCGCACTTTCTCGATGACGAGGCAGATGACGCCGGTTGCCGGGTCGTCGGCGAAGGCCTCTACGTAGTCGGCCAGCCCGCACACGGCCTCGTTACCCGACGACACGGCGACGCTGAAGCCCAGCTGTCGGCCCGCCCCGGCGGCCAGACAGGCGCGCACCAGGAATCCGCTCTGCGATACGACTGCTATGGGTCCGGCGGGCAGCCGGATGCGGCCCCCGGTGAACAGGTTGACTCCGAGGGGCACGTTCATGAAGCCGCTGCAGTTGGGACCGACCACGGCCAGACCGCCGGCCCGGGCCGCTGATGCGAGTCGCTCCTGCAGCGCTCGGCCTTCGTCGCCCATCTCAGCGAACCCGCCGGCGGCTACCACTACTCCTCCTCATCCTAGGGCGGCCGCCTCCTCGACCACCTCGACGGAGCGCTCGGCGTTGACCAGGGCGAGCACGGCGTCCACCGGTTCCCCCAGAGCGGAAAGACTGGGCGCTGTAGGCTGGTCGTAGACCGACGCCCGATTGGGGTTGATCAGGAACGGATCCAGGCCCGCGTCCAGCATCGGGAGCACGGCATTGTTGGACATGCCCAGCTTCTCGCTGGCACCGACCACGGCGATGGAGGTAGGGGCAAGCAGCCGGGAGATCGCTGTCCGGCCCATCAGTGGGCGGAGCCGAGCGACGATTCGATCCAGCCGGCCAGCCAGTCGAGGGCCGCGTCGAGAATCTCCGGCTGTCCCTCGAAGTAGTGGTTGGCCCCCTTGGCCTGGTAGAGCGCACGGACCGCCTTGGCGGCGGAGTCGTACATCTGCTGGCCCATCTGCGGCATCACCAGGGGGTCGGCCGTAGGTGAAATGATCCCTACCGGCACCTCTACCTCTGGGAGCCACCGCAGGGAATCGCCGAGGGTGCGGTCGACCGACCACTGGTTGATCCAAGAGCGCAAAGTGCTGCACCGCCCGATGCCAGCCGGCAGGTAGTCACCCACGTCAGGGGTGCCCCATGGGGTCGTTCCCAGCACGCGGTCGCTCGGGTCGATGGAACCATCTAGGAACCGCAGGTCGGCCATGGTCCCCTGAACGACGAAGGTCAGGTCGTCGAGGCCGGCCGGACGGTGACCCGAGGAGACGAGGGCGGCGAGCTGGGCCTCCGCCCACCTGGTGATACGTCGATTGCGCTCGAGTTGCGCACTCCGGTAGGCGGAGACGAACTCGGGGCTGTAGGGAGGACCGTTGAGCCGGTCATACATGTCCAAGGCGGGGTTGCGCTCGAATGGCTGGTGCTCGTCGACGATGGCCGGGTCGAGCCATTCCGACGACAGGCGGGCCCGGGAGGGGTGGGCGTTGAGCATGGCGACGGCATCGGCGGGCTCCAGTCCGGCAGCTGTGAGGTCGGGTCCCCCACCGGGAGGATTGCTCACCGAGGGCGACTGAGCCTGGGCCTGGTAGTAGGGCACGATCGACGCGCCCCCCGAGTTGCCGACGACCACGACCCGCTCGTAGCCGACTGATCGGAGGTGAGCGACCATGGCACCCATGTCCAAAAGGCAGTTCTCGAGGATCAGGGAGGTGTCGTTGCCGACGTAGCGGGTGGTCAGCCCAACCCCCGCCAACCCGCGCCCCGCCAAGCCGGCCAGGGCGTAGTGACCCATGAAGTTGGCGGTGGGATGGCAGATCATGACGGCCGTGCGGGGTCGCGATCCCGACGGGCGCACCTCGCTGGCCCACACCGTCCGGGCCAGACGGGCCACCCCCGAATAGATCTCGACCCGCTGATGGGCCGCCTGGGGGGCAGCCAGTAGGTTCCTCTGCGTCTCCACCTCAAAGATCATGGTGGCCCGGCCATGTCGAAGCAATGTACGAACGTCATGACCCCGCTCCGGTGGGAGGGAGTCCGTGTAAGGTCGAAGCGATGGGCCAGGTGCTACGAGAGACGGACGCGGGCGTGCTGCTTCTCACTCTCAATCGTCCCGAACGCAACAATGCCTGGACGATCGAGATGGAGCATGAATACTTCGAGGCGCTGGCCCAAGCGGCCGCCGACGCCGAAGTGAGGGCCATCGTTGTGACCGGCACCGGGAAGTCGTTCTGCCCCGGACTCGACATGCAGATCCTCGCCGAGTCCGGCGCCACCGGGAAGCCCCTCACGGATCAGCCCCGCCGCCCCATGACTTTCGCCCGGAGTGTCCCCAAACCGGTCATCGCGGCGATCAACGGGGCCTGTGCGGGCATAGGGATGGTCCAGGCCTGCTCCGCCGATCTGCGCTTCGTCGCCCGGGGGGCGAAGCTGGCCACCTCCTTCGCCCGGCGAGGGCTGCCCGCCGAGAACGCCCTGGCGTGGATCCTCCCCCGACTCGTCGGGACCGGCGCGGCCATGGACCTCCTGCTCTCCGGGCGGACCCTCCAGGCCGAGGAGGCCGCTGGCATCGGCCTCGCCGAGCGGCTGTGCGAACCCGAGACCGTGGTGGCCGACGCCATCGAGTACGCCAAGGATCTGGCGGCCCACTGCTCCCCCCGGGCCATGGCGGCCATCAAACGCCAGGTGTGGCAGGACTGGGAGGGGACTGCCGAACAGAGCCGCCAGACGTCCCTGGCTCTGATGGAGGCCCTTCGCAGCGAAATGAAGGAAGGGTCGGCCAGCTTCGTCGAGAAACGACCGCCGGCGTTCCCAGGATTGTCGGTGACGCTCGTCGAGGAGCGAACCACCCGCAGCGACTACCCGGCCTGACCCTCTCCCGGCCGCGGCTGTCGGGATCGTCGTCAGCGCGCCCGTCGAACCCCCGACCGGCGTCGGCCGAACGGAGCTACAAGCGCTCGATCAGGGTGCCGGTGCCCAGGCCTCCGCCGCAGCACATAGAGATGAGTCCGTAGCGGCCCCCTGATCGCTCCAGCTCGTTGAGGGCCCGGGTGATCAGGATCGCTCCCGAGCCACCAAGGGGGTGGCCGACGGCGATGGCGCCACCGTTGGGGTTGACCTTGGCCATGTCGGCACCGGTCTCCCGCTGCCACGCCAAGACCACCGAGGCAAAGGCCTCGTTGATCTCGAACACATCGATGTCGTCGATGCTAAGCCCGGCATGCCCGAGCAGCTTCTCGGTGGCCGGGATGGGGCCCTCGAGCATCAACTCGGGATCGCAACCCACCAGGACCGAATCCACGATCCGGGCCCGCGGCTCGAGACCGAGAGCGGTTGCCCGCTCCGGGGTGGCCAGCAGGATGGCGCCGGCGCCATCACAAATCTGTGACGATGACCCGGCGGTGTGGATCCCGCCCGGCTGGTTGGTCCGCAGACCGGCCAGGGCTTCGAGAGAGGTGTCCCGCAGCCCCTCGTCGCGCTCGAAGCTGATCGTGCCGGCAGGCTCGCCCTTGTCGTCATAGGTCGTGACCTCGAGCGGGACGATCTGGCCGGCGAAGCGATCCTCGGTCCAGGCGACCGCCGCCCGCCTCTGCGATTCGAGACCGAGCCGGTCGGCTTCTTGACGGGTGATACCCCACTTGGCGGCGATCCGCTCGGCGCCGTCGAACTGCGTCGTGGCTTCGTACACCTCCGTATAGGTGCCGTCGCGCGCCACCCCGAACTTCCCGTCGGCGCCCATGGCCCCGAAGGGAACCGACGACATCATCTCCACCCCGCACGAGATGGCCACACCTGCCAATCCGCTGCCGACCAACGCATGGGCCACCATATTGGCTTCCTGGGAGGAACCACACTGCGAGTTGACCGTCGCCGCTGGCACCTCCATGGGGAGGCGCATGGCCAGCCAGGCGTTGCGGGTGACGTTGGCGCTCTGGGCCCCCACCTGCTGCACGCAGCCTCCGATGACCTGATCGACGGCCAAAGGGTCGAGGCCGTTTCTCTCGATGAGCGCTCTCTGCGTAGCGCCGAGCACGTCGTTGGCGTGGGAGCGGGCCAACGTCCCGTTACGGCGGCCGATGGCCGTCCGTACCGCATCGACGATCATGACTTCACCCATGGCTCCTCCTCGCACTCGGCCTGGAGAGTATACCCTCGGCAATAATTGACGTTATAGTCAAGTCTATAGAGGACGTCCATGGACGACGCAGAGGGGGACCGGGTGGCCAAGGCGCTCGTGACGGGATCGAGTCGGGGAATCGGGAAAGCCACGGCGTTGGCGTTGGCGGCCGCCGGGTTCGACGTGGCGGTATCGGGTCGTACCGTCAATCCCGGGGAGACCCGGGAGAACACCCTGACGGTGCACAAGTCCGACACGCGGCCGTTGCCGGGGTCGCTCTCCGAGACGGCTGACGCGATCCGGTCGCTCGGACCCGAGGCGCTCGTGCTGCCGATGGACCTGACCGATCGCCGCGACGTGGAGCGGGCCGGCCGGGAGCTACTCGACGTCTGGGGAGGTGTCGACCTGCTGGTCCACAACGGCCGGTACATCGGACCGGGGCTCATGGACACCTTCTTCGACATCCCCGTCGACGCCTACAGCCTGTTCTTCGAAGCCCACTTCATCGCTCCTGTCATCCTGACCCACATATTGCTCCCGGGCATGATCGAGCGAGGCGAGGGCACGGTGATCACCATGAGCTCGGGTGCGGGGATCGCCGACGTTCCGCCGCCGGCGCCGGCCGGGCAGGGTGGCTGGAGTCTGGCTTACGCCATGGCCAAGGCGTCCGGGCACCGTCTGGTACACACTCTGCACGTCGAGTTCGCGCCACGCGGTATCGTCTGCTTCAACGTCGACCCAGGATACGTGGCGACCGAGCGCAACAAGATCACCGTCGCCGATTACGGCCGAGAGATAACCGGCGCTGCTCCCCCCGAGGCGATCGGGGCGGTGATGGCGTGGCTCGCCACGTCCCCGGATCGGCTGGCGCTCGCCGGGAGCACCATCGACGGCCAAGCGTTCGCCCTCGAGCGCGGCCTCTACCTGCCCTGGACTTGACCGGGACCGGCAGGAACTGTGGGATTGTGGCCGGATGACCGGTCCCCCACCCTCGCCGCCGGTGGCGCTCGTCACGGGAGCGTCGAGTGGCATAGGGCTCTCCACCGCGGTGGTGCTGGCCCAGCGGGGCTACCACGTGGTCGCCACCATGCGCGACCCGAACCGGTCGGCTGAGCTGCGGACCGCGGAGGCCGCAGCCGGCGTGCACGTGGAGACGGATACCCTCGACGTAGTCGACGATCGCAGCGTGCGGGCCTGCACCACCGGCGTCCTGGCCCGCCACGGGAGGATCGATCTGCTGGTCAACAATGCCGGGGTCGGATGCACCGGCACTCTGGAGGAGTTGACCGACGACGACTTGCGCTCCACGCTGGAGGTCAATCTGCTCGGGGTGGCCCGGGTCACCAGGGCTGTCCTACCGACCATGCGAGCGGCGGGGGCGGGGCACATCATCGCCGTTTCGAGCACGGCCGGCGTATTCGGCCAACCGTTCAACGATGCGTACTGCGCCTCCAAGTTCGCGCTCGAGGGTCTCTACGAGGCGGCCTGGCCGGTCGCTGCCGCGTTCGGCGTCCACTTGACGCTGGTGGAGGCGGGCCCGGTCGTCGGCTCCTTCGTGGAGCACTCAGGCGGTCGCAGGGATCGCCAATCCGACGACGCCTTCGGCGCCCTCTGGCAGCGCTTCGATGCGCTGGTCGGGCGGAGTTACGAGCGGGCCCAGACTCCCGATGAGATCGCCGCCGTCATCGCCGACATAGCGGCCGACCCGGACCCCCATCTGCGCTACCAAACCTCGAGAGCCGTCGAGCGGGCGGTTCAGATCAAGTCAGCTGATCCGACCGGGGACCGGGTGACCGCCCTGACCCGGTCGTGGCTGGCCGGCTGAGGAAGTCCGACTCCTGCCCGGGCGGACGCTCGAGCTCCCACAACACGCGCACAGCCCGGCGTTCCAACGCCGCCTGATCCACGTGGCGTCCGTAGAGCTGGGCGTAAGCCCAGACCCTCTCCAACATCGACACGGCCAGCAGGCCGGTCTCGGTCGGGGCCTCCGAGTCGACGTCGTGAATCCGGGCCAGGGCCATGCCGAGACGTCGACACATGGCCAGGTGGCCCCGCTGACCGGCCCGGCGAATCTCCCGGTCCTGGTGGGCTGCCTGGGTCCAGGCAAAGGCGAAGCTACCGTGCCCGTCCAGGTGCCCGAAGTAGTCCGAGACCCATCGGGCGAGGTCGTCCACGTCGGCGCCGGCGCCGAGCCCGGCGAGCTCGCCGACGACGGCCAGGGCCGAGGCCAGGCTCTGGGCACCGAGAGCCAGCAGAGCATCCCGCTTCGACGGGAAGTACGTGTAGAACGACGACCGCGACACCCCGGCCGCCCGTGTGATGTCATCGATCGTCGTCCCGCTGTACCCGTTGAGCAGAAACACCTCCCGGGTGCCCTGGAGGATGGCGGCGATGGTACGGGCGGCCCGGGGACCAGGCGCATCGCCGGCGTGGCGGATCTTCGCCGTAGGAATCGATCCGGACCGCTCGTCGCCCATCTCGGCACCAAACCCCTTCGAGCTAGCTGCGCTCTTCACATCGACGACTTGGGATCCTTCGCTCTCACCCGGCCCGGCGCCAGAGGTGACGGCGCTCGGGCCGGGGAGCCGAAGCGACTAACCGATCTTCGTGATGGCCGACGTGTCGATGCTCTGGAAGCTCCCCACCGGGTTCCCCTGGGTGTCGAGCTTGGCCGAAAGCGCCCCCGACGAGCAGATGTTCGGCGCAATGCTCACCTGCTTGCCGTTGCACTGGAACGTGCCCCCGGCGCCGAAGGGCATCCGGGCCGGGCCCATGCCGGTGATAGCGGATTCGATGCTGGCGGAGGTCGTCCCGCTGAGCGCCGTGGTCGCGCGGGCGAATCCGAGGACCACGGCGAAGCCGCCCTGGGTAACGCCGTTGGCGAAGGGCTGGGTGCCGCTGGCGTACTTCGCCATCGCCGCCTCGTAGAGGGCGACGTCGGGGTCGGTCGGGAGTGTGCTGGCCACCGTGGTCTCGTACACGCCGGCGTATCCGCCGGGGATACCCTTGTACGAGCCCGTGTCCTGGCACTGTGCGATCATGGCCGTCGTACCTGTGTAGGCGAGGGTCTTCATGGCCTTGAGGGCGCTGGTGCAGAAGCTGACGTCGCCGAGCAACTCGATGAAGTCGGCACCCTTGCTGATCTCGGCCTGGACTTGGGGGGTCATGTCAGCAGTCCCGGGGGCGATGGCTACAACATCGATGGGAAACCCGACGTTCTTGGAGAACAGCGGCATCAGCTGCTGGGCCGGGCCGCTCGCCGCCGGCACGTCGATCACGAGGAGGGCCGCTCGCTTGGCGCCGAGCTGCTTGGCCAGCGCCACAGGGGCCGCGAAGCTGGATGCGAGACCGTTGCTCAGTACATATGACAGCTTCCCAGTGAGCTGGGCCGCTACCGCCGTCTGATATGTCATCATCGGTACGTTGCCTGCGGCTAGTGCAGAGTAGATGGTGCCATCCTGTCCGCTCGTATTGTTGAGCACGATGGGCACATGGGAGGCGATCATCTGGTTGGCGCAGTTGGTGGCGCCGGCCGGGGTGTCCTGGTCGTTGCAGACATCGAGCTTCAACGCATAGTGAGCACTGCCAATGCCGCCCAGGTAGGCATTGATGTAGCTGACTGCCGCCTGTGCCGCGGGGATCTCCGACAGATTGTCGACGCTACCGTTCTGGCCGTCGGTGAGGTAGCCGACGGTGAGGGTCGGACCAGTTGCGGCGTTGGGCGTCCCCAGAGCGCTGGAAACCGCGCCGGCCGTCGTGGCCGTCGTTGCGCCGCTTGCGGGCTGCGACGTCGAAGTGGACTTGGGACTACTGCTACTGCTGCAGGCGCTCGCCAACAGGGCCAGTCCGACTACTGCTGCCCCGGCGACTCTTCGCCTACTGGTGTCCCGCTCCCCGCGCCCTAGGTGGACTCTGGTCATTCTGCTTCCTCCCCGAGATGGCTTCCATACCCCGCGGCATGGGCTCACGTGGAGACTACCACTCTCTTCTGACAGATGTGTCGAGTACGCGGTCGGGCTGACGGGTGTGTCACATTCCGAGGTGATGCCCGCTCAGACTGGGCCTACCGACGCTCAGGCACGAGGTCGCAGCTGTTATTTTTGCGAAGATGAGCCACGAGCCCGTTCGGCCGCTTCCCCAGCTGACCCCGTGGAACGAGTGGTGGTGGACAGCCGGCCGCGACGGCAAGCTTCGCTTCGCCCGCTGCCCCGACTGCCGCTCGTGGGTGAATCCCCCCCAGGCACACTGCCCCGTATGCCTTCGAGGTGCTCCTTCACCCGAGGATGTGGCGGGTACGGCCACGGTGATCGCCGTCACCGTCGATGTCCAACCGTTCATGCCCGGATTCGTTCCGCCCTACGCCATCGCCGTGGTCGTCTGTGATGAGGACCCCGCCCTACGCCTGACCACAAACATCGTGGATTGTCCACCCGAGGCCGTTCACATCGGCCAACGGGTCGCGGTTGGCTGGGATCACCAAGGCGACGTGTGGGTACCGGTGTTCCACCCGATCGACGAGCCCGACCGTGAAGTGGAGCTACCGCTACCGATCAGGGACGCTCCCACCCCGGTCGGGCTACAGCCGAAGTTCGAGGATGGGGTCGTGCTCAGTGGTATCGGTATGTCCCAGATCGGCCGGCGCCTCATGGTGGACCCTCTCCGCCTGACCGTCGACGCCTGCTTGGCGGCGGTCGCCGACGCCGGCCTCACCCTGTCTGACATCGACGGTCTGTCGACCTACCCGGGACCGATGGGTAACGGCATGTCGGAGGGCGGGGCCAGCGCCGTGGTCGAGGCCTTGCGTCTCCAGCCGATCTGGCTCAACGGCGGCCCCGAAACGCCCGGGCAGATCGGTTCCATCATTGCCGCGATGCTCGCCGTGGCCTCGGGATTGTGCCGCCACGTGTTGTGCTTCCGGACGGTCTGGGAGGCGTCATGGGCACAGCTCGGGCGGGAGGGACGACTGCCGAGCAGCCCCGATCGCGTCTCGGGCACGACGATGGAGAGCCGGCTGCCCTACGGCGCCTCCTCGGCTGCCAACTGGATCGCCCTGACCGCATCGCAGTACTTCCACCGCTTCGGCGGCGGACGGGAGAGCCTGGGCTGGATCGCCCTGACCGCTCGTCAGAACGCCGCCCGCAACCCGCACGCCATCTACCGCGACCCGCTCACCATGGACGACTACATGGACGCCCGCATGGTGAGCACGCCACTCGGCCTCTACGACTGCGATGTCCCCTGCGACGGCTCCGTGGCGGTCATCGTGTCGGCCGCCGACGCGGCGCACGACCTGGCCGCTACTCCGATCCAGGTCGAGGCGGTCGGCACCCGCATCACCGAGCGGTTGAGCTGGGATCAGGGCACGCTCACCCACCTGCCCCAGATCTTCGGGCCGGCCGCCCACGTGTGGACCCGTACCGACCTGCGACCGAGCGACATTCAGGTCGCCGAGCTCTACGACGGATTCAGCTTCAACTGCCTCTCCTGGCTCGAGGCTCTCGGCTTCTGCGGTTTGGGGGAGGGGGCCGCGTTCGTCGATGGGGGCAAGCGGATCGCTCTCGACGGCGAGCTTCCGCTAAACACCCATGGGGGCCAGCTGTCAGCCGGCCGTACCCACGGCTACGGGTTCGTCCACGAGGCGGTCACACAGCTACGCGGCACAGGAGGCGACCGCCAGGTCGCTGGCGACCCGAAGCTGGCCATGGTCGCCGCCGGGGGCGGGGTCCCGACCGGATGCTTCATCTTGAGGCGGGACTGAAGGTCCTGATCGACGCGTCGGTGACCCCGCCCGCAGACGGGGCCACCGAGCCGGCTCCGAGCCGGGGGGGATGCGACCCGGGTCCGATTCGACAGCCGCGGGAGTCCCGCCGCCGCATCAGCTGGGCGGTGACCGAGACGCCTACTTGGGGGTCCCCGTAGACGCCACAGCCGCCAGGCGACCGGCGGCGTCGCCGGCCTCCGCTTTGCGCCGGCCCATGCTCTTGACCTCGATGTCCACCCCGGCCGCCTCGGCCCGCAGGGCCCCCACCGTGCACCGCTCGCGGGGGCGCACCGAGAAAGGATCGAAGCTGTAGCAGCGCATGGCATTGAGGTGGGTGATCTTGTCGATGTCCTCGTCGGGCACGCCGTCGAAGGTCTTCCACAGCGACTCCGGCCCGTGGGGCCAGGTCGAGTCGGAATGGGGGTAGTCCAGCTCCCACATCATCTTGTCCACCCCGACCAGGTCCCGGTTCCGAACGCCCACTGGGTCGTCGATGAAACAGGTCCACATCTGGTCCCGGTAGATCTGGCTGGGGCGCCGGCCACCGAGGTCGGTGTGGGTCCAGGCGTGGTGGTGGTCGTAGACGTAATCGGCCCGTTCGATGACATAGGGCACCCAGCCGTTGCCGCCCTCGGAGATGGCGATCTGCAGGTCGGGGAAGCGGGCGAGGGACTGCGAGTAGACCAGGTCGGTGAGCGCCAGCATGCTGTTGACCGGGGTGAGGGAGATCATCACCTCGGGAGGAGCACCCGGCGAGGTGATCTGCATCGAGGATGACGAGCCGATGTGGAGGCACACCACCACGCCCGTCTCCGAGCAGGCCTTGAAGAAGGGATCCCAGTAGTCGCTGTGGTAGTCGGGTAGCCCCAGCTTCAGAGGGTTTTCGGAGAAGGTGACGGCCCGGCACCCCATTGCCGCCACCCGACGAACCTCGGCGGCGGCCAGATCGGCGTCCCACAGCACCGGCAGCGAGATCGGGATCAAGCGATCGGGATAGGCTCCCGCCCATTCCGAGATGTGCCAGTCGTTGTAGGCGCGGACACATGCCAAGGCCAGTTCCTTGTCCTTGGCTCGCAGGAAGAGCTGACCGCAGAAGTGGGGAAAGGTCGGGAAGTTGATCCCGGACAGGACCCCTCCGGCGCTCATGTCGAGAATCCTCTGATGCACGTCGAAGCAGCCGGGCCGCATCTGGGCGTACTCGGTCGGGTCGAGTCCATACTCATCGGGAGGACAACCGGCCACGGCGTTGAGCCCGACATTCGGGGCGTAACCATCCTCGTACTTCCACAGGTCGCCGCCACCGGGCTGCTTCTCGATACGGGGGGCCCGATCCCGATAGCGCTCGGGGATATGGGCGTCGAACATGTTCGGCGGCTCGATCACGTGGTCGTCCACGCTGATCAGGATCATGTCTTCCAGGTTCACGGTGGTCTCCCCCACTCGGGTCGCAACCTGACAATAATGTCATCTCAGAGGGTGTTACCGGGAGCAGGGCGCGGGTGGCTAGAAGTCGGTCCCGCCGTCGATGTTCACGATCGCCCCGGTCAGATAGCCGGCTCGGGGAGAGAGGAGGAAGGCGAACAGGTCGCCGACCTCGCCGGGTGTTCCGGGGCGACCCAGGGCCACATCCATGTGCCACTCGTCGACCATGACCTGCTCGAGGCAACCCTCCGGGCTCACCCCTCTCGCCTCCGCCAGCTGGCGGCGCAGCCCTGCGAGGGCCTCGGTCTCTATGGCACCGGGGCACACACAGTTGGCCCTCACCCCCTTCGACCCGTACTCCTTGGCCACCGTCTTGGTGAAGGCGGCCACGCCACTCTTCATCACGACGTAGGGCAGGCGGGCCGGGTGGTACGCGTGGATGGAGTAGGCCGCAGTGGTGACCACCGTTCCCCCGCCCGATCCGACCAGGTGAGGCAGCGCCGCTCGAACCGATTTGACGGTGCCCATCAGGACATCGTCGAAGGCCGCGGCCCACACTGCGTCGGTGGCCGCATCGAGCGTGCTGTGGGCCGACGCAACGGTCCCGGTGGTGACGGCGATGCCGTCGAGGCCACCGAGCTCGGCTACGGCCCGGGCGACCGCCGCCTCGGCACCACCGGGGCTGGAGACGTCGCCGATTACAGGTATGGCCTTGCCCCCCGCGAGTCGGGCGACGGCGTCGTGGGCTCGAGCCGGATCGCGCCCGACCAGGGCCAGCCGGGCGCCCTCGGCGGCGAGCACCTCGGCTGTCGCCCATCCCATTCCTGCGGTCCCGCCGACGATGATGTACCTACGATCGGCAACGCCCAGATCCACTGTCGGTCAGCCCGACTCTTGAACGGTCGCGCCGATCCCGAGCAGATCGATCATGTTGCCCCCCATGATCCGCCGTACGTCCTCCTCGGGCAGCCCCTGTAGTTCCTTGACGTACGACACGGGGTCGGCCAAGCCTTCCACGTGGGGGAAGTCCGAGCCGAATATCACGTGGTCGGCACCCAACAAGGCGACTAGCCGACGGGGGTCCTCCTCGTGGAAAGGATGCATCCAGAAGCTCCGCTTGAAGGTCGCCGACGGATGCTCGGCGAACATCTGGGGCATCTGATCGTAGGTGTGCTCCATGCGGGCCAGAAGCCCGGGGACCCAGCCCGCCCCGTTCTCTATGAGGGCGAATCGGAGGTCGGGGAAGCGGGTGAGCAAGCCATGGGCGATGATCGACGACACAGCATCTTGGATGTCCCGGCTGTCGTTGTGGACGATCTGGCTGAAGGGCTTGGGCTCAGCGAAGGCCTGTGTCTCCCGCTGGCTCCCCTCCCATTCGTTGGAATACCGCCCGTAGCCGGTGTCGCTGGCGTGGATGACCACGAGCACACCCGATTCCTGGACCCTGGCCCAGTACTGGTCGTACTCGGGCAGGGCGAAGGAGCGGGGTCCCCGAAAGCCCCACCCCGGCGCCGGTCGCATCAAGATGATGCGGGCCCCGCGATCGAGCACCCACTCCAGCTCCTCGATGGCCCTGTCGACCAGACCCGGGGTGATGACGGGGGTGGAGAAGATCCGCTTCTTATGGGTGAAGGGCCATTCCTCGGCCATCCAGCGGTTGAGGGCGTGGATCACGCTGGCACACAGCTCGGGGTCGTCGCGCATGCGCTCCTCCACCAGGCTGGCAAGTGTCGGGAGCATGACGGCGTGCTGCACACCCTGCTCGTCCATGAGGGCCAGTCGGGGCTCGGCCGAGCGGAAGGCGGGAGGGCAATCGATCCCGCGCCCGATGATCTCCCGACTCGACTTGCCGTCCGGATTCCCCAGCTTGAAGTACTCCTCCTGGGCCCCCGGACGGCCGACCCGGTCGAAGGTCGGGTTAGGGATGTAGTCGCTGATCTGCCCCCGCACCACGATCTTGGTCCGACCGTGGACGTCGACGTAGTCGATGGCGCCCCTGTAGCGATCAGGGAGGTACCGGGTCAGAGCATCACGGGTCTCGTACAAGTGGTTATCGGCGTCGAAGACCGGGTATCCGAGATTTGACGAGGACATGGGCTCCTCCTAGTCGAGCGCGGAGGGCACTTGACACCCCCGTCACCAATATAGAGCCGGCGGGAGGCTGACCTTCAGAAAGACGCGAGGGAGCCGTCGGGCGGCTCATCCGGGCCGACCCGGGCCCGCAGCTGACCCCTGAGCACCTTGCCGGTGGAGTTCATCGGCAGGGCGTCGACGATCTCGACCCGTCGGGGCACCTTGTAGTTGGCCATGACCTCTTCGGAGTAGGAGATCACCTCGCCCGCCGTGAGCTCGAGACCGGGAGCCGGTACGACGAAGGCGCAACCCACCTCCCCGTAGTGAGGGTCGGGAACGGCCACCACCGCGGCGAGGGCAATCTTCTCCCAGGAGGTGAGGATTCCCTCCACTTCGGCGGGGGCGACGTTGAAGCCGCCGACTATGAACATGTCCTTCTTGCGGTCGCACACCTTGAAGTAGCCGTCGCCGTTCAGGTAGGCGATATCCCCCGTATGTAGCCACCCTTCGCTGTCGAACACGGCGGCAGTGGCCTCGGGGTCGCCGTAGTAGCCGTCGGCCAGGTTGAAGCCCCGGATCAGGATCTCGCCTCGCTCCCCCACGGGAACCTCCACGCCTGCATCGTCGATCAATCGCAGTTCCAGTCCGGGAAGCGGCCGGCCCGACCAGTTCGCGACCGTCTCGGGAGAATCGTCCGGATAGGTCACGCCGACGGTGGCATGGGCTTCTGTCAAGCCGTAACCGGTCATGGCGTACTCGAGGCCGAGCTCGTCGCGCATCCGGTGGATCAGCTCTACCGGGACGTAGGCAGCCGACACGCACGCCACCCGGAGGGTCGACAGGTCGGCTCTGACCCGTCTCTGGGACTCGAGCAGCGACCAGAAGAAGGTGGGTGAACCCGATACGTGGGTGATGCCGAGCCGCTCGACGGTTCGAAGCGTTTCGTCCGGATCGAAGACCGCCACCGGCACCGCCGTCGCCCCGACCATGAGTGAGAGCATCCAGCCGAACTTGTAACCGAAGCAGTGGAAGAAAGGCATGACGATGAGAACCCGATCACCTGGACCGGCCCTCCAGGCATCGTTGCAGAGGCGGTAGGTCCGCAGCGATGCACCATGGCGGAGCATGACCCCCTTGGGGTAGCCGGTGGTCCCGGAGGTGAAGATCACATCGCTCGGATCTTCCGGGCCCAGGGCCGCCACCCGGTCAAGGATCACCTCTTCGGGCACCCCCTCTCCCCTCGCGAACATCTCCGCCCAGTCGAGGCAGTCAGCCTGGGGAGGGCCGTCGACGGTCACGACCCTGGTCAGGGCGCGCAGTGCCGGAGCGGCGTCGCGGACCGACTGGAGGAGGTCCATGCCCAAGAAGCCGTTGACACACAGGAGGGCACTGGCGTCGGTCTGTCGGAGGATGTGGGCCGCCTCACCACCCTTGAACCTGGTGTTGA
>JAKBAX010000363.1 GCA_021808785.1 Actinomycetes bacterium | reverse complement strand
CCCCCGGTCAGCTCGACACGGGCGACCGGAGCCGGGAGCGATCCCGAGGAAATTCCCAGGTAGTTCTCCGGTCCCTGTCAGGGACGGCTCCGAGACTTGGCGGTGAACCGATCGCCAGCCGAGGAGAGCGACCTTGTCTCGAGTACCGACCACCGATCCGCGCCACCGCCGCTTCCGTAGCGCGCGCACCATCACTGCCGCCATCGCCGGCGGTGCTCTGGTCGGAGGGGCGGCCATCGTCGACATCGCGGCGCACGCCTCGACCCGGTCGAAGACCGCCGTGACGTCGACCCGGACATCGGGCACCTCCACGGCGGGCAGCTCGGGCTCGTCGTCCGCGACGGGGTCGTCCGCCGCGTCATCCAGCGGGTCCTCCTCGGGCACCAGCGGGTCCTCCTCCTCGGGCACCAGCGGGTCCTCCTCCTCGGGCACCACCTACTCGGCGCCGAGCTCGTCCTACTCGTCGGCCGGGGTCTCGACCGGCGCGTCCTGAGCCCGCTCGCGGCCGAGCATGTCCACCCGGCATCCCCCACCGCAACGACCTCCCCCACCGAAACGGAATCCCCCCGCATGACCGAACCCCTTCACGGAGCCCAGCCCCGGCGGCGCCGGCCGCACGGGCGGCTGCGCCCGGCCCGGGCCACCAAGGTCGCCACCGCGTCCCGCCGTCGCCATGACGCGCCCCCCACCGGATCGTTCGGTCCGGCGCCTCTCCGGGCCGGATCATCATGAGCCGCAAGCCCGTCTTCGAACGCTTCGACGCCCTCGGGACCACCGTAGTGGTGGGATCGGCCGAGCCCGGGGCCCGGGCCACCGCGATGGCCGCCGTGCGCCAGGAGGTAGACGCCTGCGACCGGGCCTGCAGCCGATTCCGCGACGACAGCGACCTGGCCCGGCTGCACGCCGGCGAGTCCGGTCCTGTGTCCGAGTGGCTGTGCGACGCCGTCGCGGTCGCCCTCGAGGCGGCCGACCTGACCGAGGGCCTGGTCGACCCGACCATCGGCCAGTGCCTGATCGACCTGGGTTACGACCGCAGCTTCGAGAGCATCGACCTCGAGCAGCCGCTCCGGGTCCGGGCCCGCCACGTTCCGGCCTGGCGGAGGGTGCGGGTGGACCGGTCCCGGCGGCGGGTCCACCTCCCCTTCGGCGCCCGTCTCGATCTGGGGGCCACCGCCAAGGCCCTCTGCGCCGACCGGGCCGCCGCCCGGGCGGCCACGCTCGCCGGTTCGGGCGTCCTCGTGAGCCTGGGCGGCGACATCTCGGTGGCCGGTCCGCCTCCCACCGAAGGATGGGTCGTCCGGGTCACCGACCGCGCCGATGCACCCCCCGACCGGGCCCCGGGCCAGACCGTCGCCATCCGCAGTGGTGGGCTGGCCACCTCGGGCACCTCGGCCCGGCGCTGGGCCCGGGACGGCGCGGTGATGCACCACCTGGTCGACCCGAGGACCGGCCGGCCGGCCGACGAGGCGTGGCGCACCATCAGCGTGGCCGCCCCCACCTGCGTCCAGGCCAACATCGCCTCGACGGCCGCCATGATCATCGGTTGGGACGCCCCGACCTGGCTCAGCGACAGGGGCGCCGACGCCCGTCTGGTGCGCCCGGACGGCGGCGTGACCCTCACCGGCGGCTGGCCGCCCGATCCGGCCCCGGTCCTGGAAGCGGTGGCGTCGTGAGCGGCCTGCTCGGGACATCGGCCGACTGGTACCTGATGAGAGGGAGCGGCTTCGTCGCACTGATCCTCCTCACCCTGACCGCCGCCCTGGGGATCGCCAACGTGGCCCGCCTGGCCCGGGGGCCGTGGACCCGCATGGTGGCCGCGCTCGTCCACCGCAACGTGTCTCTCCTGGCGGTGGTCTTCCTGGCCGTGCACGTGCTCACCGCCATCAGCGACAAGTACGTCAAGGTCCCGGCCCTGGCCATCCTGGTCCCGGGGGCCTCCGGTTACGACCCGCTGTGGGTCGGCCTGGGTGCCCTCACCGTCGACCTGCTGATCGCCGTCTTGGTGACCAGCCTGCTGCGGAGCCGCCTGCGCCAGCGTTCCTGGCAGCTCGTGCACTGGCTCGCCTACCTGGCCTGGCCCAGCGCCCTGCTGCACGCCATCGGATCGGGTTCGGGTACCGGAGCCGACACCGGGCGGGGCTGGTCCACGCTCATCTACCTGGCGTGCGTGATCGTCTTCACCTCGTCGGTGGCGGTGCGCCTGTCGCTGGGGCGGCGCCTGCCGATCACCGCCCCGCCCCCTTCCGAGCGGCCGCGGTCGCCCTACCGGCCGCCGCTCGCCGGAGCCGGGCCCAGCCGGCCACCGGCCCTGGTGGGGGCCGCACCCACCCGAACCTCTACTCACCAAAGGAGATCGCAGTGAGCCCCACCATGACCCGGTGGCCCGAGGCGGCCGCCCCCACCACCGGCCCGGCCGGTCTCCCCCGGCTGCTGGCCACCCGCCCGGATCTGGCCGGGCACCTGGCCGTCCTCGGCCCGCTCCCCCCCGTGGGACCCGAGATCACCGTCGAGGTCGCCCGGGCCGGCCTTCTCGGGCGGGGCGGGGCCGGATTCCCGACCCACCGCAAGTTGGAGGCGGTCGCCACCCGGCGGGGGCCCCGGGTGGTGGTGGCCAACGGCACCGAGGGGGAGCCTTTGTCGGCCAAGGACAAGACGCTTCTGGTCCACGCCCCACACCTGGTCCTCGACGGGCTCGACGCGGCAGCCCGGGCGGTTCGGGCCAGCCAGCGCATCCTGTGCATCGAGCGGGGCGACCCGGCCGTGTACGCGGCCGTCCGCCAAGCCCTGGCCGAACGCGGTGACGGTGGCATCGAGGTGGTCCTGACCCCGCACCGCTACATCACCGGGCAGGAGGCGGCGCTGGTCGATTTCATCGACGGCGGCCCGGGCCGGCCCACCCTGAAGCGGCCCTTCGAGGCCGGTGTGGGTGGACGGCCCACCCTGGTGGACAATGTCGAGACCCTCGCTCACCTGGCCCTCATCGCCCGCTTCGGTCCTGATTGGTACCGCCAGGTCGGCACCGCCGAGCACCCTGGCAGCGCCCTCATCACTGTGGGCGGGGCGGTGTCCCGGCCCGGGGTGTACGAGATCGCCCACGGGACACCGCTCCAGGACGTGCTGGGACTGGCCGGCGCCGCCCGGCCCCGAGGCGTGCTCCTCGGCGGCTATTTCGGCAGGTGGCTGCCGGCCGGGACCCTGGCCGGGTTGACGCTCGACTGGCGGGCCCTCGCCAGCCGGGGCGCCAGCTTCGGTTGCGGGGTGATCGCGGTGATCGACGAGGACTCCTGCGCCATCGCCGAGCTGGCCCGGGTGGCCACCTGGTACGCCCGGTCCAGCGCCGGGCAGTGCGGCGCCTGCACGTGGGGCCTGCGCGACCTGGCGGCGGCCACTTCAGCGATCGACTCCGGCACGCCGGATCGGCGCGCCGCCGCCGACATACGGCGGTGGACGGCCATGGTCAAGGGTCGGGGCGCCTGCCGGCTCCCCGACGGTGCGGCCGCCTTCCTCGAGAGCGGGATGGAGGCCTTCGCGGAGGAGATCGGCGAGCACCAGGCCGGGTGTTGTCGCCGGACCGATCGCCACCTCCTGCCCACGCCGGCGCCCGAGGCGTGGCGATGAGGGCCAAGGTGATCCGGCTGGACCCGATCGCCTGCGACGGTCACGGCATCTGCGCCGAACTGCTGCCGGAACGCATCGTCCTCGATGACTGGGGCTATCCGATCATCGACCCCGAACCGGTGTCCGGCGAGCTGCTAGTCCACGCCAACCGGGCCGTCACCCACTGCCCGGCCCTGGCCCTGCGGCTGGAGAGGGCGGAGGCGGCCATCGATGATCGCCGGGCCGACCGGACCGGCCATCGAGGGGCCGCCTGACCCGGCCCGGCGGGCCGACCGGACCGGCCGTCGAGGGGCCGCCTGGACCCGGCCCGGCGACAGCCGGTCGGCCGGTCACATGAAGGGCTGGTCCCGTCTACTGGCCGGTGCCGGGCGACACGACCACCAGCTGGCCGGCCAGCGAGGGCAGCTGGAGATTGGTGGCCCCCACCGTGGCGGTGGCGCTGCTCGGGTCGCCGAGGCGGATCCACAGTGGGCTGGGCACGGTGATGACCTGCCCGGCCGCCAGGATGGTCTCCTCGGTGACCGGCGCCGAGGCGCTGGCCCGCACCTGCACCCAGCACCGGTTGACGGCTGTCACTTTGACCGGAGTACCGGCCGGCAGCGTGTAGGTCACGGAGTCGCTGCCGACCACAGGTGACGGCACGGAGGTCGGGATGGCGCTGGTGGATGGCGAGGCCGCGGTCGTCGAGGGCCGGCTCGAAGAGCTGGTCGGCTCGGTCGGGGCCGGCGGTGCGGATGTACCGGCGGGGCGCGGCCGGGTCGTCGAGGTGACAGCCGGGCCGGTCGCCGCATGGGTGTCGGCGGGGTGGTGGCCACCGGGGATGACCGCCCAGACGCCGACGCCGATTCCGGCGCCG
>JAKBAX010000362.1 GCA_021808785.1 Actinomycetes bacterium | reverse complement strand
TCCCGACTTGGCCGCCAAACTCGAAGCATTGATCACAGCCTGATCGCGATCGGGCGGAGCGGGGACGCTCTCGGTCGCGGCGAGGCCAGCGCCGAGTCCGCGTCACACCCCTCCGTGCGTGCTTCCTTGGCAGCGCCGAATGGCGCGCCAGAACGGCAGCGGCAGCCCGTCTACCAAGAGCGCCGAACGGCACGTATGGAGTGCAATGGAAGACAACAGCGCCGCCGTCGACTCCACTACAGCGAGGTCTGTGCAGTCGGATCCGGCCGATATCTATCTACGATCCGCTATGCTTTGGTCATGGGGACTGCGGCCTTGTTGCTGAGGGAGGCCAGGCTCCGTGCCGGCTTGTCCCAGGTGGAGCTGGGCCGCCGGGCCGGGGTGACCCAGAGCGTGGTGAGCGCCTATGAGTCCGGCGCTCGCCAGCCGTCGGTGCCGATGCTGGCTCGTCTGGTTGCCGCCACCGGGCTCGACCTTGACATGCGCCTATCCGACCCTTCGACGCCCGAGCCGACCAGCGGAGTCCTCGGCCAACGAGTGCGCCAGCACCGTGTCGAGCTGGCGGCCGTCCTGGCCTCCTATAGGTTGGGCAATCCTCGGGTGTTCGGAAGTGTTGCCCGCGGCGAGGAGGGCCCTGACAGCGACGTGGACCTGCTCGTCGATGTGCCAGAAGGCGTGGGCCTGGTGGGTTTGGGACGCTGCCAGGCGGAGGTCGAACGGCTGCTCGGCGCCCGGGTCGACCTAGTGCCTGCGGCCGACCTCAAAGCGGGCGTGGCCGCCAAGGTCCTCGCCGAGGCGGTGACCCTCTGAGCCGCCGGGACCGTCAACGCCTCAAAGACGTTGTTGCCGCCATCGACGCCATCCACTCCCACCTCGAGCGGGGGGACCTTCATGATGGGCTCGTCTTCGACGCCGTACGGGTCCGCCTCATCGAGATCGGCGAAGCGGTCAAGGCCCTCCCTGCGGAGCTGCTCGCCGGTGAGCCGGGCCTTCCGTGGGCGCAGATCGCCGGGATGCGCGACCGCCTGGCTCACCGGTACTTCGACACCTCGCACGCCATCCTCGCTGCCACTGTCAGCGAGGACCTCCCTGAGCTCGACGCCGCAGTGCAGCGTCTCCTCCCGACGGTAGACGACGACACCTGAGCGGCCTCGTCCGGTGGGTCACGTACGGGTCACGGCAGGCCGAAACTCGGATCCAGCGTCCGTATAAGCCCAGGTCAGCGCCTTGCCAACCGTCGAGGACCACTGCACTGATAAGGCTGCGGTCTGACGGCGGCAGGACGCCCGTCTCGTTCGCCGAGGAACATGGTGGATGAGGTAGTTCGCAGGAGAGGAGGCGCGGTCACTTCGTTGCTGACCTGACAGCGCCGGATTGAGGGGTCTGAGCTACCCGGTCGCTCACAACAAGGCTGTTCGGCGGCCTCCGTGTCCCCTGCCTGCGGGCCAGAATGACCTCCTAAGTCGGCGCCGACTTTCATCCCACTTTCATCCCTGCACGGCGGTCCACGGCAAAGAGTGACAGCCATCGGACACCCGGCTGAAGGGCCGACTTGCGATCTGAGCAGCCACTTTGGGCAAACCGGCAGGTCATGGCCAGTGTCCCGGGGCGACGCATCAGACCCTTAGCAGCGAGCCTGAGTGCGTTCGCTCAGCCTCCATTGACCCAGCCACGTCGGGGTTGCCTGCCCCGCATCCGCCCCGCATCCCAGGACGTCCGAGCCCGTCCTGGAAGGTCTCTCTGCCGGCTGACCTGGGAGTTTGGACATCCTCGGACCCGTCCGGAGTCCCAGTGAAGTGCTTCCCAAGCTGAGAACGCGGGTTCGATTCCCGTCGCTCGCTCTTGAAGAAAGCCCTGGTCAGGGCATACTTCTGGCGTGTCCGGAGGCCTCTTTGAGCGGCGTCCTCCGCGCGATATCGCGCGAGTGGTTCCTGGGGGGTGCCCTGTTGACGTGCGGGAGGCCCAGTGCGCAGGTCCGTCTGGCCTTCGAGGGCGCCGACGAGGCGGGGGGCGAAGCAAGGCGGGGGCCACCGGGCTGGCGGCCGGCCACGCCGAACGCCGGTTCCGCGTTCACGGTGCGAACCCGCTGAGCCGTCCGCCGGCGTCGTTATGAGTGCGTCACCCCCGGCTCTCCTGCACTGCGGATCGGAGCGCGCGTTCGGCGCTCCCGTTCTTCCGGAGCGCTCAGCCGCAGCCACGCCCGAGCCGTCGTTCGGAGCGGGCACGAGGCACCGGGCATCGCTGTCCGGTAGTCCAGATCAGGGCGATCTGTCCCCGCTGGCTCGACGGCTGGCGTACCGCCCGGCCAACCGTTACCACTCACTCCAGCACGCCGCTCGCCCGTGGGTACAGGGACCGAAGGGTGAGTGCAACGGCCCTGGACCCGGTCGAGGAGCCAGCGGGACCCGCCCCGTATAGCGGAGGGTCACCGTCCTTTTTCTCGGGCGGGTCTTACGGGAATCGCCCCCCGGAGCTACCGAGATTACGCTGGCCCGACCTGCAACGTCGCCGCACGGGGTTGATCAACCGGTACAGGATGGCTTCTTGCCAGAACGCCGACGGCTCAGCCCGCCGTCCAGGTGAGCCGGGACCGTACCTGTGCTCGATTATAGTCGGGGTTTATGGACTATAGTCGAGCAAGAGGCGCCGTATGAGTGAGGATCGGAGAAGGCATGGATGCACAACGTCCTTTGGCTGTGGTGACACCTACGCTTGACGGAGACGTCTTGGCGGTATTCGCCCAGGCAGACACGACCTTCACTACAGGTCAGCTGCATCGGATGTTGCCGAGGTTCTCCGAGGACGGGATACGCAAAGCCCTCGGTCGGCTCTGCGAGCAGGGCATCGTCACCTCCGAACGGGCCGGCAACGCCTACCTATACTGCTTCAACCGCAATCATCTGGCTGCTGGCCCGATCCTCGAGCTCGCACAGCTACGCGTGACATTGCTATCCCGTATCGAGGAGCGTCTCGGGACCTGGCACTGGCCGCCGGTCTATGCAGCGGTTTTCGGCTCGATGGCACGGGGTACGGCCAGCACGAGCAGCGACGTCGATCTGCTACTGGTCCGCCCCGACGAGGTAGCCGACGACGAGTGGGACACGCAGGTGGCCGAGCTCGCCTCAGACATCTCGAAGTGGACGGGCAACGACGCCCGCCCGATCGAGTTCACCGTGAACGACCTAATGGTACGGCGAGAAGAGCGAATCTTCGCCGAAGTGCTGACCACGGGGCTCACGGTGCATGGACAGCGAGTGTGGCTGCAGCGGCAGATCGGAGGGAAGTGATGTCCGAGACGCCGTGCAGTGCGCAAGTTCGTGCCGGACGTTTGGCCAAGGCACAGCAGTTCCTCGCCGCAGCCGAGTTGATTGAGGACGCCGTGTCGGATGAGACAGCCGACGCCTACGTGACCCTGTGCGTGCATGCGGGGATCGCTGCCGCCGACGTGATCTGCTGCGCTCGCATCGGACGTCACGCGCAAGGCGACAACCATGCTGCGGCGGCGGCGCTGTTGAAGAAGGCGAACGCGGCGGAATCTGCCAGGCGGCTCGAGGTCTTGCTCAGCATGAAGTCGAGGGCCGGCTATACACACCTTCCTTCCTCGGCCACGGACGTGAAGAGGGCAGGGCGGGCTGCGAAGAGCCTGCTGGAGGAGGCTGAGAGGGCGTAGAACACCGGGCCCGGACGACGATCCATCAGAGGAACGCTGACCAAGGCGCTGCTCGACGACCATCTCTTAAGGGACCTGCTCGCCGACGACATCGCAGTTCAGCTCAGCCGCATCCTCTCTGACCATCAGCCGGCGACGACGAATCTGTACCTCTACCGACTGTCCAAGAGCGTCGTCTCAGCGCGCGGCGGGACTCTCACCGGGTCGTGGTCATCGGCGAGACGCCGAGCCCTCGGCCGTACGCTGATGGCGCTCCCCACCAGCGTCGAGGTCGTGCCGATGCGGTTCCTCACGTACCGGATGGCCGAAATCTGCGACGTACAGCGGGTCTCGACCCTCGGAGCCGAGGCGGTCGCTGCCGCCGAGCATCTCAACGCCAGCCTGTGGGTCTGGGAGGGCGACGACGGTCCTGCGATTCGCTCGGCCGCAGCAGCATCCGGTGTCCGCTACGTGACCATTGCTAGGTTACCATCGAGCCTGCCTGTTGCCCAGAGCGCCCCTCGCCGAGCCAGGGTGGGGGCGCCGTCGGTGGCGACTGCAGGGGCTTACTGACAGGAGGTCCATGTGGCGACTGCGGGGCATCGCGCGAATATCGCGCGTACGTCGCCGTCCCGGAGGGTTCGCATGCGGTCGCCAGTGGGCGCTGACCAGCCGGAATCGGTCGCCGCTGTCCCTGACCGGACGTTTCAGCGCGCTTCCCAAGCTGAGAACGCGGGTTCGATTCCCGTCGCTCGCTCTCGAAGACAGTGCTGGTCAGGGCCTATTTCCGGTCGCTTCGAAGCCTTCTTCGAGGGGTGTCCTTCGCGCGATATCGCGCGG
>JAKBAX010000361.1 GCA_021808785.1 Actinomycetes bacterium | reverse complement strand
TCATCGGCACCGCGGCGGTGGAGAATCCGGCGCTGGTCGCCGAGGTGGCCCGCCGCTGGCCCGGCCGGGTAGCCGTCGGGCTGGACCATCGAGGCGGCGAGGTCCGCCTGCGGGGGTGGACCGAAGCAGCGGGCCGGTCGGTGGACGAGCTGGTGCCGGCCGCGGTCGAGGCCGGCGCATCAGCTGTCATCGTTACTGACATATCTCGGGACGGGCGGCTTCTCGGTCCGGACGTCGAAGGGCTGTCCCGTCTGGTGGCGGCGACGAGAGCGCCGGTCATCGCGTCCGGTGGGGTGGGTTCGCTCGACGACGTACGGGCCCTGGCCGCCATCGCCGGCCTGGCCGGCATCATCGCCGGTAAGGCCATCTACGAGGGCTACCTGGACGTGGCCGAAGCGCTCGGGGTGCTGGTGTGAGGACGGTGCGGGTGGTCCCCTGCCTCGACGTGGACGGCGGACGGGTGGTCAAGGGCGTGCAGTTCCAGAACCTGCAGGATGCCGGCGACCCCGTCGAGCTGGCCGCCCGCTACGACGCGGAGGGGGCCGACGAGCTGGTCTTCTACGACATCACCGCCTCGTCCAGCGGGCGCGACACCATGGTGGAGGTGGTGTCGCGCACCGCCGAGCAGGTGTTCATCCCGCTCACCGTGGGCGGCGGGGTCCGCACCCTCGACGACGCCCGGCGCCTCCTGCGGGTGGGCGCCGACAAGGTCAGCGTCAACTCGGCCGCGGTGGGCCGCCCGGAGCTGATCGACGAGGTCGCCGACACCTTCGGCGCCCAGTGTGTGGTCCTCGGGATGGACGTGCGGCGGACCGGGACCACCCCGAGCGGCTTCGAGGTGTACACCCACGGAGGGCGCACCCCGACCGGGATCGACGCCTTGGACTGGGCCGCCCGGGCGGAATCGAGGGGAGCGGGCGAGATCGTGCTCAACTCCATGGATCGCGACGGCACCCGAGAGGGTTTCGACCTGGAGCTGACCCGACTGGTCGTCGACGCGGTGGGCATCCCTGTGGTGGCGAGCGGTGGGGTGGGCCGACTGGACGACCTGGTGGCCGGCGCCCTCGAGGGCGGGGCCGACGCGGTGCTGGCGGCCTCCATATTCCACTACGGCGAGGCCACCATCGCCCAGGCCAAGGCGGCCCTCGCGGCCGCCGGGGTGGCGGTCCGGCCAGTGGAATCCGGCTCCCTTCCCGGGACCGGGCCCGCCTCGGGCCCCGATGCTAAGTAGCGTGTAGGCGATGGACGGGTCGTCGAAGCAGGGCATCGAGATGCTCACGGACCGGGTGCTGGTGCAGATCCCCCGCAGCGAGGGGGAGCGCAAGTCGCGCGCCGGCATCCTGATCCCAGCCACGGCCCAGGTGGCCCGCCGGCTGGCCTGGGCCGAGGTGGTGGCCACCGGCCCCCACGTGCGGACCATCAAGCCCGGTGACCAGGTTCTGTTCAACCCCGAGGACCGCTACGAGGTGGAGGTGCAGGGCGAGGACTACCTGATCCTGCGCGAGCGGGACATCCACGCGGTGGCATCCGAGCGGGTGGCCAGCGGCACCGGACTGTACCTGTAGCCACCCGCCCCGCCCCTACCATGGGGGCCATGCCGGCCCTGTCCATCGCCGCCACATCCGAGCAGCTCGACGCGGTCAGGTACGACCCGTCCGGCCTGGTCCCCGCCATCGTCCAGGACCACCGTTCGGGCCAGGTGCTGATGATGGCGTACATGAACGCCGAGACCCTGGCCGAGACACTCGAGTCGGGGCGGACCGTGTTCTGGTCCCGCAGCCGCCAGGAGCGCTGGCGCAAGGGGGACACCTCGGGTGAGCGGCAGTGGATCAAGGGCGCCTACTACGACTGCGACGGCGACACTCTGCTGTTCCTCGTCGAACAGGACGGCGGAGGGGCCTGCCACACCGGCAACCGGTCCTGCTTCTTCCGGCCCTTCGGCTCAGAGCCGGCGCCGGCGCCGGCCTATTCGACGGCCGCCCGTTGACCAACCTGTCGCGCGACGACTTCGCCGCCCTGGCGGCCCGCTACACGGTGGTCCCGGTGTGGCGGGAGCTCCTCGCCGACCTGACCACCCCGGTGGCCGCGTTCAGCCGGCTGGCCGCCGACCCCACCGACCGGGCCTTCCTGCTCGAATCCGTGGAGCACGCCGAGCGCTGGGGTCGCTGGTCGTTCATCGGCCGCCGCCCGTCGGCCACCTTGGTCGCCCGGGGTGCGGCCATCTCGGTGGAGGGAACCCTGCCCGCGTCGATCCCGCTCGACCGGGGCGTGCTGGCCGCGGTGCAGGCGCTGCTCGAGGAGTACCGGTCCCCGGTGATCGACGCCCTCCCACCCTTCTACGGCGGAGTGGTCGGCTACCTGGGCTACGACGTGGTCCGGGAGGTGGAGCGGCTGCCTGAGGTACCGCCCGACGAGCTCGGCTACCCGGACGCGGTGCTGTCGGTGGTCGGCCAGGTCGCGGCCTATGACTACTGGCGCCAACGGGTCACGCTGATCGAGGCGGTCCCCATCCCGGCCGGGGCGGCGGGCGACCGGTCCTTCCTCGACCGCCTCTACGACTCGGCCCTGGCCCGGCTGGACCAGTTCGCCGCGGAGGGGGCCACCCCGGTCGAGGAACCACTCGTCGTGCCACCCGACCGTGACGACGAGCTGCCCGACGTGCGCCGGCGCACCAGCGCCGAGATGTTCCGGGCCGCCGTCGAGGTGGCCAAGGAGCACATCCTGGCCGGTGACATCTTCCAGGTCGTGTTGTCCCAGCGCTTCGACCTCGATCTGGACGCCGACCCGTTCGACCTGTACCGGTCGCTGCGCCAGGTCAACCCCAGCCCGTACATGTACTTCCTGCGCCACCCGGAACTGTGCGTGGTGGGTTCCTCCCCCGAGCCGATGGTGCAGCTGCTCGACGGCCGGGTCATCTCCCGGCCCATCGCCGGCACCCGCAAGCGGGGCCGCGACGACGAGCACGACCGCCGCCTGGCCGCCGAGCTGGCCGAGCACCCCAAGGAGCGGGCCGAGCACGTCATGCTGGTCGACCTGGCCCGCAACGACGTGGGCCGCGTGGTGCAATTCGGCTCCGAGCAGGTGGACGAGCTGATGACCCTGGAGCGCTACAGCCACGTGATGCACCTGACCTCGCAGGTCTCGGGCCGCCTGCGCGCCGGTCTCGGACCCATCGACGTGCTGCGGGCGACCCTTCCGGCCGGCACCGTCTCGGGCGCTCCCAAAGTACGCGCCATGGAGATCATCGACCGATTGGAGCCGGTGAAGCGGGGACCCTACGCCGGGGTAATCGGCTACTTCGACTTCTCCGGCAACCTGGACACGGCCATCACCATCCGCACCGTGCTGGTCGGCCCGGACGGGCGGGCCAGCGTGCAGGCAGGGGCCGGCATAGTGGCCGACAGCGACCCCGACGACGAAGACCTCGAGTGCCGCAACAAGGCGGCCGGCCTGCTCGCCGCCGTCCCCGGGGCGCGCCGCATCAGCGCCGCCCGCCGGCGTGGGGTGGCCCGTGTCTGAGGGCCGCTACGCCGTCCGCCTGGACCGGGACGTGGTGTCGGGCCGGGGTCCCGACGCGGGGTCCTACCTGCAGGGCCAGCTGAGCCAGGATGTGACCGCCCTTCCCGACGGCGGTTCGGCCTGGTCCTGGCTGCTGGCCCCTACCGGGAAGGTGGACGCTCTCTTGCGGGTCACCCGCCTGTCCGCCGAGGACTGGCTGCTCGACACCGACGCCGGGTGGGGCCCGGTCGTCGCCGCCCGGCTGGACCGGTTCCGGCTGCGGACCAAGGTCGACTTCGTGCCGCGCGATCTCGCTGTGATCGGCCTGCGGGGGCCCGGATGGGAGGAGGCGGCGGCTTCGAGTGGTGCCGCGGCGGTGGCGTCGCCGCCCTGGCCGGGGATCACCGGCGCCGACCTGATGGGAGCCGAGGCCCTGCCCGCCGGGTGGCCGGAGCTGGCCCTTTCCACCTACGAGGTGGTGCGTATCAGGGCCGGGATCCCCCGAATGGGCGCCGAGCTCGACGAGCGGACCATCCCTGGCGAGACCGGCCTGGTCGCGTTCACGGTGAGCTTCACCAAGGGTTGCTACACCGGCCAGGAGCTGGTCGCCCGCATCGACTCGCGGGGCGGCAACGTGGCCCGGCGCCTGCGGGGCATCCGCCCGGCGGATCCGACCGGCGCCGGAATCGCCTCGGTGGCGGCGCCCTTCGAAGCGCCGGCCGACCTGGTCACTGCCGACGGCACCCCGGCCGGGGTGCTCACCAGCGCGGCCGGCGCGACCGGCGAGGGCTGGGTGGGGCTCGGGTACATCCGCAGGGGGGTGGATCCCGACGCCGACCTCCACGTGGCCGGTTCCGACATCCGGGTCCAGCAGGTGGAGCCGCCGTTTTGACATCATTCCTGCGCCGCACCCGCACCCTGGTGCTGGCTGGCGGCCTGGCCGGGCTGGCCTTCGTGGTGGCCGGGTGTGCGACAGGGGGGGTGGAGAGCCT
>JAKBAX010000360.1 GCA_021808785.1 Actinomycetes bacterium | reverse complement strand
TGGGACCGTCGGTGTCTTTGAGCGGGCGACCGTCTCGCCCGCAGTGGCAGGCCAGGATCTCGGCCACGATGGCCAACGCCACCTCGGGCGCCCGTCGCCCTCCCAGGTTGAGGCCGATGGGTCGGTGGATACGGTCGATCAGCCCCTCGCTCATACCTTCGGCGCGTAGGCGCTCGATCCGCCGTGACTGGGTGCCCCGTGAGCCCATGGCACCGACGTAAGGGACGTCGCGCTCCAGGCCGGCGGCCAGGGCCGGGCTGTCCACGTGGGGATCGTGACTGCACACCACCAGGGCACCAGTCGCGCCGGCCCAGTCCAACAGCTCGTCGATGGCCTCGAGGGCGGCGGCGCCGTCCACTCCCCTGGCGTCCCATCCGAGCAGCGCGGCCTGGGCCTCGAGGGCCTCGAGGATGTCGCCACCTCCGATCACGACCAGGCGGGGGTAGGGCACCCAGGCCTCCACCAGGGCCATCCCCACCTCGGTCTCGACCCGCCGGCTCGTCGTGCGCCCCTCGCGCACCAGCGAGCGGGCCACCGCCACCAGGTCGTCGGCAACGATGTCGCCCGCCGCCGGGTCGAGGTTGCCCCACCGGTTCCCGTCCCGGTCCACGGCCATGGCCGCCGGTCCGCCGGCCGGACCGTCGAGGATGGTGACCAGAGCCACCGGGGCCCGCCGGGCCAGGGCCGCCCAGAACTCGGCCGGTATGGAGGAGGTGGGCTGAAGGAGCACGTCAGCCCGGCCGCCGCAGGACAGGCCCAGCTCCTCGACGTCAGGGCCGTGGATGCTCACCCCGACGGTCTCGAGGCGGGGGACGCCGCCGAACAGCTCCCGAGCGGCCGCCCCGAGCCGCTCGGCCCCGGGACGCCCGAGGAGGTCACCGTGGAAGGACCCCCCCTCGTCGATGACCACCATCTCGTCCACCGGCAGGGTCGAGAAGCCCTTCAGGTCGATGACCCGGCCCATGAGCGTGCGCCGGCCGGCTGCGGCCGCCTCTTCCAGAACATCGGCAACCTGTTGCATAGGCATCGAAATTACGCCCTTCCCGGCGATACCGTGCCAGGCGTGGCCGCTGCCCTCATAGTCGTGGACGTCCAGCGGGATTTCTGCGAAGGGGGCAGCCTGGCGGTGAAGGGAGGTGCGGCCACCGCCGCGGCCATCAGCGCCTATCTCGACGGGCACCGCGCCGACTACGCAGTGGTAGTCGCGACCCGCGACTGGCATGTCTCGCCGGGCCGGCACTTCGCCCCCCGGGAGGAGTCACCGGACTACGCCGAGACGTGGCCGGTGCACTGCGTGGCGGGGACCGAGGGGGCCCTGTGGCACCCCCAGCTGCGGCTGCCCCCAGACGCGGTGATCGTGTCGAAGGGGGAGGAAGCGGCGGCCTTCAGTGGGTTCGAGGGCCGGGACCCGGGCGGGGCGACGCTCGCCGAGATCCTGCAGGTGAAGGGGATCGACACCGTGGACGTCGTGGGCATCGCCACGAGTTTCTGCGTCCGGGCCACCGCCCTCGACGCCGTGGCCTCGGGGCTGCGGACCCGTGTCATTGCCTCGCTCACCGCCGATATCGACCCCGCCATGACCCCTCTGTCTCTGGCCGACCTCGCCGCCGGCGGCGTCGAGCTATCGGACTGAGAGCCGGCGGCCGGTCGGGCCGGTCGACCGAGAGCCGGTGGACTGAGAGCCGGCGGCCTGAGAGCCGGCGGCCGGTCGGGCCGGGCTGCGCCGTCAGTGGTGCTGGAACTCCTCGTGGCTGGAGTGGCCGGCGGGCTCGAGCTGGAAGGTGGAATGAGCCACGTCGAAGTGACCGGCCAGGCACTCCTGCAGCCGGTCGAGCACCTGGGGGGCCGACCCGTTGGCGAAGCACTCGTCGCGAAGGACCACGTGGGCCGACACCGCCGGCAGGTCCGAGGTGACCACCCAGGCGTGCAGGTCGTGGACAGCGCTGACCTCGTCGAGCTCCAGGATGTGCTCGCGCAACAGGTCCAGGTCCACGTGTTCCGGTGCGCCTTCGAGCAGCACCCGTCCCGAGGCTCGCAGCAGGTACCACGCGGCCCGGGCCATCAGGGCCACGACCACGAGGGAGGCGATGGGATCGGCCCGGCGGAAGCCCGTGGTGAGGATGACCACACCCGCCACGAGGGTGCCGGCGAAAGCCCACAGATCGGTCACCAGATGAGCGAAGGCACCAGCGATGTTGAGGCTCTGACGGTCGGCCCGGCCCAGAGCCGAGGTGGCCAGCACGTTGACCGCCACGCCGATGGCGGCCACCACGGTAATGGTGGACCCGTCGACGCGCACCGGATGGACCAGACGGGCTACCGCCCCCACGGCCACCGCCGCGGCGACCACGGCGAGAGTCAGGCCATTGGCCGCGGCGGAGAGGATCTCGGCCCGCTTGAACCCGTAGGTCATCGAACCGGCGGCCGGGCGGCGGGCCAGGCGGCCGGCCCACAGCGACATCCCGAGCGCCCCGGCGTCGGTCAGCATGTGGCCGGCATCGGCTAGGAGCACCACCGAGTGCCCGGCGACCGCGGCCACGATCTCGCCGGCCATGAAGGCCACGATCAGACCGAGCGCCACCATTACGTAACGCTCGTCGCGGTCGGCTGAAGCGTGGCTGTGATCGTGGTTGTGGTCGTCGCTCCTACGGCGACGAGCGCGACGACCATCAGTGATCCCCGACCGCGACCCCTCGGCGGTGCGGGCCGACGGCCCGGGACCCTCGCCCGGGTAGAGCCGCCCATGGCTCACGTGACCGTCAGCGTCGTCCAACACCGGCTCCCGATGCTCCGAGGTCGGCACCGGGGGGGCCAACGGTGCCGAGGGCGGGGTCCGGCCCGCCTGTGGCCCTGTGGTCTGGTCCGCCCGCGGGGTGGCCCGGTCGGGGCTCCGCCCGGGCAGCCGACGATTCGACGGGGCCGGTGGCGGCCGGTGCGGCGATCGGGGGTGTCGTGGAGACCCGCAGGTCGACTGATACGGGCCCGGGGGTGGGGTCGGCATCAGATCCGGACCGCAGGCGGTCGGCCAGCAGGTCCTCGAGGTCGGCCCGGATGCGCTCCAGCACCTGGCCCATGCGGTCCAACTCGGCGCTCAGCTCCGCCTCGATCAGGGCCATCGGGGTCGCCCCGCCATCATGAGTTTCGGCCGCTTGGGACATTTCGGCCGCTCGGGGAGGGTTACTCGGATCGCGGCCACCGGGATAGCGCCCTTCGCCGACCACGTCGAAGGTCCGGTCGAGCACGGCGACGACATCCCGGGTGACTTCGGCCACCAGTCGCAGTGGGTCGGGCGTCTCGAGGCCGTCATGAGCCGCTGGCCCTGCCGGTTGAGCCGCACCATGAGCCACCGGACCCACGGGCTCGGCCTCCTCAGCCGGCTCACCCTCCCCCACCGGCGCCGATACATCGGATACCTCGGACGGCGCCGCTACATCCGATTGGTCGGAGACTTCCAGAACCTCGGTCTCGTCCAGCTCGTCGTAGGCGGCCGGAAGCTCTGACACCTCAGGCTCTTCGGATATCTCCGCAGCCTCGGTCCCGTCGGAATCCTCGGTCTCGTCGGATACCCCCGACGCTTCCACCGCCTCCGCTACCTCGGAGGGGCTCGACGGCTCCGCCAGAGCGGGCGGCACGGGCCGCTCGCTGGACTGCCGCCACGCCAGCAGATCCAGCCGGCGACCCTCGCCGGAGGTCTGGTTAGTAGGGCCCGACACAGATACCTGGAGGAGCTCGAGCTCCAGTTCGGCTGCCGCCGCTCGCTGGCGCGCCGAGTCGAGGTCGGAGCGCAGTGCCTCCAGCTCCTCAGCTACCACCAGCCCGGCCCGTTGGGCGTCGTTGCGGCGCCGCAAGGCCGACTGGAGGGCTTCCTCGGCTTGCTCGCAGAGACGCTCGGCCCGCTCGAGGGCGTCCCGTTCGGCGCGCGAAACCAGCTGGCGGGCCGCTTGGAGCTGGTTGCGCTTGAACCGCCGGATCACGGCCACGCCCGCCTTTCGATCGGGTCCGCCCAGCCTAACGGTCCCAGTCCCACAGCCGTACCGAATCCCACAGCCGTACCGAGTCCCACAGCCGGATCGAGTCCCACAACCGGGCTATCCAGGGCCCGGCAAGGTCAGCACCATACCGGGGTAGATGATGTTGATGCTGCCCGTGGCCGCCACCACCGACCGGTTGGCGGCGAGGAGCTTCACCCAGTACGACGCGGTCTGAGCATCGCTCGGTGTCGATCCGAGGCGCCGAGCCTGCTCCGACTGGGCGACGGTCCAGAAGCTCTCGCCGCGGGCGACGCGGTGGGCGCCGGGTGAGATGACCGCGGCCGCCACCGTCAAACCTCCCGGAGCCGGATGGGGTGAAGCGCCACTCGACGCCGCGCCGGGCAAGCCGGCGGGGCGCGACGCGGCGATCCCTGTAGCTGGCGGGGTCGGCGCGGCAGCCGGCGCCGAGCGGCCCGGGCTGGAGGCGGCGGTGGCCGGCACCGCGACCGACTGGGGATGGGCCCGCCCGGCGGCCCGCCCGG
>JAKBAX010000359.1 GCA_021808785.1 Actinomycetes bacterium | reverse complement strand
TCAGAGGGCAGTTGTGACAACGAGTATTCCCTCCGGCTCAATGTGAGTCAGGCCGCGTTCCCGTGTGATCCCCGGGTTCATTCAGGCCAGGAAAGGAGGGGATCGCCCATGGCAACCGGCACTGTGAAATGGTTCAACTCTGAGAAGGGCTTCGGTTTCATCTCCCAGGACGGGGGCGGCCCTGATGTGTTCGTACACTTCAGCGCCATCACCGGAAACGGGTACCGCAACCTCGAGGAGAACCAGAAGGTCGAGTTCGAGACGACCCAGGGGCCCAAGGGCCTCCAGGCCAGCAACGTAGTACCCCGCTGACCTGCTACTGACGCGGTCGAGGCGCCGAGGCTAACCCCGGAACTCGACCGCGTCATGGTCGTGCCCGCAGCCATATCGGCCCGGTCGCTCAAGCCTGGTGGCGGACCACCCCGATACGGTCGAGGATGCGGTCCATGGTCCGGGCCAGCGAGATGGTCTCGTCGAGGGGCATCACCGGAGACTCGGTGCGTCCCGTGTCGAGGCAGCGGTGGACCTCCTCGATCTCGAAGCGCAGGCCGTCACCCTCGAAGCCGGCTTCGATGCGATCGGTCCGGCCCGCCGACGACACCTCCAGGTAGTCGGGGCAGTGCATGAACGGCGGGAGATCGATCCACCCGTCGGAGCCCGAGATGCGGGCCCGGCAGCTCATAGGGACCCGGATGGCGGCCTTGACCACACCCAGCCCGCCCCCCGGGTGGTGGAGCACCGCAGCCATGTGCTCGTCGACGCCGGTCACCCCGATCTCCCCGTCGGCGGTCACTCGGTCGGGGTGACCGAGCACGAGGGAGCACAACTGCAACGGATAGATCCCGAGGTCCAGCACCGCCCCGCCGCCCAGAGCCGGGTCGAACAGGCGGCCGTCGGGGTCCACCGGGACCCTGAAGCCGAAGTCGGCCTCCACCAACAAGGGGACCCCGATGCGGCCCTCGGCCAGGACGTCGACCAGGGCCCGGTAGGAGGGTAGGAAGCGGCTCCACACCGCTTCCATCAAGAAGGTGCCGCGGGCCCGGGCCGCCCCCGCCATCTGCTCGGCCTGGACCGCCGACAGGGCCATGGGCTTCTCGCACAGCACGTGTTTTCCGGCGGAGACGCTGGCCAGGGTGTCGGAAGCGTGGCCGGAGTGAGGCGAGGCGATGTAGACGGCGTCGATCCGGTCGTCGGCGGCCAGAGCCGCCACGTCGTCGTAGGCGTAGGGGATGCCGTGCTCGGACGAAAAGGCTCGCGCCCGGTCCATGGATCTCGACGCCACCCCGACGATCTCCCCGTCGGCGACCATGGACATGGCGGCCACGAAGCGGGTGGCAATGCCCCCGGTGGCCGCGATCCCCCAGCGGACGGTCAAAGCCGGCCGTCGGCCGTCGCCGACCGCTCCCCGCCGCCGCTACCCAGCCGGCCCGCCGGAACGACCGCCAATGTGTCGGGTGCGCTCATCACCCCATCGTAGATGCCCGGCCCCGCTGGAGGACCGGGCCGGTCACGTCCCTCCCGCCCCCCGGCTGAGGTAGGTCCCTCCCCGCCGTCCCCGTCAGGCGGCCCCCCCGTCCCGCCGCCGCCGTCCCGCCGGGGCGCCCGGCGGCGGCCCGGCGGCGGCCCCGTCAGGTCGGGAGGGGCGTTCCGTGGTAGCCCGGCGGGGGCTGGTCGTTGGGGCACGCCCCGGGCGGGTTGTTGTACCGGGGCTGGCGCACCCACGGACCCGTCTCCCACCCGGGCCGCAGCGGGCCGATGTCGAGGATGCGGGCGAAGTCCTTGGCCACCAATGCTCCCATCACGGCCGATCCGAAGGGGCAGAAGTGGGTTCCGTCGATCTTGCGGGCCCTCAGCCACGCCCCCGACCCGGTCCGCAGCCACTCGTAGAAGCGCCCCGACGGCGCGAACACCTGGCTGGTCTGGAAGTACAGAGCCCTACCCGGGAACCGGTAGGTCACCTGCTCGGCGGCCTGGTCCCAGGCGCCTTGGGCGGCGTTCTCCCGTTTCCACTCGGCCCCCGCCTTGGGGCTGGTCTGACCCAGGTACGGGCCGGCCTGGGGAAACTGGAGCAGCACCACCAGCCCCAGGTTGTACGGGGCCGAAAGGAGGGCGGCGACGACCGAGCCGAGACGGTCGCGGTATGCCACGGGATCGGCGAGGGCCTCGGTGTCGTCCCAGGACCAGGTGCCGACGGCGATCTGGGGTCGGGACCGCTCGACGGCCGGCCCGGCATCCTTGGGGAAGGCCCGGTCGACGGTCAGGCCCCAGCCGGGGAAGGCCGAGTTGAGGACCACCTTCATGCCGGGGGAGGCGTCCAGGGCGGCCACCAGGCCCGGCGCGGCGTCGGCCATGACGCTGTCGCCGAGGACCCACACCCGGTAGGGGTTGCGGGGGCTGGCTGGGCCCAGGTCGACTCGATAGGCACCGCTGTCGGCGGGGCCGCCGGTGTCGATGGAGGCCTCCGGCACCGGGGCCGAGCCGGCCCGGGCCGGTCCGACGGTCGCGCCGATCACCAGCAGCGCCGAGACCGACAACGCCGCCGCCGGGAACAGCGGGCCGGGCACGTGGGCGCGGGCGGCCAGGCGCGACCAGTCGAAGGTCCGTAGCGGCTGCTCGACGGCGTAGTAGCTCACCACCGAGGCGCCGAGCATGGCCGCCAGCCGGGCGGCCAGCAGGCCCGCCCCGCTCAGGCCGGTCGTGCTCTCGGTGAGGGTCACTATCACCGGCCAGTGCCACAGGTAGAGGCTGTAGGAGATACGGCCGACCCACGCCACCGGGGGCAGGGACAGCATCCGGGCGACCGGGCCGGCGGGGGCCTGGACCACGCCGCTTATCACCAGGGCCGAACCGAGGCCCATGGCCACCAGGCCGCCGTCCCAGATCCACCCCCCGGGCGCGCCGGTGAAGGCGATCCCGACGCTCACCCCGGCCAACCCGGCCACGGTGGCCGCCGGCCAGGGGAGGCGGCCCAGGGTGGGGCGTTCGGGCGGGAAGGCCATGCTCAGGGCCCCTCCGAGCAGCAGCTCCCAGGCCCGGGTGTCGGTACCGAGGTAGGCCCGGTTGGCGCCGAAGACGTGGGCGGCCACACCCATCCACACCGCCGAGGTCGCCAACAGCACGGTGGTGGCCGCGACCAACCGCCTCCGCCGTCCCCCGCTGAGCCGTACGAGGGCGGCCAGGATGAGCGGCCAGAGCAGGTAGTACTGCTCCTCGATGGCCAGGGACCAGGTGTGCTGGAACACCGAGGGGAACTCGAAGTGGGCGAAGTAGCTCGAACCGGCGACGATCTGCTGCCAGTTGGCCGCGTAGAAGGCGGTGGCCAGAGCCGGGCCGCGCATCTGGGCCGGCACCACCCCGGGACCCCCGAGGTGGGCGTAGGCCGACATGACGACCAGCAGGAGCAGCACGGCGGGCAGCAACCGGCGGCTCCGCCGGCCCCAGAAGCGCCCGAGGTGGCGCAGCGGGCCCTGGTCGCGCAGGAGGATCGACGTGATGAGGTAGCCGGACAGGACGAAGAAGACGTCCACCCCCACCCAGCCGCCGGGCAGGTAGCCGAGGTGGTAGGCGATCACCAAGGCGATGGCCACGGCACGCACGCCGTCGAGCTGGGGGAGATGCTGGCGGGAGGACACTCGGGGCCCCCATTCTGACCGACCGCCGGCCTCGGGCCGCCTTCACCCGACGCCGGGCCGCGCCGCCCGGGCCGGTCGGACGGCCGCGAGGAGGGGGGAAAAATGGTTCAGTTCGGAAAGCTGCCGCCCTTCTTCTCGCCCCGCCCGGTCGCGGCTCGGCCGGAACCCGGCATGGATGGGTAACGTCGTCTATATGGTCGAGGCCAACTTCGGAGGGCTCTGCGAGAACGGCCACGACGTGACCGCCGGGGCCCGGTACTGCCCCTCGTGCGGGGCGCCGGTGCACCGTCCCTCCGATCCGGCCGGCTCGCCTTCAGGGCCCTGGGATTCGCCGCCCGGCCCCGGCCCCATGGGCGGCCCGTGGCCCGGTGGACCATGGCCGGGGCCGTGGACAGGCGGGTCGTGGCCGGGTGGACCGTGGCCGGCCCCGCCGCCGCCTGGCGCCGCCGGACCACAAGGCCCCCCCTGGGGGCCGCCGCCGCCGGGCTGGTACGCCTACCCGCCGGCCGGGGCGGCTCCTTCCGGCTGGTGGGGGTCCCGGCTCAGATCCTGGCCGGCCCCGGCGGGCTACTGGATGGCGCGGCCCGTGGCCGGCCCGGTAAACGGCCTGGCCGTCGCCTCCTTGGTGCTGGGCATCCTGTGGCTGTGGTGGGTCGGCTCCCTCCTGGCGGTGATCTTCGGCCATGTGGCTCTGCGCCAGATGCGGTCGGGGACGCAGTATGGCCGGGTTCTGGCCGTTTCGGGGCTGGTGCTCGGCTACGTCGGTCTCGGCGCCGCCATCCTGGTGGGGGTGGCCACCTCGTTCACCATCTGATCGCGGCCTGACCCGCCCCGCCCGGTCTGGCAGCCCGACTGCCGGGCGGCGTTGAAGGTGGCCGACTGAGCCTTC
>JAKBAX010000358.1 GCA_021808785.1 Actinomycetes bacterium | reverse complement strand
TACGACTGGCGGCCCCAGGAGAGCGTCCTCAACGAGCGCTGGCCCGGGTGGACGGCCGACGTCGATGGCCTCCGGTTGCACTTCGCCCGTCTTCCCGGTCAACGGTCCGAGCCCGCTGCTGCTGCTCCTGCTCCTGCACGGCTGGCCCGGCACCTTCGCCGAGATGGCCGAGCTCGCCCGGATTCTCGCCGACCCGGGTGCCCACGGCGGCGACCCCGCCGACGGGTTCGATGTGGTCGTGCCCTCGCTGCCCGCGCCTCGGCCCGCGACCCCCTCACCGCCCCGCCCGTTCATTTCAAGAGCGAAACGGTGCTTTCAGGCTTCGCTCCGCGCCGGAGTAACGATGACCACGGGGATCTCCCTTTGGGTCTTCTTCTGGTAGTTGGCGTAGTTGGTGTGCTTGGACGTGATGAGGGGCCAAACCCGGGCCCGCTCATCAGGGGGGACCACCTCGGCGTGCATCTTCTGGGCCGCCCCGCCGCGGATCGACACAGTCACCTCAGGGTTATCCGTCAAGTTGAGAAACCAAGCCGGGTTCTGATCATCGCCGCCGCGGGAGGCCACGATGTAGGTGCGGTCCCCCTCCTGGTAGGGGGAGGTGAGCATGCAGGAGCGGGGCTGGCCGCTCTTGCGCCCTATGGTCGTCAGTTCGACGACCGGCATCCCGCTGAACGACCTGCCCAGTCGGCCGCCCGAGACGGCAATGAGGACCCGGTGTGTTCGGTTCATCAACTTGAGGGCAGCGTCAGAGGGCACCGCCAAATACTAGTTAGTTAGGGTGGGGACGGCCCTGCCGAGAAGGGACTTCCCACCTTTGTCCGACCACAAAGACGACCTGGCCCGCCGAATCGAGGAGTGGCACTGGTTCCACTCGATCGACCTCGGGGACGGCCTGGTCACCAAGGGTCACCCGCCGAGCCCGACCATCGCCGAGGCCTTCCCGGACGTGGCCGGCCGGTCGGTGCTCGACATAGGCGCTTGGGACGGCAAGTACTCCTTCGAGGCCGAGCGCGCCGGTGCCGGCCGGGTGGTGGCCCTCGACCATTACATATGGCGACTCGATCACCAGGGACGCCAGGCGTACTACGAACGCTGCGAGGCCGAAGGCGTCCTACCCGACGCCGAAATGATCGACCGCGGCTTCTTGATGGACGCCCTGCCCGGCCGGACCGGGTTCGACCTGGCCCGTGAGTACCTCGACAGCAAGGTGGAGCCGGTCGTGGACGATTTCATGACCATGGACCTGGATCGCCTGGGCCGCTTCGACGTGGTCCTCTACTTCGGGGTCCTCTACCACATGGCCGATCCGCTCGGCGCCCTCCGCCGGCTGCGGCAGGTCACCGGCGAGCTGGCGGTGATCGAGACGTCTGCGGTGCACATTCCGGGCTACGAGGACTTCAGCCTGACCGAGTTCTTCGCCGGCAACGAGCTGCACGCCGACTACGGCAACTGGTTCGCTCCCAACGGGGCGGCCCTGGTCGGCATGTGCCGGGCGGCCGGGTTCCGCCGGGTCGAGCTGAAGGCCCACAGTCCGCTCCCGGCGCCCGAGCCCGACCCACCCCCCGCCGGTCCGTCCGAGGCGCGTCGATCCGAGGCGCGTCGATCCGAGGCGCGTCGATCCGAGGGCCGTCGGTCCGCGCGCCGTCTGTCCGAGGGCCGTCTGTCCGCGGGCCGTCCGGGGCGCTGGAGGCGTCGGGGTCGTCCGTCACCGGAACCGACTGGCGGCGGGGCGCCCCACCCGGCGGCCAGGCCGGCCCCGGTGCCGTACCGCCTGGTCGCCCATGCTCACGTCTGACTCCTCCTGACCGGCCGACGTCGGGGGTGTCAGTCCGGCTCCCCCGGATAGACCGAACCGCGGTGCGAGTCGCACGGCTGGTCCCGGAGGTGCCGGCCCGGTGGGCGGTCACCTTCTCGGTATCGATGATCACTCTGTCGGCGGCCCCGCGCCAGGAGTCCGTGCCCATCGTGCACCAGCTGGCCCGCCGGGGATCGCGCATGGTGAAGCTGGTGGATGACCGGCGGGGTGCTGCTGGCCGAGTACGGCTCGGTGGACGAGGAGGACCTCCATGGTCGGGCCCTCGACGTCGGGAGCGGGCTGATCGTGCCGGCGGCTGCGACCGACGCCTCCTCGGGGGGCGAGGCGGCACCGGCCGCTCCCCCCGATCTTCGTGCTGTAGGCAACGGTTTCGTTTAGCAAGCTAAGGGTCGGGTAGTTGGCCACATGTGGTCACCTACACCGCCTCAGAGATCACTCCGGCCAGCCGGGAGCTGGTCGAGGCCCTGCTCGGCGCCAGCCGGGCCCTGGTCGGTGTGGCCGTCAGTTCCCTTGCCGCGTGCGATGCCGACGTCACCCTGGCCCAGTACCGGACGCTCCTCGTGCTTTCGGCGCGCGGTCCGCAGCGGGTGGCTCAGTTGGCCGAAGCGACCATGGTGAGCCCGCCCAACGCCACCCGCATCTGCTCCCGCTTGTCGGGCAAGGGACTGGTTCGCCGGTCCCGCTCGCCAGCCGATCGGCGCTCGGTGCGGGTGTCGCTCACGGCCCGCGGCCGCGAGGTGGTGGCCCGGGTGAGCGAGGCGCGGCGGACCGAGCTGGGTCGGGTGATCGCGGGGATTCCCGAGGCGGGGCGAGAGCAGCTGATCGACGCCCTACGGGCCTTCACGGCGGCGGCCACTCGTCAGACATTGAAAGAGGACCAGTTGGTGCTAGTCATGAAGGCGAGTGGCCGCCGTCTCCTCTCCGAGCTCCATTTCCACGACGGCGCCTGACGTGAGACATGTGACGGGATTGACGAGATGATGACGCTCTTCAGACAGTGGGAGCTACTGGAACTGGCCGTCCTGCCGGTCCTCATGGCGGCTCGTCCCGCAGGGCACATATTCGCCTGGAACCTGGGCTACCTCGACGACGCGATGGCCGTGGCGCTCGCCTACCTGTACTACAGCCGCGAGGACGCGGCCGCCCGTCTCACGGTGTTCCACTCCGGTGAGGCCCCTCCGCGACGACCGCTCGAATGGTCGTGTGCCGACCTCCGGGGGGTGCCGAGAACGCCCTGGATGGAGCCGTCGGCCACCGAACGGGCCCGTTGGAGACCCCGCCGGGAAATTCTCGATGCAGTGGTGCTCGGCCGGCCTCGCGATCAGGTGGATCTCCTGATAGCCCCGTCCTTCGGTCCCGCCGGTGGGCCGCCACCGTACGGCATGGTCCGAGCAGGCGGGCACGTGTTGCTGACCCGATCCCCGGACCGGGCCCCGGAGCTGGCCGACGACCTGGAGCCGGTGGACGGCAGTGACCGGCTGTTCCGGAAGCTGAGCCCGGCCCGGCCCGGCCCGGCGGCGGGAGCGGACCGGACCGATTGGCCGGTCAGCCTGGCCGGCGTGCACCAGCAGGCGGTGCTGGTCGAGTCCTACAGCAATCTGGCCCGTTCGCTGGCCCGCCGCTTCGCCGGCCGGGGCGAGCGGCCGGAGGACCTCGAGCAGGTGGCTCTCACCGCCCTCGTCGCGGCGGCGCGCCGCTACGATGCCGGTTCCGAACGCCCGTTCGGCCCCTACGCCACCGCCTCGATCCTCGGCGAGCTGAAGCGCTACTTCCGCGACCAGGGGTGGGCGCTACGGGTGCCCCGGTCGGTGCAGGAGAGGTACCTGGCGGTCAGGACGGCCAACGACGACCTGACCCAGGAGCTCGGTGCCTCGCCGAGCATCCTGCAGCTGTCGCGCTGTACCGGGATCAGCGAGGAGGACATCCTCGGGGCCATCGAGGCCGGGAACAACTCGCGTCCTACGTCGCTCGACGTCGCCCCGCCCGGCTCGGACTCGACGGTCACCGAGGTCCCGGTCATCGAGGACGGGTTCGAGCGGACCCTCGAGCGGCGGACCCTGGCCGCGTCGGTGCACCTGCTCAGCCCGGCCGAGCGGCTGATCGTGAGGCAGGTCTTCTACGAGGGTCGGACGCAGCGTCAGGTGGCCGAGGATCTGGGCGTCAGCCAGATGCAGATCTCCAGGTTGGCCCGCAAGGCGGTGGAGAAGATCCGCGGTGGGGTGGCGGTCGCTCAGACCGCCCGGCCGGCGGTGGCGCCGGGTCGCCGGGGGCCGGGGTGGACTTCCCCGCCGGCGAGCGCCATCTTCACCGACCGCTCACCCCGGTCGGCTCCGGCGGCGCAACCCGGTCGGAGTGAGCATGAAGCCAATGCGCCTCTGCGACACCGTCAAACGAGCTGACCTGTCCCCGGCTATCGCGGGCATCGAAGCGGCCCGCTGGCCGTCCTTCCACGCCGGCTGGAGTGGCGTTCCTACCGTGTGCCGGTTTGGTAGTGGGCTCCCGGAGCGGTCACGGCGTTTCTGATGCCCGGGCCGGCATCGCCTTCCCATACACAGAGGCCGGCGCCCAGATGTTCGACGGCCGCGGCGGCCTCGGCGCCCAGGGTGGAAACGCGGTGGGCATCAGCGATCTCGGCCATCCGGTAGGCGATCGCCGGCCGAACAGACGAGCTGATTGCGCCGCTACTCTCCCGCCAGTCCTCGGCGATGGG
>JAKBAX010000036.1 GCA_021808785.1 Actinomycetes bacterium | reverse complement strand
CGATTGCCGACCCCATCAGCGATCCCACCAACGCCGTCAAGGCCACCATCGCCATGTTCAACGCCGAGGGATATCACCTCGAGCTCGCGGTCGCCGACGCCCAGTCCAGTCCCGCCGGCGCCATCAACGCCGCCCACCAGCTGGTCCAACAAGATCACGTGTTCGCCGTCGATCTGTTCTCCGCTCTCGGCTTCGCCGCCGAACCCTACCTGGCCTCCGTGGGCATCCCGGTGATCGGAACCGACCTCGACGGCGGCCCGGCCTGGACCACTGACAAGAACTTCTTCTCCGCCACCGGAGCCCCGAACCTCAAGCAGGTCACCACTACCACCGGATCGCTGCTCGAGCTGCTCGGTGCCCAGGAGTTCTCCGCCATCGGGTACAGCATCTCGACCAGTTCCTCCGACGCCGCCAGAGGCGCCGCCCTGTCCGCCCAGAACGCGGGGATCAAGGTTGGCTACCTGAACACCCAGTTCCCCTTCAACAGCACCAACGTCGCCCCCGCCGTCATCGCCATGCGCAACGCCGGCGTCGATAGCTTCGTCGGCGAAGTCGAAGAGTCCACCTCCCTCGCCATCATCTCCGGCGCCCGCCAACAAGGAATCCACTTCAAAGCTGCCATCCTCGGCACCGGATACGGCGACATCACCCAACAAGGCACCGCCACCGAGAAAGACGCAGCCGGCGCCTACTTCTCACTCGGCTACGAACCACTCGAACTGCACACCGCCGCCACCCAGCGCTTCGCCAAAGCCATGCAGATCTACGGCAACATCCCCGCCGCCCACATCGACAGCAACGACTACCTCGCCTACATGTCCATCGACTCCTTCGTCAGCGGCCTCAAAGCAGCCGGCCACAACCCCAACCAAGCGCAATTCATCGACGCCATGCTCAACCTCCACAACTACAACGGAGCCGGCCTCTACGGAACCCACACCATAGGATTCGCCCTCGACCAGCGAGGCCAAAGCGCCGGGCCTGACAACTGCGAATGGCTGATCCAATGGACCGGCACCACCAACATCCTCGTCAAAGGCGCCGAACCGATCTGTGGAAGCGTCATTCCTGGCAAGACCGCCTAGACGGCGGGCGTGCAACGCCTCGTCGAGGCCGGCCCATGCGGTCGGCGGGACTGAGATGGCGGTCATGGCCGGACCACGGCGTCGGTGGCCGGGCGCCGGCCTCGGCTACGATGGAGGAGGCCACGTCCTCGACGCCTGATGCGGATTTGATCTGGGAGCGCGCCGGGCACAGCTTCGCTGCCAGGTCGGCCCGGGCCTGCTCGATGCGCTCAGCCCGGCGTCTTGGTCGCGTTTGGCCGAGGAGCGGATTGAATGGTCTCCCAAGGTGGACGGGTGTCGTGCGGGCGGTACCGATGTCACCGTAGCTAGGCGAGTCCGCCGTCACGAGGAAGCGTCGACCCGGTCAGATATGCGGCGTCGGGGCCGGCCAGGAGAGTGCGGCCTCGTCCCCTGCTGAGAAGAAGCGGCGAAGCAGACCGTCGGACGGGCCGACCGGACCGCCTTCAAGGTCCTCCCGATCAACAGTTGGATCAGTCCGTCTATGAGATAGCTGCGCCCATGGCGGAGTAATACAGCCGGGCTGCCTGCTCCGCGGTGCGGTCATCCGCTGACAAACCGTGGTGTTGTGCCGGTGCGCAGTAGAGTTCTACGGACACCCCTGCAGCCATCAAGCGTTGTGCATAGATGATCGCCTCGTCCCGTAACGGGTCGAGTCCCCCCGCTTGGATGAACGCCGGGGGAAGGCCGCCCAGGTCCTCAGCTCTCCCCGGAGCTGCATAGGCCGGTGTGTGAGACCGATCGATGTCAGGCCCGAGGTAAGTGTCCCACATCTGACGGGCCATGCGGCCCCCGAAGAGAGGTGCTTCTTCGAATTGCAGCATGGAAGGAGTTTCGCACCGGTCGTCCAGGACCGGGATGATCAGTGCTTGGAGTCTGATGTCGGGTCCGTCGCGGTCGCGGGCAACTAGGGCAACGGCCGCTGCGAGGGCGCCGCCGGCGCTGATACCGGTGAGCACCACTCGCTGCGAGTCGATGGGCAATTCTTGTACCGCCCAACAGAGTGTCGAGTAGCAGTCCTCCACGGCGTCTGGAAAGCGACTGTCCGGGACGATGCGATAGTCCACTGACACCACGAGGGCGCCCAGCATGGCGAGGCGTGCATCGGCGGCCGGGAACATGTCGGGCCTTTGACCGAAGCCGCCGCCATGCATGCTGAGGATCAGCGGGAGTGCCGAGACCGGGTGCTTGGGGGCGTAGAGCAGGACACGGACGTCGGGAGCATCAGCGGGGCCTGGGACGAGCCGCTCGTCGATGTCGACGCTCGACCGCATCTCGGCGGTCAGTTCCTGGCCTGGGAACGGGTCAACCGACAGGCGAAACACCGTTTGTCCCTCTCTTCGCTGGATATATAGCGACCGTATCAGCGGTCCACGTTGCTCGACGGCGGCTCCAGAACGGCAAGCCGGTGAAAGCCTATTGCGGGACGGCCTCTCCCGCAATATGGTGTCCTACGAAAGATTCAGGTCCATAGGGTCTGACCAATGGTTGAGGGGGGCATCTGATGCCGATGCGCAGATTCTCGAGAGGAGCGGCCGCCGTAGCGGTGGTCGCCGCGACGTTCACGGCGTGCAGTAGCAGCAGCAAGCCGGGGTCCGCCACGCCGACCAGCGCTGCCACAAGCGGATCGGGATCCAAGACCTACTCGGGTGTTGTCGTGAAGGTGGGCGGCTTCTTCAGCACGTCCCAGTTCGCCGGCGCGGATATCGGCGCTGAGGCTCGTTTCGCTCGCGCAAACAGCACGAATGAGCTGAACGGGGCCAAGATCGATTATGTCGGCACGACCAATGATCCGTTCGACCCGGCTTCCTCGCTGACCGCCATCAGGCAGATGGTCGGCCAAGAGGGGGTCGAGGCCATTGTGCCCGACCTGTCTCCGTTCAACAACGGCCAGTTCCTGGCGTCGAGCCAGATCCCCTACGTGGGGTACGCCTTCGACGGGACCTACTGCACGACCAGTGCCAGCCAGTCTGTCTGGGGATTCGGATACAACGGCTGCCTCGTTCCCAACGATCCCCCCTACGTACCCGATGCCTATGCCAACGCTTACAAGGAGTTCTCGACCAAGCTCGGCATCACGCACCCCACGGTCACCATCATCTCCGCCAACAACCAGTCCGGTGAAGACGCCGCCAAGTTCGGCGGCTCGAGCGCCGAGGGTGCTGGATTCGATGTCGTTTATGCCAAGGGAACCGTTCCCCAGACGGTCTCGGACTACACCCCCTACGTGCAGCAGTGGATGACCTCAGCGAACGGTGGCCAACCGAACGTGGTCATCTGCCTGATCGCCGCTCAGTGCATCTCGATCTACCCGGCTCTCAAAGCCGCCGGATTCAAGGGCTACTTCTACAGCACTCTTGGCGATCTGGCTGCCCTGGCCAAGCCGTTGGCCGGCAGCTACAGCTCCGCTCTCTACAACCCGGCGCCGTCAGCTGCGTATACCCAGATGGTGAACGACATCAACTCGTTCAAGGCGGGCACAGCCCTGACGCCCTACTCGGTAATCCCGGGCTACCTGGCTGCCGATATGTTCGTCTCGGCGATACAGCAGGTCGAGAAGCAGGGCAAGACGTTGAACTCCACCAACCTCCAAGAGGCGCTCGACCATCAGACCTGGCAGGACGGTAGCTTGGCCGGCCCGACCAAGTATCCTCAGTCGGCTGTGTCCCCGACCCCTTCGTGCGGGGCCCTCATCCAGTACGCTGCTGATGGCAGCGGGGCCCAGGTGGTCGAGCCCTTCTCGTGCTCGTACAAGACCTACCCTGTTGATCCCAAACTCGGCTAACCCTCGGGTGGAGCCTGCCGAAGTGCTCTCGTTGGAGCAGGTGAGCGACCGATTTGGTGGGATCCGGGCGCTCACCGACGTGTCTCTGAGCGTTCGAGCGGGCGAGATCTGTGGACTCATAGGTCCAAACGGGGCCGGAAAGACCACCCTCTTCGACGTGGTTGCAGGGGAGCGCCATCCCAACTCTGGGCGGGTCCTCATCGATGGTCACGACGTGACACATCTCAGGCCGGCGGAACGAGCCCGCCTCGGGGTCCGGAGGACCTTTCAGCGGGTGCAGACCTTTGGCTGGTTGACCGTGGAAGAGAACGTGCTCACTGCGCTGGAGTGGCACGGTGGTGGGGGCGGGGTACTGGCCGACATGGTCTTCGCGCCCTCCCGCCGACGCCGGGAAAGAGAGCGCCGAGAGATGGCGGCTCAGGCCATCGAAAGATGCTCGTTAGGCGCCATCAAGGAGGACTCGGCCGGGTCGCTGCCCATCGGCATCGCCCGCATGGTGGAGTTCGCTCGCGCCACTGCCGAGCCGGCCCGCCTGCTACTGCTCGACGAGCCGGCATCTGGACTCGGCGGAGAAGAAGTCGACCGCCTCGGCGAGTTGGTCCACCAGGCCCGAGCCGACACCGGTTGCGCCGTCCTGCTGGTGGAGCACAACGCCGGCTTCGTGATGCAGTTCTGCGACCGTGTAGTCGTCCTGGCCATGGGCTCAAAGCTGGCCGAGGGGGCACCCGACGAAGTGGCCCGCAACCCGGCGGTTCAAGAGGCGTACCTGGGTCAAGGGGCGGCCTGACTGTGAGGAAGCTCTTCGATTTGGTGCTGTCGGGGGCGGTCACCGGGTCGATCTACTCGATCATGGCCTCCGGGCTGGTCTTGACGTACAGCACTTCCGGCATCTTCAACTTCTCCCACGCGGCCATCGCGTTCGCGGTTGCCTACCTCTACTACCAGCTGCACGTGGGGTTGGGCGTCCCTATCGTCCCAGCTGCATTGGTTTCGGTCGTCCTCTTCGCCCCGTTGCTGGGCATCCTGTTGGACCGGTTGCTGCTGCGACGCCTCGGGCAAGCCCCGGTGTATGCCCGAATCGTCGGCACCCTCGGTCTGCTCGTCGCCCTGCCCAACCTGCTGCAGTGGCTGGTCGAGACGATCGGAATTGACACCCTCCACCTCAACTCGTTCCGCAGCGCCAGCCAGACCGAGAATGGCGGCCCCGTGCCGGGCATTGGCCCGTTCCCCGCCCACGAGTATCACCTCGTTCGCGGCGTCGCCCTCAGCTCGGACCAACTTGCCGTGTTCATCGTGACCGTCGTGGCGGCCGCCGCTTTGTGGTACGTCCTGCAACGGACCCGGATCGGTCTCGATATGAGAGCTGTCGTTGACCGGTCTTCGCTAGCTGGACTGCGGGGAATCAACCCATCGCGGACATCCGCGGTGGCCTGGATGTTGACCATGCTATTGGCCGGCCTCGGGGGGGTGCTGATCACCCCGCTCTTCACCCTCGACCCGAACATCTTCACCCTGGTCGTGCTGAGCTCGCTGGCGGCTGTGGTTCTGGCCGGTCTGCACTCCCTCCCGATCGCCTTCGTCGGAGGACTCGGTATTGGGGTAGCGCAGAATTTGGTCGCCGGCTACAGCAGCGACTTGCCGAAGTCACTGGCCAATGTCAACGGCCTGGCATCGGCATTCCCGTACCTGCTGGTGATAGTGATCGGGCTGCTCGTGGGGCGCGACCGCTCCAGGACGGCCGGTACCGTGGCCGAGGAACGATCCCCGGTGGACCACCGTGACGGTCTCAGCGCGCTGCGCCGCCGGGCACCATGGGCGGTAGCCCTGCTGCTCATGTTCACATACGCCATGGGCTGGTTCTCATGGTTCCGGGCCAACAACTACGACCAGACGGTCATCGCCCAGAGCCTGGCGCTGGGGGTCATTCTCCTGTCCTATGTGATTGTCACCGGCATGGGGGGCATGGTCAGCATGGCCCAGCCCACCTTCGCTACCGCCGGGGGTTTCGCGGCCGGATGGGCCCTCAATCGCAACTGGGGCATCGACGTACCGCTCGTCGCCACCCACGGGCACCTCAACTTCCTGTGGGCGACGCTCCTCGGAGTGGTCGCGGGGGCCGCCGTCGGCTTGGTCATTGCCCTGCCGGCTACCCGCCTCGGTGCCGTCTACCTGGCGATCTGGTCGCTCGCCGCGGCTTTCTTCTTCTCTCTCGTTGTGTTCGCCTTCGAGTCCATCGGTCACGGTCAGAACGGATGGAACATCCGGTTCCCCTCTCTATCGGTACCTGGTCTGAACTTCCTCCACCGGCTCATCGTTCGACACGGTGGTCACTTCAACTTCAGCTCGGTCCGGGACCAGATAGTGCTCTTCCTGGTGGTGTTCGGGCTGATCAGCCTTCTGATCCACTCGCTGATCCATTCGAGCACGGGGAGGGCCATCCTGGCTGTACGTTCCTCGCCGACCGCAGCTCGGGCCGTCGGAATCCGCGCCGATCGCACTCGGATCGTCATATTCGCAGTTGCTGCCGGTGTGGCTGGCCTCGGCGGTGTGATGCTGTCGATGTTCTCGTTCTCGGCGAGCAACAGTACCGCCCCCCCGGCTGTCGGCATGGGCTGGCTTGTTGCCGCCGTCCTATTCGGGATACGACGACCCGGTGGGGCACTCCTCGCCGGCTTCTCGGTTGGGGCCGGCACGGCGATCTTCAACCGACTGTCAACGGCGGTAGGAGCAGGGACACTCAACCACCTCCTGACGTCCCCGTACTTCATTCCGATGCTCACCGGGCTCGGAGCCATCCAGCTGGCTCAAGAACCCGACGGGGTCCTCTCCCTAGTAGGCGGACGCAACGCCCAGAAGCGAGCGGCCAAAACCCGGGCAACACACATCACACATGCCGAGGTGGCCCTCCACGCTGAAACCCCTACGATCGGCGACACATCGGTCGAGGTCGCGGCCGCCGATGTGCCTGCCAGTCGCGCGACGCCGGCCCTGGCCGCAGTCGGAATTCGGGCTGGTTACGGAGATGCACGTGTACTCCACAGGGTCTCAGTAGCCCTCGAACCAGGCAGAATCGTCGCCCTGCTGGGAGCCAACGGAGCGGGAAAATCTACCCTTTGCTCCGTCCTGGCCGGCACTCTGGAACCCGAGAGCGGCACCGTGACGATCGACGGCCGCAACGTGACGTCGATCCCAGCCCACGAGCGAGCCCGGGCCGGACTCCTTTTCATCCCCGAGGCTCGCGGCATTTTCCCCGGACTCAATGTCGAGGAGAACCTGGCTGTCCTGCTGCGCGCCCCGACCGAGCGACAGGCCGCCTACGACCGCTTCCCGGTCCTCGCCGAACGTCGACGCAACGTGGCTGGTCAACTCTCCGGCGGCGAGCAGCAAATGCTCAGCCTGGCTCCTGCTCTAGCCAGTCCGCCACGAGTGCTCATCGCCGACGAACCGACCCTCGGCCTCGCCCCGATGGCAGCCAAGCAGGTAATGGACGCCATCGTGGAGATACGCGATCTCGGCACGAGTGTCTTGCTGGCGGAGGAACACACCCACAACGCACTTCAAATAGCCGACACCATCGTGGTGATGGAGCTCGGTCGAGTGCTGTGGAGCGGGCCGCGCGAAGAGGCGACTCTCGACCAACTCGGGGCGGCGTACCTAGGGCTTCCCACGGCAGGTTGAAAGCAGATCACCGGCTAAGTGCCGGTCTGGCACCTACCATAGATCGGTGAACGAGACGAGCGTCCGGAAGGCTGGTCGACCTCGAGACCCGAGTATCGATCGCAAAGTGCTAGCTGCGACCCGCGATCTCCTCGTGGAGAACGGTCTCGATGCGACGACGGTACAGGCCATCGCCGCACGCTCTGGTGTGCAGACTTCGGCCATATACCGCCGTTGGTCGTCACGCCTCGATTTGATCGAGGAGGCGGTGTTCCCGGGGCCGACAGACATTCAAGTTGAGCCGAGCGGCGATCTGAGACGCGACATTCGCCGATTCGTGCGAGCATATCTCGCAGTATTCAGCTCACCGGCCGCCCGCGTGGCGATTCCACGCCTGCTGGCCAACTACCAGTCCAGTGGCCGCTCCGACCTCACACCTAAGTGGATGGCAGTCTCGGCTCGCCCGAAGTTTGCCGAAATCCTGCGACGGTCCCAGCCGGGCATTGTCGATCCCTGTGTCGATGTGGAAGATGTCTTCGACGTGCTGCTAGGGGCGCTTCTGGCCCGGGCCCTCGTACCCACAGTCATCGAGCGAGGGAAGCCCATAGAGCGTCTGGTCGACTTGACCGTACGCATGCTTCGGGCGACGCCCGAAAGCTAGCTGCACTTTCAGCACAGGCAAAGGTGATGGGTTGCCGGGCGCTTCTGGAGAGGTGATCAGCGCGGCCGTGGTGGGTTGTCGGCTTCGAACGCTTTGAGGGAGAGGGCTTCGAGGTTGGCGACGAGTTGGCGTGCGTTGTCGAACCAGGTCTGGTAGCGGGCCTGTTGGTCTTGGATGATCTTGCGGCTGACGGTCTTGCCGTCGACGGTGCGGGTCCAGGTCAGGTAGGGCCCGTGGAGCACAGGCGGGTCGGCCCCGCAGCGGCAGCCGGTCTTGCCGCAGGCGGTGCGGCGCGACACCAAGCTGCCTGGTAGGGCGAAGCCGATCTGGCCGAGTGATGCGGCGATGGCGGCTTGGGCTCGTTGTTGCCGTGGGCTTGGTGCGGCCATATGCCTCTCCGTTCGCGTATTCGCGTGTGCTGATCTTGAAGTGTATAGCTGCAAGGTCGGTGGTCGGTGGTGGTGGCACCGCCAGGATCGGGGAGGCCGAAGTGGTGAGACGTCGGGTCGACGACGGGGCCGCCGAGCATGGAGAAGACGTTGGGGGCCTTGCCGGTCGTCGCCGCGTTCGTCCGACGGTTGGACATTGCTGGGATCGTCGATCGGGCCTGCAGGATCAGACAGCAGCATAGAGATCGGTGTCCGGTCTACCGGGAGAACCCCAACCTCAAACTCGCCCACGAACAACCACATCAACTCGCCGCAGCATGATTCACACAAGCGTCAGAAGAGCCCTTTTTTATGGCCACACTTCATAGACATTCGCTCTGACCGTATCGAGTCATCCGGCGATGTCAGGCTGGCGCCATCGGCATTTACCCTTGTACGGCAAGGGTTTTCTCCGAGTTGCGGACGAGTCCACCCCGAGCTTCATGTAGTGTGCGGAGGGAGAGGGATTCGAACCCCCGGGGACTTGCATCCCAAAGCTTTTCAAGAGCTTCGCATTCGGCCGCTCTGCCATCCCTCCTGGCTCACCTGGAGACCCTTACCCACCTAGGCCGGCCGGTGGTTCTGGCCCAGGATCCCGACCTGGTTCGGCACGGCGAAGGGGTCGGCGGCCCGCCCGGGTTTCGCACCCTGCCACCTGGTGTCCCTGACCTGGTGAGGCTTCAGCTTGCTCGGTTCCACCTTTACCACGTACCACTGTTTGGGCAGCGGCTTGTTGGCCTTGGTGGCCTCGGCGACCTTGTCAGCATACTCACTGTGGCCGTCGACCTCCTCGATGCCGACCACAGTGAACACGCTCCCCGGGAGGATCAGCACCTCGGCCTCTTTCTGGACCAGGGCGATGTCGGAGATGTCGCGGCCCCCGCTGTCGGTGATGACGGTCAGCACACCCACGCTCTTGGCCGCGTCGCTGGTGGCCCCCGCCCCCAGGCCGAATACGAAGTTCAGGGCGATGTCGCGGTCCTTGGAGGAACTGGCCAGCGAGGAAAAGCTCATGGCCTTACCCATGTAGAACCGGTTCTTGAACTCCTGCGGACTGAAGCGGGCGCCTCGGAACGTCTGGCCCCGATATGGCTCCATCTTCTCGAGGCCCTGCATGGCTACGCCCGTATGGAGGCTGCCCTCCTCCCGTAGGGTGCGGTCGTCCTGGCGGGTCCAGTCGTCGGAGGAGCCCTTCTTCTGGTCGGCCAGCCAACTGGAGTTGTTGGCCGTCGCCGGGTTTATGTAGGAGAAGTCGCCGGCCGAGAAGATGGTGATGGCCGATATCTCGGCCTCGGTCAGCCCGTACCGGCTCTTCATCTTCTTGATCCGCTCGTCGCGTTTCGGCCCGGTGTGGCCGGGCTCGGCAATCTCGAGCGCGTGGTTCTCCGCGCCCATCTTCCCGAACGAGCTCAGCGCCTGGAATCCGAACTTCTTGGCCGGATCGGACTCACCCGCCGTGGCCGGCCGGCGGCTACTCTCGACGTTGCCCTGGTATCTGGCCTGAGCCTGCCGGGTCGACACAGAGGCCCGCTCGGACGCCACCTCGTCGTGCAACCGGTTGACGACGGTACGGCGCTTCTGGTCGTCGGCGTGCTCGGACAGGAACCTGGTGCAGAGCATGTCGAGGGCGGCGAGTTGCTGAGCCTGTGTCTCGAGAGACGACCGGCCCTTGTCGGCCGCGCTCCGGTAGTCGGACAGCGCCCGCCGGATGCTCATGAAAGCCCCTTTGGAGCCGTCGAGCTTGCCGCCGAAGGCCTTCCGCAGGGTGTCGCTGGTATCGATGAAGCGGTCCAGCTCACCCGGGCGGGTGGCGATCAGCCGCTGGAGGTCGACGGGGGCGGAGCCCAGCAGGCCCGAGACGGCCCGGTTGCCGGCGCGGGCCTGTAGGCCGAGGGCGGCTCCGGTGATGGGGGACGGCGGGGCCGGCGATTTCGCAGGGGCGGAAAGCCCCCGGCGTGGCCCGGCCGCCGAATCTCTCTGGTGCGCAGCCATGCAAGACCTCTTCTCGAGCCGGGCCGGTGCTGGATGGCAGCGAGTGCCCCTTGGTGGCCCACCCTAGCGGGCGCGCCCTCGTCATAGGCCACGGGTGGCGCCCCAGCTGTCCCAGTAGGTGATCCCTTCGACCGGAGGCCGCGCCGCCGCCTTGAAGTCGGTGCCGACCGTGTAGGCCACGGGCAGGAGCGCCACCTGGGTGAACTGGTCGAAGGGGATGCCGAGCAGCTCGGCGGCCTCTTTTTCCCGGAACAGGTGCAGAGTCGTCCACGCCGAGCCGAGACCGCGCGACCGTAGGGCCAGCATGAAGCTCCACGCGGCCGGGATGATGGACCCGAACATGGCCGGCCCTCCCATGCTGCCCGGGCCGTCCAGCCGCCCACTGATGCACGGGATGACGTGCACGGGGACCCGCTCGAGGATGTCGGTGAGGAACAGAGCGCTCTCGTAGACCCGCTTGGTCTGCTCCTCCATCGTCTGCTTGGCCGCCATCTCCAGGTAGCCCTTGCCGCCCTCGTTGTACATGCGGGCCAATTCCCTGCGCTTGCCCGGATCGGTCACGACGATCCAGCGCCAGCCCTGGGAGTTGCTGGCCGTCGGCGCCTGCACGGCCAGCCGCAGACACTCGAGGATGACCGATTCCGGGACGTCGCGCTCCAGGTCGAGGCGCTTGCGCACCGAGCGGGTGGTGGACAGGAGCCGGTCGGTCTGGCTCAGATCGAAGTCGGTCACTGGCTGGTTCCCCCTTTGATGTTCGATCGGATGGCCTCGATCCACCGGTCGGCGGCGTGCCACGCCTCGGTGGCGGCCCGGCGCACGCCCGCCCCTTGGTCGCCCGCGGCCGGGTAGGAGCCGAGGAACTTGAGCGAGCGGAGCCCGGTGTGCAGGTTCCGCAGGCAGTCGGCCACCATCTCGTCGGCCACGTGGCCCTCGAAGTCGATGATGAAGCAGTAGTCGCCGAGCCCCTTCTTGGTGGGGCGGGACTCCAGCTTGACCAGGTTGAGGTCCCGCGCGGAGAACTGGCCCAGTATCGCGTGCAGCGATCCCGGCCGGTCGGCGGATTGGAAGCAGACCACGCTGGTCTTGTCATGGCCGGTGGGGGCCGGGACGCCGGCCTCGGCACGGGAGACGAGGACGAAGCGGGTCGAGTTGAAGTCGTGGTCCTCGATGCGAGCCGCCAGCACTTCCAGGCCGTAGAGCGAGGCGGCCAGGGCGGTGCCGATGGCCGCGGTGTGGCCGCTGCCGCCCGCCTCACCCTCGCCCACCTGGCGTACCGCTTCGGCCGTCGAGGAAGCGGGCACCTCTTCCACCTCCGTCAGGTTGCTGGCCAGCCAGCTGCGGCACTGGCCGGTGGCGTGGGGGAACGACACCACCCGCTTCACGTCGGCCAGGACCATGCCCGGCGGTCCCAGCAGGTTCTGGGTCACCGGCAGGACGACCTCGCCCACGATGATCAGGTCCTGTTCGAACACCAGTTGGTCCATGGTGATCGACACCGTGCCCTCGATGGAGTTCTCGATGGCGAGGAACCCGTAGTCGATCTGGCCCGAGGCGACCGCCTCCAACACGTGCACGAACGACCGCATGGGCCGCGGGTCCCCGGCGGCCAACCGGCTGTCGCTGCGCAGCGCCTCCTCGGTGAAGGTGCCGCGCGGCCCCAAGAAGCCGATCGAGGCTCCGGGGGCGACAAATGCGGTCATGGCCGGGCAGGATAGATGGATCATGGATGAGGCCGCTGTTCGTAAGCTCCTCGACCAGCTCACCGCCGGGGAGCTGGTCGCCGATGATGTGGTCCGCCGGCTGCGGACGCTGCCCTACACCGACCTCGGCTACGCCACCATCGACTCGCACCGCGAGCTGCGCCAGGGGGTGCCAGAAGCAGTGTACGGCCCGGGAAAAAGTGCCAGCCACTGTGTCGGTATCGTCGGCGAGCTGCTCTCGTCGAGCTCCGGCCCGGTCCTGCTCAGTCGGGCATCGGAGGAGCAGATCAACGCGGTCACCACCGCCCACCCCGGGGCCCGGGTCACCGCCACGACCGTCGTGTGGAGACCCGCCCCCGAGCGCGAATCGGACCCGGTCCTGGTCGTAACGGCCGGCACCGCCGACCTGCCGGTGGCCGAGGAGTGCCAGGCCACCCTTGGTGGGCTCGGCTTTGCGTCGCGGCTGATCGCCGACGTGGGGGTGGCGGGTGTGCACCGGATCCTGGACCGGGCGGCCGAGCTCCAGCGGGCCCCGGCGGTCGTGGTCGTGGCCGGCATGGAAGGGGCGCTGGCGTCGGTCGTCGGCGGGTTGACCGCAGCGCCGGTCGTGGCGGTGCCCACCAGCGTCGGTTACGGGTCGTCGCTCGGCGGGGTGACGGCCCTGCTCGGGATGCTGGCGTCGTGCGCCTCCGGGCTCGTGGTGGTGGGCATAGACAACGGCTTCGGCGCCGCCTTCGCCATCCACCGCCTACTGGCATGAAGACGATCGCCTGGTGGCACTGCTTCGCCGGTATCGCCGGCAACATGGCCCTCGGGGCCCTCATCGACGCCGGTGCCGACCTGGACCAGATCGAACGGGCGTTGGTCGCTCTGCCGGTGGGCGGTTGGAGCCTCGAGACCGAAGACGTGCTGCGGGCCGGGCTGGCCGCCACCCATGTCAAGGTCAAGGTCGGCCCGAACCAGGTGGTGCGCACATACAGCCACATCGTCGGCCTGATCACCGAGGCCCGGCTGCCGGACCGGGCCCGGACCAGGGCGCTGGCCGCCTTCGAGCGGCTGGCCACGGTGGAGAGCCGCCTGCACCGCCGCCCCCTCAGCCAGGTGCACTTCCACGAGGTCGGCTCCACCGACGCCATCATCGACATCGTCGGTACCTGCCTGGCGCTGGAGTTGCTCGGCGTGGACGAGGTCCGCTCCAGCCCGGTGGCGCAGGGGACGGGCATGGTGGCCACCGCCCACGGGGCCTTGCCCGTGCCGGTGCCCGCGGTCGTCCGGCTCCTGGCCGAGGCCAAGGCCCCGACGTACGGGACGGCCATACCGATGGAGTTGACCACCCCGACCGGAGCGGCCCTGCTCGCGGCCCTGTGCCTCGGGTGGGGGGCCATGCCGGCCATGACCGTGACGGCGACTGGCTTCGGTGCCGGCAGCCGGGAGATCGACGGGATGCCCAACTCGGTGCAGGTCGTGATCGGCAGCGCGGCTGACGAGGAGCCGTCGGAGGCTCAGCCGGTCACCGTCCTCGAGGCCAACGTGGACGACGTCACCGGGGAGATCCTGGGATCCACCCTGGCCGCCTTGATGGCGGCGGGGGCCCTGGACGCCTGGATCAGCCCGGTGACCGCCAAGAAGGGGCGGCCGGCCCACGTCGTGTCGGTGCTGTGCGACCCGGCCTCGATCGGCCGGTTGCGCCGGGTGCTGGCCGACGAGACCGGCACCCTGGGGATCCGGGCCACCACCTGGCAGCGGTGGCCGTCGACGCGTGAGTTCGCCACCGTGGACGTGGGCGGCTACCCGGTGCGGGTCAAGAAGGGCCCGCGTCGGATCAAGGCCGAGCACGACGACGCGGCGCGCGTAGCCCGCCTGATCGGTATGCCCGTCCGCGAGGTGTCCCGTCAGGCCGAGGAGGCGGCCCACCGGCGCTTCGACGCCCCCGGGCCGCCGGGGGCGGACCCCGAGTAGCGGCTTTCGGTCATCGCCCGGTAATCCGCTACCGGCCCACGGCGTCCATCCACCATCATGGAACGGTGCTGGAGGCCCGGGAACTGACGGTCGAAGTCGGCGGGCGGGTGACGCTCGACGGGGCATCATTCGCAGTGCGCGCCGGTGACAAGGTGGGCCTGGTGGGTCGCAACGGGGCGGGCAAGACCAGCCTGTTGAAGGTCCTGGCCGGGGCGGCCGAGCCGGCCGGCGGGCGGGCCACGGTGCAGGGCCGGCTGGGCTTTCTCACCCAGGACCCCCGGGCCCTCGGCCAGGTCACCGACCTCACCGGGCTGGCCCACGTGCTGTCGGGGCGGGGCCTCGACGAGGCGGCCGAGCGGCTGGAACGGTTGCGCCGGGCCATGGAGGCCGATCCGACGGAGCGGGCGGTGGCCCGCTACTCGCGCGCCGAGGACCACTTCTCGGCCCTCGGTGGCTACGCCGCCGAGTCCGAGGTGCGCCAGCTGGTGGCGGGATTGGGCCTGGCCGCGGACCGGCTGGACCTGCCCCTCGGCGTCCTGTCGGGTGGCGAGCGGCGCCGGGTGGAGCTGGCCCGCATCCTCTTCGGCGGCACCGATGTGTTGATGCTCGACGAGCCCACCAACCATCTCGATGTCGACGCCAAAGCGTGGCTCATGGGATTCCTACGCGACTTTCGCGGCGCCCTGCTCGTCGTCAGTCACGACCTGGACCTCCTCGACGAGGCCATCACCCGGGTGCTGCATCTCGACGAGGCCGAGATGGTCGAGTACAAGGGCACCTACGGTCAGTACCGGGAGGCCCGGGCCGCCGACGAGGAGCGCCAGCGCAAGCTGGTCGGCCGCCAGCAGGCGGAGATCAAACGGCTGCACGACCTGGCCGACTCCATGCGCCACCAGACGGCCAAGCGGGCCCGGATCGCCAAGTCGCTGGACAAGCGGGTGGAGCGCCTCCAGTCCGGTGCGGCCACCGGGCCGGGCAAGGGCGACCGGCGCTACCGGGTCCGCTTCCCCGAGCCGCCCCGGACCGGCCGGGTGGTGCTCGAGGCCGAAGCGCTGGGACAGGCCTACGGCGGCCCGATGATCTTCGAGGACGTGTCGTTCGCGGTGGAGCGGGGCGAGCGGGTCCTGATCATGGGGCTCAACGGGGCCGGCAAGACCTCGTTGCTGCGGATCCTGGCCGGCCGGGCCGACCCGAAGTCGGGGGCCTTCCGTGCCGGGCTGGGTGTGACCCCCGGCTACTACGCCCAGGAGCACGAGGGCATCCGGGCCGGCGTGACGGTGCTGGCCCACATGCGCCAGGCGTCCGACGCGCCCGAGCCCGAGCTACGGGGCCTGCTCGGTATGTTCGGCCTCACCGGCGACATCGCCTTCCAGGACTCCGGGACCCTCTCCGGTGGGGAGAAGACCAAGCTGGCCCTGGCCCAACTGGTTGCCGGCCGGCACAACCTGTTGCTCCTCGACGAGCCGACCAACAACCTGGATCCCCCGTCGCGCGACGCCATCGGCTCCGCCCTGTCGGGCTGGCCGGGGGCCATGATCATCGTCAGCCACGACGCCGGTTTCGTCTCGCAGCTCGCGCCGAGCCGGGTGCTGATGATGCCCGACGGAGTGGAGGACCACTGGAGCGACGACCTGCTCGACCTGGTGGCGCTGGCGTGAGCGACCTGACCGACCTGGAGCTGGCCCTGCGCCTGGCCGACCGGGCCGACGCCATCACCGTGGCCGCCTTCCCCCGTCCCGATCTGGTGGTGGAGACCAAGCCGGATCGGACCCCGGTGAGCGAGGCCGACCGGGCGGTGGAGGAGGAGATCCGTGCCGGGCTGGCCGAGCTCCGCCCCGGCGACCGGGTGGTGGGTGAGGAGCTGGGCGATACCGGGTCCGGCCCGAGGCGCTGGATCATCGATCCCATCGACGGCACCAAGAACTTCGTGCGCCGAATCCCGGTGTGGGCCACCCTCCTGGCGCTCGAGATCGACGGCCTCATGTCGGTCGGCGTGGTGTCGGCTCCGGCTCTCGGCCGGCGCTGGTGGGCGGCGCGCCGCGAGGGGGCATGGGTCCGCGAGGGGAGCGGGCCGCCCCGCCGGATCAGCGTGTCCAAAGTCGACAAGCTGGGCGACGCCCACCTCTCGGGCGCTGCCCTGTCGTCATGGGACGACTGGGGCGGACCGGGCGTGTACGTCGACCTGGCGACGCGTTGTTATGCCGATCGCAGCTTCGGGGACTTCTGGTCCCACGTGCTGGTCGCCGAAGGGGTGTGCGACATCGGGCTCGACCCGATCGTCTCGCTGTGGGATCTTGCGCCCCTGATCGTGATCGTGGAGGAGGCGGGAGGTCGGTTCACGAACTTCGGCGGCGAGGCCCGTGCCGATGGCGGAAGCGCCATCTCCAGCAACGGGCTCCTGCACGAAGAGGTGCGGAGCGTTTTGACCGGAGGACCCCGTTGAGCACGATCGAGCCCACTGCCCGGACCGCCGTCCGGCGCCACCGTGATCGGGCTCACTACGAACGTGACACCGTCAATGCCATCTTGGACGAGGGGTTCATCTGCCATGTGGCCTGCGTCGTGGACGCGACGGTGTGGGCCATCCCCACCACCTACGGGCGCGACGGCGACCGGCTCCACATCCACGGGGCCGCGGCCAACCACGTGCTGAAGGCGGCGGCCGCCGGGGCCGAGTTGACAGTGACAGTCACGCTGGTCGACGGCATGGTGCTGGCCCGCTCCACTTTCCGCCACTCCATGAACTATCGCTCCGTCACCATCTTTGGCATTGCTACTGACATAACGGACCCGGCCGAGAAGGAGGCGGCGCTGGCCTGCATCGTGGACCACATGTTGCCCGGCCGCAGCTCCGAGGCCCGCCCGCCCAACCGCCTCGAGTTGGCCAAGACCCGGGTGGTGCGCCTGGTCATCGACGAGGCGTCGGCCAAGGTCCGCACCGGCGGGCCGGCCGACGAAGAGGAGGACCTCGACCTGCCGGTGTGGGCCGGGGTCCTCCCGTTGCGACTGGCCGCCGGCCGGCCCGAGCCCGATCAGGATCACCCGCCGGTGGTGGGGGTCCCTCCCGTGCTGTCCCAGCCGCACCGGTGGGGCGCCTAGCTACTGTCGCGTCATGTCCAATCGAATAGGTCCGGGCGTGGTGGAGATCGACACCCTGCTCGGAGGCTGGGAACGGGTCACCGCCGGTTATCTCATCGAGGGGCCGGCACCGGTGCTCATCGAGACCGGGAGCCAGTCGTCGGTACCGGCGCTGCTGGCCGCCCTGGAGGAGCACGGGGTGGCGGCCGACGCCCTGGCGGGCATCGCCGTCACCCACATCCACCTCGACCACGCCGGCGGGGTGGGCGACGTGGCCCGGGCTTTCCCCCAGGCGACGGTGTATGTACACGAGAAGGGGGCTCGCCACCTGGTGGACCCCGAGCGGCTCGTCCGCTCCGCATCGATGGTCTATGGCGACCTGCTCGACAGCCTGTACGGCCGGCTCGACCCGACGCCGACGCAGCGGATCCACGTGCTGGCCGACGGGGAGGAGGTGGCGATCGGTGGGGGCCGCACCCTCACCACCATCGACTCGCCCGGTCACGCCAAGCACCACTTGGGCCTGCACGACAGCGAGAGCGGCATCATCTTCGCCGGCGACGCGGTCGGGGTGCGCCTACCGGACGCCGGGGTGCTGCGACCGGCCACCCCACCGGCTGATTTCGACCTGGACCAGGCGGTGGAGTCGCTGCACAAGTTCGCCGCTCGCCGGCCGACCGGCGTGGCGCTGGCCCATTACGGGCTGCTCGGCGATCCGCAGTCGCTCCTGCAGGAGGCGGAGGACGAGTTGCGCCGGTGGGCCGAGACGGCAGAGGCGGCGTGGCGCCAAGGGGGGGACGTCGAGGCGGCGCTGAGCGCCCGCTTCGGGGGGGCGTTCTCCCACCTTCCCGAGGAGCAGCGGGCCCGCATGGAGACGCTCAACAGCATCCACTCCAACGCAGCCGGTCTGACGAGGTGGCTGGACACCACCAAGGGCGGGCACGGCGGCCACGCCCACTAGGCCGAAGGAGCTGGCTCCATCTCCTCCGCCGTGCCCCGCAGGTACTGGGTGCGGTACAGGTCGGCGTAGAGCCCACCCCGGGCGACCAGCTCGGCGTGGGTGCCGCGGGCGACGATGCGGCCCTGGTCGACGACCAGAATCTGGTCGGCCGCCTGGATGGTCGACAGCCGGTGGGCGATGACCACCGACGTGCGGCCGGCGAGGGCCGCGGCCAGGGCCTGCTGGACCAGTTGCTCGGTCTCTGAGTCGAGGTGGGCGGTGGCCTCGTCGAGGATCACGATGGCCGGGTTCTTGAGGAAGACCCGGGCCAGGGCCAGGCGCTGCTTCTCCCCGCCCGACAGCCGGTAGCCCCGCTCGCCCACCACGGTGTCGTAGCCTTCGGGCAGGGACGAGATCAGGTCGTGGATGCGCGCCGCCCGGCACGCCTCGACCAGCTCCAGGTCGGTGGCGTCGGGGCGGGCGTAGAGCAGGTTCGACTTGATCGTGTCGTGGAACAGGTGGGCGTCCTGGCTCACCACGCCCACCGCCGCGCCGAGGCTGGCCAGGGTCACGTCGCGCACGTCGTGGCCGTCGATCGACAGGGATCCCTCCACCGCGTCGTAGAGGCGGGGAACGAGGCTGGAGAGGGTGGACTTGCCGGCCCCCGACGGCCCGACCAGGGCGGTCATGGTGCCCGGCTCCACCACGAACGACAGATCCTGGAGCACCCAGGCGCCCGGTTCGGTGGGTAGCGCCTCACCCAGGGTCTCGGCACTGCGCTCGAGCGACGCCACCGACACGTCGGCCGCCGCCGGGTAACGGAACCACAGGTGGTCGGCCTCGATACGGCCCCGGACCTGGCCGATCGGGGCGGCGCCGGGCCGGTCGGCCACCGCGGGCGGGGTGTCGAGGACCTCGAACACCCGGTCGAAGCTGACCACCGCGGCGAGTACGTCGACCCGGGTGCTGGCCAGGTCGGTCAGCGGCGAGTACAGGCGGGTGACGTAGGCGGCCAGAGCCACCACCGTCCCGACGGCCAGGTGGCCGGTGGCCGCCTCGCGCCCGCCCAGCCAGTACACCGCGGCGGTGCCGACCGCGCCCACCAGGGAGAGGGCGGCGAAGAGGTAGCGGCTGAGCAGGGCCAGTCGGATGCCGGCGTCGCGGACGCCGCCGGCCCGCCGGGCGAAGTCCTGCGACTCCCGGTCCGGGCGGCCGAAGAGCTTCACCAGCAGGGCGCCCGATACGTTGAACTTCTCGGTCATGGTGACGCTCATGTCGGCGTTGAGCTGCATCTGCCGGCGGGACAGACGACTGATGCGGCCGGCCATGACCCGGTCCACCACGATGAACGGTGGCAGGACGAGCAGGGCGCAGCCGGTGATGGCCGGGCTCAGGACGAACATGGGCACCAGCGTGGCCACCAGGGTGAACAGGTCGGACAGCACCGAGGCGGCCGTGCTCACCGCGTTCTGGGCGTCCAGCACGTCGTTGGTGAGGCGCGACATGAGCGAGCCGGTCTGGGTGCGGGTGAAGAAGGCGATGGGCATGCGTTGGACGTGGTCGTACAGCTGCACCCTCAGGTCGTAGATGATCCCCTCGCCGATCACCGAGCCGAACCATCGGCTGACCAGTGACAGGGCCGTCTGGGCCAGGGCCAACCCGACCAGGGCACCAGCCAGGAGGTCGACCGTCGCGACGTCACGGCCGACCACCCCGTGGTCGATCAGCGACTTCACCACCAACGGCGGGATGCTGCCCACCACCGCCGTGGCGACGATGACCAGCAGGTAGAGCGACAGCCGGGCGCGGTAGGGGCGCAGGAAGCGCCATATACGCGACCTGGTGCCGGGCGTGACGGTGGCCGCCTTGAGAGCCGCCACATCCCGCCCCCGCCCCCGGTAGCCCGGGCTCATCCCGCTCTCTCCACGCCCGAATCTGCCATTACAGCCGCGGGTCAACGGAAAGTCGCCCAGCTTTGTTCCGCGTTGGACAAATATGGAGGTGGTGGACCTGTCCATCTCGCTCGCCACCCGGAGCGTCGCCAAGCGGGTCACCCGCGGCCGGCGGGACTCCCGAGACGATCCCCCGTGGGCTGATGGGTATCCCATGGATGGGGACAGGCGGGCCTGCCTGGCCTACCTCCGCCAACTTCCGGTCATAGGTGGCTCGTCGCGCTCCCAACCGTTCGGCTACTACCAGATCATGATCGGTGGGCGGGTGGTCGGCGGCATCGGCTTCCACGGGCCGCCGCGTGAGGGACTGGTCGAGATCGGCTACGGCGTGGTGCCGTCGGTGCGGGGCCAGGGGGTGGCCAGTGAAGCGCTGCGTATGATTCTCGAGGTGGCGGCCGGTTTCGAGCAGGTCAAGCGGGTGTGCGGTCGGACCACTCCGGATAATGTGGCGTCTCAGCGGGTCATGTTGTCGGTGGGGATGGAGATGGTCGGGCGGGACCCCGATTTCCTGCACTACGAGGTCGATATCCGAAATCGGAACCCGGGGCCGGAGCCAGGCGTGGTGAGAGCATGATCAGCTTCAAGACCCGGGCGGCGGTCCTGGGTACCGGATTGGCCGTGACTCTCGCGGCGTGCAGCAGCAGCCACCATCGCCCGTCCGCAGCCGCGTCGTCGACCACGGTGGCACCTTCCTCGACCGTCGCGCCGGGCACCACGACGGCTCCTCCCCCCACCTCGCCGGTGCCGACGACGGCTCCGGCCACCACTTCGTCTACCGGTCCCACCGGGCCGGTCCGCTGCCTGACCACCGACCTGGTCGGATCCCTCTCCGGAGAGAACGGGGCGGCGGGCAGCGTCTACTACATGCTCGATCTGGCCAACCGCGGTTCGGTGACATGCGTCATGCAGGGCTACCCGGGGGTGTCGTTCGTGACCACCTCGAGCGGGCAGCAGGTGGGTGCCCCGGCGGACCGGACCCCCGGCTCGACGCCCTCGTTCCTCCTGGGCCCCGGCCAGATGGCCCAGGCCGTCCTGCAGGTCACCGAGGCGAGCAACTACGGCTCGGCCTGCCAGATCACGCCCACGGACGGATTACGGGTGTATCCACCCGACGAGCGGGATTCCCTGGTCATCGCCCATTCGGACCGGGCTTGCGCCAACACCTCCGATGTGACCCTGCACATCGGGCCCATGCAGCCGTCGTCGTGAACGGGCACGCGCCCGGCAGCCATCGGGCTTGGGCGAGGGGTTTCGTTACCTGGGGAGCCTCGCTTTCGTAAGGACCCCCCGCGGGGTGGTTACGAAACTGCAGAGGCCCAGGTAGATGGCCCAGGTGTCGGAGTGGAGCGGAGTCCTTGCACGCGTTTCGGGTGTCTCCGTGCACGTTCTTCGACCGGACAGTTGAGCTCCCGGACATTGGGAACGTCACCGGGTTACTCGAGCATGAGGGCTACCAGCGGAGCGGGAATGGCCCAGCTGGGGTGGTCGAGGTCGAGCAGGCTCTTCGTGGCGAGGATCCCCCGACGGAACTTGTTCTCGATGACCTTTGCTTCGCTCCGCCACCCGTCGTCGATCCATTTCCCCTCGAGCGGTACCGATTCGAGGGTGGTGCCGCCGGAGGGTACCGCCACCGGTACGAGGTCGATCTCGTTGCCCGAACCGGTGCGGGTGTAGCCGATGGTGTCGCCGGCCACCCAGCGGCCCTCGTCGAGATGGTCGATCCTGCGGGCCAGGGCCACACCGAGGGCCTGTTCGGTGAGAGCTGTCATCTGGGGTGGGCGCAGACCGGCGCGCAGCCGGCTGGGCATCCACCCGAGGACCGGGTCGACCAGGTACAGCTTGGGTTGTGATCCAGCGACGGGGCGTCCGCTGTCGTCGTGGTGGCGGCACCGCAGCGCACCGAATCCCGAAACGAGACGGTTGAGGCGGCCGGCGGTGACAGCCCGGGTCCAGCCGAGCGCCTCGGCGGTGTGGGCCACGTTCAGCGGGCTGGTGGCGCGTCCGGCGAGCTGGTCGAGGAACAGCGGCAGCGACTCGGCTGCGCCCTCGAGGTTCACGTCGCCGCGGAGCCAGGCGGCCAGGTCGCGGATGTAGTCGATGCTGACCGCCCCGTTGCGGGAGTGCTCGGCGACGGCACGGGGGAACCCGCCGCAGCTGAGGTAGTCCTGCCAGGCCAGGTCGTAGCTGTCCACCTCGAAGCGCAGCCCGTCCAAGGTCGCGGCGACATCGGGGCTTTGCAGGTCGGCGGGGTGGACAGCTTCGGGTAGCAGGAGCTGCGGGCGGGTGGCGGCGGCGAAGTCCCTGAAGGTCATCGGCAGTAGGTGACGGACCCGGCGCAGGCCGGCCGAGCCTGCCCGCCCGGCCAGCAGGTTCCCGGCGATGTCTTCGTCGCCTTGCCAGCGGCTTCCGGTTACCACGACGGTGTCGTCTCCGACAGCGGTCCCGTCGCGCGCTGCCTTGACGATGGTGGTCCATCCCGCGATCGCGCTGACCTCGTCGAGCAGCCAGATCCGGGCGCGAGGTGCGTCGAGATCGGCCGGCCGGGTGAGCTCCCGTCCTAGGGTGAAGGTCCGTCGCAGATCTCGTGCGGCCATCCCGTCGCAGGGGACATGGATCACCTGGAACGGCTGCACATCTCTTCGGCCACACAGCTCAGCGGCGAGGTCCAGCATGGCGACGCTCTTGCCAACCCGACGAGGGCCGGTCAACACAACCAGGGAGTCCCCGACCGGACCCGTCGCCAAGTCGTTCAGGACCGAGGGGCGGTAGCCGAGGTCGTGGCGGGCACGGTCACGAATCAGCCGGTGCGACCGTACAGCCTCGACCGGGTCTTGACCCGCCGCAGCGGCACGCCACCAGGGGTTCGCTTCGGTCAGTATCCTGCGGATCTCGTCGTCCCTCACGGACCCCCACTGTACCGTCAGGATAACAGAGGGTGGGGGGTTTAGGGATTCATGGATAACAGACATAGGGGGGTTTAGGAAGGGTCAGGTGACAGAGGGTGGGGGGTATTTACCCATCGAGGTGACAGAGGGGGGGGTCGTGGGTCTG
>JAKBAX010000357.1 GCA_021808785.1 Actinomycetes bacterium | reverse complement strand
GCGTTGGTGAGCTCTTCCTGGACGCCCTCGAAGAGATGGCCCTTCGTGACCTCGCCTGTAAGGTCATTTCCGGGCATCTCTGAACGGGCTGAAACGGCCCGAGAACTAGGCCGCCAGCGGCCGTCGATAGCCCCATCAAACCGCTATTAGCCGGACCGGCCCGGAAATTCTTGTGTCCCACGCGTGTCCCACAGAATCGTTAGCAAAGGCAAGCAACGCTCTGAACAGGACGTTCATGGGAAAATCGGCGTGGGCGCGGAGGGATTCGAACCCTCATGCCTGTTGAGGCCGCAGGGTTTAAGCCCGCTGTGTCTGCCGTTCCACCACGCGCCCATTGGCGCAGTCTGGCACGCCGGTGCCGGTCACGCTCGCTACCCTCGTCAGGTGCTGGCGGTGCTCTGTGCCCTCGGGAGCTCGCTCTTGTACGCGCTCGCCTCGGTCCTGCAGCACCGGGGCGCCACCGACCAGCCCGACGATCAGTCTCTGAAGGTCGGCCTCCTGGTGCGCCTGGCCCACCACCCGGCGTGGCTGCTGGGCCTGGCCTGCGACGTGGGTGGTTACGTCCTGCAGTTCGTCGCCCTCGGGCACGGGGCCCTCGTGGTGGTGCAGCCTCTGTTGGTCTGCGGCCTGCTCTTCGCCCTGCCCATCGGCGCCGCCTGGGCCGGTCGGCGCCTCACCCGGATCGACTGGATCGGGGCGGTACTGGTGTGCGCCGGCCTCGGCGTGTTCTTGGCGGTGGCGTCGCCGGCGGCAGGCCGCAATGACACCGGATCCCGCTCGTGGGCGGTCCTGCTGATCGCCATCGCCGCGGTCGGCGGCCTGCTCACCTTGCTCAGTCGAGGACCGGACCACCGCCGCCGGGCGGTGCTCCTGGCCGCGGCCGCCGGCGTCATCTACGGCGGGGCGGCCGCGCTCACCAAGACCAGCTCCCACCTTCTCGATCACGGTCTGCTTTCGGTCGTCACCCACTGGCAGCCGTATGTCCTGGTCGTCTACGGGGCGACCGGGATGCTGCTGGCCCAGAGTGCCTTCCAGGCCGGGGCCCTCGACTTCTCGTTGCCGACCATGACGGTGCTCGACCCGATCGTGAGCATTGTCATCGGGGCCGGTCTGTTCCACGAGACCATCGCCGCCCACCCCGAGGATGTGGCCCTGGAGACGGTGTCGCTCGTCGTCATGTCGGCCGGCGTCTGGCTGCTGGCCCGCTACGAAGCGGAGCGATCGCACCCGGGTCCGGCCAGGGCGTGAGCCGTATGGCGGCGGGGGGCAATACAGTGGTCGTAGCGATGAGGGTGTCCGACGAGGACCGCCGCCGGGTGGTCGATGAGCTGCGCCGACACTGTGGCGCGGGACGGATCGACGTGGAGGAGTACTCGGCCCGGATCGAGCGGGTGCTATCGGCGACCACCTTCGAGGAGTTGGACGTGGTCCGGGCCGACCTGCCGATGCTGAGGATCGCCGAGCCGGCGGGCCGCGGACCGACGGCCGCGGACTCGGGCCACGCGGGCGGGACGGGCCGGCGATCCTTGCTCCGACGCGGGGCTTTCGGCGACGGCATCTCGGCCCGGACGCGGCTCAGCGCGCTCGGGGTGGCGGTCATAACCGCTGTGGTGGTACTGACGGCCCTGATCGTCGCTCTGGTGGCAGAGTGGACCTGGGCGGTGCTGTTACTGGCCGGCTGGGCGGCCGGGATGCTCCAGGGGCGCCTCGGCCGCCGGCACGGTAGCTGAACCGCAGGCTCGGGTCTCGAGCTGCTCAGGGCGTGATCACGATCTTGCCGAACTTGGAGCCGGCCCGGAACCGGTCGTAAGCGGCGGTCACCTCCTCGAGCGGGAAGGCCGCGCACACCGGCACGTGGAGCCGGCCGGTGCCGAACAGCGGCAGCACCTGCGATTCCACCAGTCGGGCCGCGGCCGCCTTGCCCTCGAGGGGCCGGGCCCGGAGTGTCGATCCGTGCATCCGGGCCCGTTTGGCCATGAGCAGACCGAGGTTGACCTCCCCCCTGGCCCCGGCACCGGTGCCGATGACTGCGATCCGGCCGCCCGTGTCGAGTGCCTTCAGGTTCGTGTCCAGGTTGACCGCTCCGACCAGCTCGAGGATCACGTCGTAGGGTCCCCGGGACCCGACCTGATCCGGAGAGACCACCTCGGCGCCCAGGCCGGCCACATCGGCGTGCCGGGCCACGTCGCGCACCGACGCCACGACCCGGGCACCGGCCGCCACCCCGAGTTGGACGGCCGCGCTGCCGACCCCTCCGGCCGCCCCATGGACCAGCAGCCGCTCGCCCATGTGCAGGGCGGCCTGGGTGAAGAGGGCGTCGTGGGCCGTCGTGAACACCTCGGGCAGACCGCCCGCCTCCTCCCACGTCAGCCCCTCCGGAACGGGCATGGCCTCCCGCTCGTGGACCAGGGCCAGCTCGGCCTGGGCGCCGCCTCCCACAACGGCCATCACCCGTGCCCCACGGTGGAAACGGGTGGTGCCGGGGCCGACCCCGATCACCTCCCCGGCCAGTTCCAACCCGGGGATGTCCGGCGGTGAGCCTGGAGGCGCGGGGTAACCCCCTTTGACCTGGATCAGATCGGCCCCGTTGAGGCCGGCGGCGCGGATCCGCACGAGGAGCTGGCCGAGCCCGGGCTCGGGATCGGGGTGGTGACGGACCTCGAGTCGGCCGTCGACGATGGTCGCCGCTCTCACTTGGCCGGAGTGTCGTGAGCCAACTCGGACAGGAGACGCAAGGTGCGGTCCCGTTCCTCGGCCGAACCGAAGACGGGCAGGCTGAGCGAGGTGGCGCCCAGGTCGGCCAGGGCGCCCAGCTGGGCGGCCACCGATTCCTCGTCGCCGACCACCGCCACGTCGGCGGGGCCGCCCGCTCCTTCCTTGTCGAGCATGGCCCGATAGGAAGGGAGATTGTTGTAGAAGCCGAAGGCTTTGGCCGCCCGCTCCCGCGCCCCGTCCGGGTCGCCGGTCACCGAGACGGGCAACCCCACGACGACCTGCGGGGCGGGACGGCCGGCCGCCCGGGCCGCCTCGGTGATGGTCGGGACGATGTGATCGGCGATGGTGCGGGGTCCCACCATCCACAACGCCGTCCCGTCGGCCAGGCGGCCGGCCAGCTGGAGCATCTGGGTGCCGAGCGCGGCGACCACGACCTGTGGGGGAGTGGCCCCCGGCGGGGCCATCGGGCTGAATGTGCGGGCCGTCAGCTCCTCACCCTCGAAGGTGACCCTTCCGTCGTGCAGAAGGGGCATGAGGATCGCCAGATACTCGCGCATGTGGCGCACCGGCTTCGAGAAGTCGATGCCGTAGGCCCCTTCGATCACGACCTGGTGGGAGAGGCCGATGCCGAGGGTGAGCCGTCCGCCCGTCGCGGCCTGGACGGTCAGGGCCTGCATGGCCATCACCATCGGGTGGCGCGGATAGGTGGGGACGACCGCGGTGCCGATCCGCAGGCCGGGGATCTCCCGGCCGACCACGGCCAGAGCGGTGAGGGCGTCGATGTCGCTCAGCTGGGGGACCCAGAACTCCAATCCGTGCTCGTGGGCCAGGCGGGCCGAGTCGAGCAGGTCGTCGATGGCGTTCTCCGCCCGGCCGGACAGACCGGTATGGATTCCGATGCGCATGCGCCGATGCTAAGGCCTCGGGTGTCGGGCGCGGGTCAGCGGGGGGGGTCAGCTGTTCACCGAGACCCGCCCGGCGCCGAGAAGGCTGTCCCAGTAGATCGACTGGATCTGAACGTTCTGCCCGGTCTCGGGAGCATCGATCATGTCGCCGGAGCCGATGTAGATGCCGACGTGGTAGACGTTGTCAGGGGTGCCGAAGAAGACCAGGTCTCCGGGGATCAGATCAGCGAGGGGCAGCCGGGCGGTCAGGTCGTACTGGTCCTGGGCCAGATGAGGGAAGTCGATGGAGGCCTGCTCCCAGGCCCGCATCACCAGGCCCGAGCAGTCGAACGAGTCAGGCCCAGCCCCGGCCCATTGATACGGCTTTCCGATCTGAGCCCGGGCATAGGCGAGGACGGCGGACACGTCGGGGGCCTGGGCCGGGATGCCATCAGCTCCGTTGCTGCCGTTCCCGGTCGGGGCGGGGGTGGGGGGCGCGGTGGGGGGAGGTTGGGAGACGGGGGGCGCAGTGGTGGCGGAGGTGGCGACGGGTGCCGGGGCGGCGGGAGACTGCCGAGCGGGTCGGTCGACGGCCGCGGTCGCCGGGGCCCCACCCGGGGGGACGGTCTGGACCGCGGCGTCTGCGGACCCGGTGGACCGGGGGGCGGCGGCTTGACTGCCGGCGGTCTGGGCGGAGGCGTCCTGGGCCGCACCGGCCGGTGGGAGTTGGATGCCCTCCGCCGTCAGGGTGGCCTGTTCCTGGGCCTGCTGCGCAGCTTGCTGGCGGGCCTGGACCTGAGCGACAGCCGCCGCGAGCTGCCCTTTGACCTGGACCAAGACCTGGCGCTCGGCGGTGAGAGTGCTGGCGGCCTGGTCGGCGTCAGACTTGATGGTCCTCATCGTGACGGCCATCTGGCGTCCGTTGGCCTCGAGGGC
>JAKBAX010000035.1 GCA_021808785.1 Actinomycetes bacterium | reverse complement strand
TCGGGTCGGGGGCGGCTCGGGTCGGGGGTGGCTCAGGCCTGGGCCGCGGTGCCCGAGGCCAGCAGGTCGCCCACCTCGTCGGGCCCGAAGCCCCAGTCGCCCAGCACCTCTTCGGTGTGCTGCCCGGCGTTCACCGGCGGTCCCGGCCGGCCCGCCGGGGTGCGCCCGAATCGGGGGGCCGGGGCCGGTTGGACCACCCCGTCCACCTGCACGAACGAGCCGCGGGCCACGTGGTGGGGGTGGGCCGGAGCCTCGGCCATGTTGAGCACCGGGGCGAAGCAGGTGTCGGTCCCCTCCAGGAGCTCGCACCACTCCGACCGGGTCCGGGTCCTGAACAGCGCGGCGAGCCGGTCTCGCGTCCCCGCCCAGCGGGCCGGGTCGCCCTGCTCGGCGACCAGGTCGCCCTCGAGCCCCAGCCGACGCAACAGCTCGGCGTAGAACTGCGGTTCGCCGGCCCCGACCGACACGTAGCGGCCGTCGCTGGTCTCGTACACGTTGTAATGGGGTGCTCCGAGGTCGAGGATGTTGGAGCCGGGCTGATCCGACCACAGTCCCTCGGCCCGCAACCCGTAGAACAGTGTGGTCAGCAGGCCGACGCCGTCGACCATGGCGGTGTCCACGACCTGGCCCCGACCGGACCGGGACCGCTCGAAGAGGGCGCCGAGCACGCCGACCACCAGGAGCATTCCGCCCCCGCCGTAGTCGCCGAGCAGGTTGAGGGGTGGCATGGGGGCCTGCCCGGGGCGGCGGAAATGGTCGAGCGGCCCGGCCAGCGAGATGTAGTTGATGTCGTGGCCGGGCGTGGAAGCGTAGGGTCCGTCCTGGCCCCAGCCGGTGATGCGGGCGTAGACCAGGGCCGGGTTGATGCCGAGGCAGTCATCCGGTCCGACGCCGAGCCGCTCGGCCACGCCCGGCCGGTGGCCCTCGACCAGCACGTCGGCCCGCTCGATCAGGCGGAGCAGGGCGGCGCGCCCCTCGGGTCTTTTGAGGTCGAGGGCCACGGCGCGCTTGCCCCGGGTGACCAGGTCGATGCGGCGGTGACCTTGGAACATCCGCTCCATGGGGGACTCGTGATCGGCGGCGGCGACCGCCTCGACGCGCCCGACCGAGACCACCTCGGCGCCCAGGTCGGCCATCACCATGGTCCCGAACGGGCCCGGCCCGCGCCCCTGCAGCTCGATGACCTTCAGCCCCGATAACGGCCCCGCCATCAGGGCCCAGGCTAGTCGAAGGAAGTGAACGATTGCTATCTTCAGTACCCGTCGCCGACGCCTCAGGGGGCCCCTTCTGTCATCCGAGCGAATCACCTTCGGGGCCGCCGCCCTACCCGAGCCGGAACGGGACTGGCTGGCCGCGGCGGAGCGCCTGCCCATCGAGTCGGTATGGCAGGGGGGGCACCTCCTGCCCCCGACCGGCACGGGGGAGGCCATCACCCGCCTGGCCTTGATGACGGCGTGGACGGAACGGGTGCGGGTGGGCAGCGCCATCCTGTCCCTGCCGCTCTACCAGCCGGTCCTCGTGGCCAAGCAGATTGCCGATCTCGCCTCGCGATCGGGCGGCCGGCTCTCGATCGGCGTCGGGGTCGGGGGCGAGTTCCCCAAAGAGTTCGAGGCGGTGGGGGTAGCGGTGGGGGAGAGGGGGGCCCGCACCGACGAGGCCATGGCGATCCTGCGCCGGCTGTGGGCGGGGGGGCCGGTCAGTCACCATGGGCGCTTCTTCGCCTTCGACGACCTCGAGCTGCGCCCCGTGGCCTCCGCCGGGATGCAGCCGGGCGGCCCGCCACTGCTCGTGTCCGGACGCAGACCGGCGGCCATGCGGCGGGCCGGCCGTTTGGGCGACGGCTGGATGCCCTACCTGATGTCGCCATCCGCCTATGCCCGGTCGGTGGAGACGGTGCGGACCGCGGCCGTCGAGGCCGGCCGGGACCTGGACCGGTTCGAGTGGATGATGTACCTCTACTGCTCGGTGCGGGCCGATCGCGACCGGGCCCGCGACGACGTGGCCCGGTTCCTCGGGGCCGCCTATGGCGACAAGCCGAGGGAGATGCTCGACCGCATCGCCCCGTCGGGCGCCCCGGAAGATGTGGCGGCCCGGGTGCAGGAGTACGTGGATGCTGGCGCCCGCCACATCATCATCTCCCCGGCCGCCCACGAGGACACGTTGGAGATCGTGCAGCTGGCCGCCCGAGAGGTGCTACCGAGGCTGACACTTCCGTGAGGGGTACTTCGTCGACGGGGCCGTGTGCCGGGTTGGTGGTGGTCGAGCTGGCCGTCGGCGTCAGCGAGGTCGGGCTCGGGCCGGCCGCCGGCCTGCCCGGGATGATGATGGCCGACATGGGCGCTTCGGTCACCCGGGTGGTGGGGCGCGATGGGGTGGGCCTCGACGACCACGTCGAATGGGGCCGGGTGTGGCACCGGGACAAGGAGGTGCTCGTCACCGACGACCCCATCCGGATCGGGGACCTCATGGCCTCCGCCGACCTGGCCCTGGTGTACGGGCCGGAGGCGCAGGTCGAGGGCCGGGGTCTGGGCTTCGCGGCCCGGCGCGACACCAATCCGGGCCTGTGCTACGTCCGGTGCCGGCCCAGTCGCAACGGCACCGGCGAGATGGCCGACTACGGCCTGCTGGTAGAGGCCCGCACCGGGTTCTGCACCCAGTTGCCCGGCCACCGCGACGGTCCCACCTTCCTCGACGTGCGGGCGCCCGGCTCGGGGGCCGCCTTCCTCATGACCGCTTCGGCCCTGGCCCTGCTGCGCCACCGGGCCTTGACCGGCGCCGGGGGCTGGGCCGAGACATCGCTCTACGACGGCCTGCTGGCCACGCTCGGGTGCATGATCGGCCGGTCGGAGCGGGGCGGGCCGGGCATCGAGACGTACTGGGAGCGGGGCTCGTGGTTCCCCAACTTCCTCTACCGCTGCGCCGACGGCGAGCTCGTCCAGGTGTGGTTCGGCGGCAAGGGGATGTACGCCAGCCTGATCGAGGTGCTGGGCGACGAGCCGAGCGAGCAGGGCTACTACACCGACCAGGCCAGCGGCGCCCTCAACGAACGGGCCGAGCGCTGGCGGGCCGTTTTCGCCACCGAGCCCCGCCGGGTGTGGATCGACCGGCTGCGGGCGGCCGGTGTGGCCTGCGAGCCGGTGCTCGGCCCCGGCGAGGCGCTCGAGGATCCGCACGTGGCCGAGGTCGGTCTGGTCGAACGCCGCTCCGACGGTGGTCACGACGACCTGGTGGTGCGGACGCCGTTCCGGGTGGAGCCGGCCGGGCCCCCAGCGGTGGGGTCGGCCAGGCCCCCGGCGGTCGGGCCGGCCGGGCCCCCGGCGGTGGGGTCGGCCAGGCCCCCGGCGGTCGGGCCGGCCGGGTTGCTCGACGGGGTGCGGGTGGTCGACTTCTCCATGTTCGTGGCCGGGCCGCTGGCCGGCCAGGTGCTGGCCGACATGGGGGCCGAGGTGATCAAAGTCGAGCCGCCCCAGGGCGAGGCCATGCGGGGGGCGGCCTACGCCATGGCCGCGTGCCAGAGGGGCAAGCGCAGTCTGGCCATCGACATCACCGCCGCGGAGGCCCGCGAGGTGGTGGAACGGCTCCTCGGCTGGGCCGACGTGGTGCTGCACAACTTCCGTGTCGGGGTGGCCGAGCGGCTCGGCATCGACGAGGAGACGGTGAGGCGTCTCAATCCGGGGGCGGTCTACTGCCACGCCAGCGCCTTCGGCTCGTGCGGGCCCCGGGCCCGCCTCCCCGGAAACGACGCCTTGATGCAGGCCCTGACCGGCTTCGAGCAGGCCCTCGGCGGTGAGGGCAACCTCCCGATCGCAGCTACGTGGATCCCGATCGACATGACCGGTGGCTGGCTGGCCGCGTCGGCCGTCCTGGCCGGGCTGTACGCCCGGGCGGCCACCGGCCGGGGCCAGGGGGTGTCGAGCAGCCTGCTGGGTGCCGGGCTCCTGTTGCAGAGCGGGGTGTTCCGGCGCGACGGGGCCCTCGTGCGGGGGCCGGCCCTCGACGCCGAACAGACCGGCTACGGGCCGGGCTACCGCATCTACCGGGCCGGTGACGACCGGTGGCTGGCCCTGGTGGTGCCCGACCAGGCGGCCTGGGACCGGCTTCGTGGGATGGCCGGGCTCGACGCGCTGGGGGAGCAGTACAGCCCGTTGCGGGGTTCGGACCACGACGCCGACGCGACCTCCGCCGAGGGGGTCCTGGCCGCAGCCATCGCGTCGGCCCCGGCGCATACCTGGGTGGCCCGGTTGCGTGCCGCCGGCCTGCCGGCCGAAGCGGTCCTCGAAATGGACCGCGACACGTTCCGGCGGGCCATCCTCGACGACCCGGTCAACCGGCAGCTGGGCCGGGTGGCCGACTACCCGACCGGGGACTGGGGCCACTTCGAGCAGATCGGCCCCCTCCTGCGGTGCGGGCCGGGACCGACCGGCCGGCCCGTGATGGCCCTGCCCGGCATCGGTGAGCACAGCGCCGGGGTGCTCGCCGACCTGGGTTTCGCGCCGGAGCGGATCGGGGCCCTGATCGATGCCAAGGTGGTTGCCGCCTAGGGCTCCGGGACGGCCCGCAGATGCGGGGCCATCATCAGCGGGGTGACGCTCAGCACGCCCGACTCGACGGGAAGCACGGCACCGGTGATCCAGCGGGCCTCGTCGCTGGCCAGGAACCCGACCGCCCACCCGACATCCCAGCCGTCACCGGGTGTGCCGAGCAATCCGGCCTCGGAGCGCATCTGGTTCATGAAATCGGCCTTGGGCCCGGGGGCCGATACCGAGAGCACCATCGGAGTGGTGATGTGACCCGGGGCCACCGCGTTGACCCGGATGCCCTGGCGCCCGTGCGAGTAGGCCATGTCCACCGTCATGGCGACCATGGCCCCCTTGGCGGCCGAATAGGCCACCGTGCCGTCGCCACGCAGCGCCGAGATGGACGCCACGTTGACGATCGAGCCCCCGCCGTGCCCGGCCATCGCCGGGACGGCGAACTTCGAGGCCAAGAAGGCGGTGCGCAGGTTGATGTCCATGGCCTGGTCCCACGCCTCCTCGGTGGTGTCGACGACGGTACCGACCTGGGCCCGGCCGATGTTGTTGACCAGGATGTCCAACGGACCGAAGGCGTCCGAAGCGGCCCGGACCATGGCTTCGGCGTCGGCCGAGCGGGTCAGGTCACCGGCGAAGACCTCGGCCCGGCCCCCTTCGTCGACGATCAGCCGGCGCGTCTGCTCGGCCCGCTCGGGGTACATGTCCACGAGCAGCACCCGGGCCCCTTCCCGGGCCAAGACCACGGCGCTGGCCTTACCGGTGCCGATCCCCGGCCCCGGGGTGGACCCGGCACCCGTGACGATCGCGACCTTTCCTTGGACCCGTCCTCGTCGTTCCACGTCCCTCTCCTTGTTTTGTCCGCACTGATGTCAAAAAGCTAGAAGCGGGTCAGTATGGCGGCGCCCGCCTCGAAACCGCCCACATTGGTCACCGCGGCCACCTCGGCGTGGTCGACCTGGCGATCGCCAGCTTCGCCCCGGAGCTGCCTGACCGCCTCGGCGGTGTGCCCGAAGCCGGCATGGAGCCGCCCTCCCGACAGCTGCCCGCCCCAGGTGTTCATGGGCAGATCACCGCCCAGCGAGATGCGCTCGCCGCCCTCGACGAAGTCGCCCGCCTCCCCCGTCCCGCAGAAGCCCATGGCCTCCAGCCACCACACCGCCTCGATGGTGAACCCGTCGTAGATCTGTGCCACGTCCACGTCGGCCGGCCGCAGGTCGGTGCGCTGCCACATGGCCGCCGCGGTGGCGTAGCCGACGCGCCCCATGTCCCGCCACTGGTCCCAGGACGGCCGGTCGTCGATGACCCCGGCCATGGCCTCGATGCGCACCGGGGCCCGCAGATCGGGTGCCGTGCCCATGGCCGAGACCACGATGGCGGTGGACCCGTCGGCCGGAACGTCGCAGTCGTAGAGGCAGATGGGGGAGGAGATCATGCGTGAGGTCAGGTACTCGTCCACTGTCAGGGGGGTGCGGTAGACGGCGTCGGGGTTGAGGGCGGCGTGGGCTCTCTGGGTGACCGGTATCCAGGCCAGTTGCTCGCGCGTGACGCCGTACTCGTGCATGTACCGGGTGGCGTAGGGCGCCACGTGGCACACCGGCGACAGGGCCCCGAGAGGCAACCACCAGGCCATGGGGCCCTCGGCCAGCGGCTTGGTGGAGCCGTAGGCCGGGCGGCCGCCGGCCCCGCGGGCCGCGCTCCCTTCCTTCACTGTCCGCCATACCACGGCATGGCGGGCCTGGCCCGTGGCCACCGCCTGGGCCGGGCCGTAGAAGGGCAGGCTCATGCCCTCCACCTGGCCCTGGCGCCACCGGGTGGTCAGGCCGAGCGCGTCCTGCACCTCGTAGAGGTAGCCGTTGGCGTAGCCGGGCAGGTTGGCCGCCCCGCCGCCGGGGAACATCGCCAGCCCGTCGATGTCGTCGAGGACCAGGCCGGCGTCGGCCACCGCGGCGGTGATGGCGTCGAGCGTCAGCTGCAGGCCCGACCGGGGGACCTGCCGGCCGATGGCCGACTGACCCACGCCGGAGATGACCACCTTGCGCTCGAAGTCATCGACGCCCACCTAGCCGGCCTGCCCCGCCGCCTGCCCCCGGCCCACCACTGTGAAGCTGGGGATGGCGTAACCGCCCGGCCCCGGCTCGAATCCGATCTCGACCTCGTCGTCGACGCGCACGTCCTCGGGGTCCCGGCCTCGCAGCCGACCGACGACCCGCACACCCGGGTGAGCGGGGAACTCGACCAGGCCGATGGCGAAGGGAACCTCGAGGTCAGGAGTCCAACGCTGGTAGTTGACCGTGTAGCTGTAGACGCGCCCCCGGCCCGTCACCTCTGCCGGCGACAGTGACCGGCTACGGCAGGACCGGCACATTCCTCTCGGTGGGAAGCTCTCGGCCCCGCAGTCGTCGCAGCGCTCCACCACCAGCCGGCCTTCGGCCGCCGCGGCCCAGAAGGCCTCGGTCTCCTCCGTCACCGCCGGGGGTATGCCCTCAACTGCGTCCAATCTGGTGTCCCCCTGTGGCGGTGGTAGCAGCAGAGTATACGCTCACTCTTTTAGTGGCCCGATGGGCACTCTCCGCGAGCCGTCACGACAGTCCACGGTCGGGTGTCTCCCGGGGCGGCACGGCGTGGACGACCGTGGCCCCGCCCTCGGCCAGTGCGTAACGCTGGCTGGCCCGGAGGTGGTCGCGGGCCAGGCGGGCGGCCCGGTCCTCGTCGCCGCGCTCGATGGCCTTCAAGATGGCCGCGTGGGCCGACAGCACGTCCTGGCGGGCCGGCCCCGCCGGGTAGCGGCCCTTCTGCTCCGCCTGCTCCGCCCAGGCCTGCTCCTGGTGCGACCACATCAGCTCGAGCGTGCCGAGCATCAAGATCAGGGTCTCGTTGCCGCACAGCTGGACCATCACCTCGTGGAAGCGGCGGGCCCACCCGGTGAGCTCCACCCCGTCGCCGGTGGAAACCCGCGCCCCCTCGTGCAGCCGGCGCAACTCGGGGACCACGGCCTGCATGCGGTCGGCCCGGCGGGCGCACAACGAGGCGGCGACCGGCTCGACCGCTCGGATGGCCTCGGCCAGGTCGCCCAGGGCGACGTGACGGGAGCGCATGACCAGGCCGAACATGTAGGCCGACGACTGCGCTCTCGGGGCCCGCACGATGGCCCCGCCCACGTTGCCCCGCTGGATGCTCAGGAGGCCTTCGGACTCGAGGATGCGCAGCGCCTCGCGCAGCGACTGGCGGCTGACCCGGAACTCCCGTAGGAGGTCGTCCTGCTTGGGCAGGCGGGAGCCGTCGACCAGCTCTCCGAGGACGATGCGCTCCCTCAGCTGGCCGGCCACGATCTCGGCCAGGCGCGGGTGGTGCAGCTGGGTCCCCGCCGTGGCGTCGTCGTCTCCGTCATCGTCTGCCCGCATCACTTGATTTCCTCGGGCGCCAACCATAGATGGTCGGCCTCACCGGTCAGCTGCTCGGGTCGAGGGTGCCCATCATGGCGTGGGTGTCGTGCGGGAAGACCCGGATCTCCGATATCAGCCCCTCGGAGAAGGCGAACAGCTCCACCACGTCCATGGTCACCGAGCGGCCAGTGGTCTTGGCCGTGAACCGCTGCTCCGTGACCTGCACGGCCCAATCGGCCCGGCCCGAAATCCGGGGGTTGGAAATGCTCCGGTCCCAGTGGCGGGCGAGCTCGGCGCCCATGCGGGCCACACCGTCGGGCCCCTCGTGCCGTCCGCCGTGGGGCAGCGACGCCGGCTGCTCGATCCGGATTCCGGGGTGGAACAGGGCGGCTGCCCCTGCCCGGTCGCCGCTCGCGAACCGCCGGGCCATCTCCTCCACCAGATCCCGGCCACCGGTGCCTACCTGCTCCACGACTTCGCCTCCGGTCCGCTGACGGGCGCCCCCACGATGATGAGCGTACACTCACTTGAACCCCTCGGTCGCCGGTCGGTCGTCGGTGCCCAGCTCCGCGGTCAATTATTGTGACGTTCCATGCACCCGGTCAGGAGCGAGCTCGAGGGCAGGCGGTCGGTCCGTGCCTAGATCGTCGCCGGTCCGCGCCGCCCCGACGGCCGCCGAGAGCAAGGCGGCCGGGGCGGCCCCCCGGGCCCGCCGCCTCACCGCCGAGGCCCGCAAGAGCTCCATCTTGAAGGCGGCCCGGCGGGCGTTCAGCGAGACCGGTGACGTCAACGGTACGACCATCAAGGTCATTGCCGAGCGGGGCGGAATCAGTGAAGGGGTGATCTACCGCCACTTCGAGAGCAAGGAGCAGCTCTTCTACGAGGCCGTGGTGGAGCCCCTGCGCCATGCGGTCGACGAGCTGGTGGCGGCAGCCGAGGTGGTGGACCGGGACGAGCCGCTCACCCCCGAACGCCAGCTACAGACTCTCAACGGGCTCTACCGCCAGCTCATCTCGACCCTGGAAGAGGTCCTGCCCCTCCTGGGTCTGGTGCTCTTCGGGGATCCCCAGGTGGCCCGGCGTTTCTACCGGGAGCACTTCCAGGCGGCCATGGACCGGTTGGCCCAAGCGTGGAAGGCGGTCGAGGCCCGTTACGGATACGAGCTCGAGTCGCCCGAGATCGCCGCCCGCGCCGTCATGGGTACGGCCCTCATGCTGGCTCTGGAGAGCCATCACAACGGCAAGTTCGACATGGACCGGGCCGTGCACCTGGCCACCGACGGTTCGGTCCAGGGCTTCTTCCCCACGATGGCCCCGGCCCGCCGCCGCCGCCCCCCCGCCTGAGACGCGGTCGTCGCGACCAGTGGCGGGAGCCGCCCTCACCGTCTAGCCTGTTATGTAAGCGTTCGCTTTCTTCGCGGCACGGGAGGTCCCCAATGACGCTCAACTGGTTCGTCTCCGTGGACGATCACCTGATCGAGCCGGCCCGCCTGTGGCAGGAGCGGTTACCGGCGCGCTGGCGCGACACCGGCCCCCGGATCGTGCGGGAAGGCACCTCGGAGTTCTGGCTCTACGAGGACCGCCAGATCGTCACTACCGGCCTCAATGCGGTGGCAGGCAAGAAGCGGGAGGAGTTCACCCCCGAGCCCATCACCTACGAGGACATGCGCCCGGGGTGCTACGAGCCGGAGGCCCGCGTGGCGGACATGAACCAGGGCTTCGTGCTGTCGTCGCTGCTCTTCCCGTCGTTTCCCCGCTACTGCGGCCAGGTCTTCAACGAGGCCAAGGACAAGGAGCTGGCCCTGCTGTGCGTGCAGGCCTGGAACGATTTCATCTTGGAGGAGCTGGCCGGTGCCCACCCGGGACGGTTCATCCCGATGATGATCATCCCGCTCTGGGATCCGCGCGCCGCGGCCGCTGAGATCGAGCGGACGGCGGCCCTCGGTGCCCGCTCCATCGCCTTCTCGGAGAACCCGACCAAGCTGGGCCTGCCATCCATCCACACCGATTACTGGCATCCGGTGTGGCGCGCCGCGGAGGAGGCCGGGTTCGTGCTGTCCATGCACGTGGGCTCCTCGTCGAACCTGATCCGCACCTCCGACGACATGCCGACCCTGGCCTTCATGGCCTACTCGGCGGCGGCCAACCAGGCCGGGACGCTGCTCGACTGGCTCTTCAGTGGCAACTTCGATCTCTTCCCCCGGCTGAAGATCGCCTTGTCGGAGGGCTCCATCGGCTGGATCCCCTACTTCTTGGAGCGGGCCGAACAGGTGGTCGACAAGCAGCGGTTCTGGGCCTCCCGGTTCGACATCGACATGAACGCCAGCCACGAGCGCGGGGAGGCCAAGGGGGCAGCCACCTTCGACCTCGACACCGACATCCGACGGCTGTTCAAGGACCACGTGTTCGGCACCTTCATCGACGACCAGGCCGGGCTGCGCCTGCTCGACATCATCGGCGAGGACAACGTGATGCTCGAGTGCGACTACCCCCACAGCGACTCCACCTGGCCGGAGTCGATCAGCCTGGCCCGTAAGTGGCTCGGGCATCTGCCCGACGAGGTGCAGTACAAGATCGCCATCGGCAACGCCGCCCGGGTGTACGGGTTCACCCCCGCCGACCCGGCCACCATCAGCATCTAGAGAACAGGACCGAGACGATGGCCACCATCACCACCGAGCAGCTCCAGGTCACCGCCCCTCTGTGTGAGCGCTACGCGGTGGCCGACGTCGACTCGCACATCATCGAGCCCCCCGACCTCTGGACGTCGCGGGTCTCGGCCAAGTGGGGTGACCAGATCCCCCACGTCCGGTGGCACGAGCGGCGCCAGGAGGATTTCTGGTACATCGGCGACCGCAAGCTCTACGGCGTGGGCGCCTTCGCCCAGGCCGGCTGGGGGGAGTTCCCGCCGTCGCACCCGAGCCGGATGAGCGAGGCGCTACCTGCCGCGGTCGACCCGAAGGCCCGCCTGGCCTACATGGACGAGCACGGCATCTACTACCAGCTCCTTTACTGCAACATCTTGGGCTTTCACAGCCACGTCTTCTTGAAGGAGATGGATCCCCGGCTCGCCGTCGAGTGCGTCAGGGCCTACAACGACTGGTTGAGCGAGTTCGCCTCGGCCGATCCGCGGCGCCTGATCCCGATGATGATGCTGCCGTTCTGGGACATCGAGGCGTCGGTGGCGGAGATGAAGCGGGCCCAGGAGCTGGGTCACAAAGGGGTGCTGTTCGCGGCCCGCTACGACAAGGTCGGCCTACCGCGGCTGATGGACGACCACTGGGAGCCGCTTCTGGCCCAGGCCCAGGAGATGGGGCTCAGCCTCAACTTCCACGTGGGCTTCCTGGCTTCGAGCGACGACCTGAAAGGGGCGGTGGATCAGTCGAAGAAGCTGGACTTCACCAGGGAGAGCTCCCTGGTCCTGCTGGGCAACGCCCAGAACGTGGCCGAGGTGGTGCTGAGCGGGGTCTGCCACCGCTACCCCGACCTCAACTTCGTCTCGGTGGAGAACGGGGCCGGCTGGCTCCCGTTTCTCGGCGAGAGCATGGACTGGCAGTGGCTGAATGTCGGGGCCCACAAGGATTTTCCGGACCGGTTGTTGCCGAGCGAGTACATGAGGCGTCAGATCTACGGTATGTACTGGTTCGAGCGCGACGCCATGCGGGCGGTGATCGATCAGCTCCAGGACAATCTGATGTTCGAGTCGGACTTCCCCCACGCGACCAGCCTGTCGCCCGGGCCGGCATCCGAATCCCCGAGCCCCCGCGACGTAATGGAGGCATCGCTGGCCGGGGTACCCGAATCCATAGTGGCGAAGGTGCTCCAGGAGACGGCCACCCGGCTCTATCACCTGGAACCACCGGTGCGCGACTGACGCCACCGGCACGGGCGAAACGGGGACGGCGCCATCCGAGGGGGGAGAATGCCAAGCAAGCAGGTGGACACGAACTTCTTCGATCCGGCCTACATGGAGGACCCTTTCCCGCTCTACGAGGAGGTGCGGGCGGTCGGCAACGTGGTGTGGAACCAACTGCTGGAGGGCTGGGTCGTGGTGGGGTACGAGGAGGGGCTCAGCGTCCTGACCGATGACGGGGGCCGGTTCACCACCCTGTCGGGCGACCCCGAGATCACCTTCTGGTTCGAAGCGCCCAACATGATCGCCACGGACGGACCCGAGCACCGCCGCCTGCGCAACGCCCTGGCCCCCCTCTTCACCCGGCGGGAGGTGGCCCGGTGGGAGGCCCGCATCACCGAGGTGGTCGGCCGCCTCGTCGACCCCATGACGACGGGCGGATCCAGCTTCGACCTGATAGCTGACTTCACCACGCTGCCCACCCTGATCGTGGCCGAGATGCTGGGCGTACCGGCTGATCGCCAGGAGGACCTCCAGCGATGGTCACACGACATCGTCACCAACCTGGCCTTCGGGATGGAGGACGAGGCCGGCCGGGACCTGTTGCGCCGGGCCGCGACCGAGATCAACGAGTACCTGCGGGAGGAGATCGAGCGCCACCGACGCGACCAGCCCGACGACCTGCTCACCGCCATGATCCGTATGGAGGGAGCCGATTCGATGTCGAGCGGCGAGATCCGCTCGACCGCGGTCCTGCTGCTGGCCGCCGGGTACGACACCACGGCCAAGACCATGGGCAACGCCTTGATCGCGCTGGAGCGTAACCCGGATCAGCGTCGGCTGGTGGCTTCTGACCTGTCGCTCGTACCGGCCGCCATAGAGGAGAGCCTGCGGTGGTTCGGGCCGGTGCAATGGTTGCCCCGGGTGGCCGCTACGGGCACGACCGTCGGCGACACCGACGTCGAGGCGGGGCAACGGGTATATGTCTTCCCCGCGGCCGCCAATCGGGATCCGCGACGGTGGAGCCGACCAGAGTGCTTCGACGTGCGGCGCGAGGTCAAGGCCCACCTGGGTTTCGGCTACGGACCACATCTGTGCCTGGGTGCGCCACTGGCCCGCCTGGAGGCGCGGGTCGCGTTGGAGCGCCTGCTGCTACTGGCGCCCGAGTACCGCCTCGGCAACGTCGACTTCGGCCGATCGTTGTTCGTCCGGGGCCCGGAATCGGGCACCCTCGACATCGGGACAGCAGTGATGACGTCGTCACCGGAGATCTCTTGCGAGTGAACGCTCGCTGAGTTAGGCTTCCCTACGGGGGAACGTTCCCGCCCGAGTCGGGCGAGCGGGCGCCTGCGATGACAATCAGCGAAGAGAGGGAGGGGTCATCGAATGAAGTACCGTCACCGGTACGCGCGAGCCGCGGGGGTGCTCGCCCTCGTGGCGGCGGTAGCAGCCTGTTCGTCGAGTACCAAACCGGCCTCGTCGAGCAGCACCACGGCGGGGAGCAGCGCGTCGACGGGCAGTTCCGTCACCAGTGGAGCGGGCGCGTCCGGCGCACCGTTGAAGGTTGGGCTCATCTGCTCCTGCTCGGGCGCCTTCGGCACCAACATCGCCCCGGCCGCGGACGTGGCCCGGGCCTGGGCCAGCTCGGTCAACTCGTCCGGCGGGCTCGAGGGCCATCCCATCCAGCTCACCGTGCTCGACGACTCGAGCAATCCGGCCACCTCGGCGACCGACGCCACCCAGCTCGTATCCGACCACGTGGATGTCATCCTCGATGACACGGTCCTCGACGCGGTCTGGGCCAACACCGCGTCGACGGCCAAGATCCCGGTGGTGGGCGGCAATTTCAGCTCCGAGCCCTTCTACACCAATCCCGACTTCTACCCGTCGGGTGAGACCAATGACTCCATCACCTACGCCAACGTCTCGGTGGCCAAGCAGGCCGGCGCCGACAACCTCGGCAACCTGTACTGCGCGGAGGCGGCCCAGTGCCAGCAGAGCGTGCCTTTGATCGCCGCGGCCGGCAAGCTACTGGGAGTACCGGCGGTCTACAACGCCTCCATCTCGGCTACCGCCCCCAACTACACGGCCCAGTGCCTGGCCGCGCAGCAGCAGCACGTGTCGGCCCTCTTCATCGGTGACTCGGCCAGTGTCATCGCCAAGGTCGGTCAGAACTGCAGCCAGCAGGGCTACAAGCCGATCTACGTCACCGAGGGCACCGGGTTCAGCATGATGCTGGCCAAGTCGGCGGGCACCGGGGCCAACCTGTGGTCGGACTACCCGGACCTGCCGTTCTGGGCCGACAGCCCCGAGGTGGCGACGCTCAACGCGACGGTCGACAAGTACAAGCCGGGCATCCGCAGCAACGTCCTCGGCTGGACCGAGTACGCGGTGCAGACCTGGACGGCCGCCCTCCTCATCGAGGACGCGTTCAAGGGGAGCGGGGTCGGGACCACCGGTACACCCACGGCGACGGCCATGACCACGGGCCTGGACTCGATCAGCAATGACGATCTGAGCGGCTGGGCGCCGCCTCTGACCTTCACCGCCGGGCAGCCCCACAAGGTGGACTGCTGGTTCGTCGGCCAGGTCCACGACGGGACCCCCTCACTGGTCGACGGCGGCAAGCTCAGCTGCCAGAACGGATCCTCGACCTCGTCGTAGGACCCGGCCCACTCACGACCCTGCCGTCCTGCTGTCCTACTGTCCACCCAAACTTTGCAAAGACGGCCGGCCAGGCGCGATCATAACCGGGTGCCGCCAAGCCGTCCCGAAGCGTTGCGCGCCTTCGAGCTGGCCGGGCGGGTGGCCCTGATCACGGGCGCGTCCTCAGGACTGGGCCAGTCCCTGGCCCGGGCTCTGTCCGAGTTGGGCGCTCGGGTGGCGGTGGTGGCCCGCCGGGCCGACCGCCTCGACGCGCTGGCCGGGCAGATCGGCGGCCTGGCCATCGCCGCCGATCTCATGGACCCGGCCCAGCCGGCGGCCATAGTGGCCTCGGTGGCCGAGCGCCTGGGGCCACCTGAGATCCTGGTCAGCGCGGCCGGCAACATCTTCGGCCGGAACCGGGCCGAGGACGAGACGCCCGATGACATCGAGCGGACCCTGCGGCTCAACCTGATCGCCCCGTTCCGGCTGGCCCAGGAGGTGTTCCCGCACATGCGGGAGGTGGGCCGGGGCTCCATCATCCACATCTCGTCGATCAGCGGCCATGTCGGCATCCCGGGCATCCCCCAGGCGTCATATGCGGCCAGCAAGCTGGGCCTGAGCGGGCTCACCGCCGAGCTGGCGGTGCAGTGGGCCCGCCATTGCATCCGGGTCAACACGGTGGCCCCCGGCTTTTTCCGCAGCGAGATCACCGAGTCCCTCTACGACGACGAGAAGGGGGGCGAGTGGCTGCGGCGCAACACACCGCTGCCGCTGTCCGCCTCGGCTGAGGACTTCGTGGGTGCGGTGCTGTGGCTGGCTAGCGACGCGGGCCGGTACGTGACCGGCCAGACCATCGTCGTGGACGGCGGCTGGACGGCCCGGTGAAGGTTCCCGCCGGCCGGGATTGTGACAGGGAGGGCTGATGGATTTCGACATGGGTGACGGCGTGGCCGGCCTGCGCACCCGCCTGAGGGAGCTGATCCGCACAGAGGTCCCCGAGGACTACCTCGGGGCGTTCACCGACGACCCGGCCGACCTCGAGGCGGCCCAACGCTTCTGCCGCTTGCTGGCCGAGCAGGGCCTGCTGTGCATGGCCTGGCCCGAGGAATGGGGGGGCCGGGGGGCCTCCCCGTGGGAACAGACCGCGGTGCGGGAGGAGATGTGGGCCCACCACGAGCCTCGCGGCGCCCAGTACATGGGGGTCAACTGGGTGGGCCCGACCATCATGAGGCACGGGACGCCCGAGCAGCAGAGGCAGCACCTGCCGGCCATCGCCCGCGGGGAGGTGATCTGGTGCCAGGGCTTCAGCGAACCGAACGCCGGTTCGGACCTGGCCTCCCTGCAGACGGCGGCGCGCCGCGACGGCGACGGGTGGCGGGTGTCGGGGCAGAAGATCTGGACCTCGTACGCCACCATGGCCCAGTGGTGCTTCCTCTTGTGCCGCACCTCCTCGGAGGCCAAGAAGCAGCGTGGCCTCAGCATCTTTCTCGTGCCCATGACGGCGCCCGGGATCGAGGTGCGCCCCATCCGGGCCATGATGGGGCCCCACCACCTGAACGAGGTGTTCCTCGACGATGTGTGGGTTACCGAGGCCGACGCCCTCGGCCCCATCGGCGAAGGCTGGACGGTGGTGCAGGAGGTGCTCTCGTTCGAGCGGGTCGGCATCGCCCGCTATGCCCGCTGCGAGCGCCTGCTGCAGTGGGCGCCGGTGGCCCTCGGCGACCAGTGGGAGGCCCTGCCCGAGGAGCTCAGGGGGAGCTGGGCCCGAATGCTGGTCCGCGCCCGCCGGGCCCGGCTGCTGGCCTACCGGGTGGTGGACATGCAGAACCGGGGACGGGTGCATCCCGGTGACGCCGCGGCCTATCGCATCGCCGTCACCCGTCTGGACCAGGAGAGCGCCGAGGTGCTGATGGAGATCGTCGGTGGGGCCGACACCAGCGGCGAAGATGCGAGCCGCTTCCGGCGGGCGGTGGAGGATCACTGGCGGTACTCGGTGTCGGCCACGGTCGCATCGGGCAGCATCGAGATGCAGCGCATCCTCATGTCCAGGTCCCTCCTGGCGGCCCGATGATCCTCGAACTGTGCGAAGAGGCCCAGGACTTCGGCCGGTCCGCGCTCGGTGCCATCGAGGCGGCGGGCGGTGACCGGCTGGTGCAGGCGGCCGAGGCCGACCCGGCGCAGCGCCAAGCCGCCATCGAGCCGGTGCTGGCCGGCCTCGGAGCCTGGCAGCTCGAGCCCCGCCGCAACCTGGAGGAGATGGAGGCGGCCGCCGCCCTCTGCCGCAGCGCCGGCCACTGGGCCCTGCCGTACCCGGTGGCGGCCCGCTTGTGCCGACCCGCCGCCGGCGACTTCGACGGCCTGCTCGTCGTTTCCGATGTCGAGCCGGCCGCTCCGGTCGCCGGCCTGGGATTGCGCTGGGCGGCGGCCGGCCTCGACGGCCAGGGGTACGCGGCCACGGCTCGGCCCGCCCCCGCCGCGCCGCGCCGGTCGGCATTCGTCACCCGGCTGGACCTCCAGCCGGCGGCCCGGGTCGACACCGCGGACCTGGCGCTGGCCCTCACCCTGCCGTGCTGGACGCTGCTCGGGATGCTGGATCGAGCCATGGCCCTCACATGCGCCTATGTGCTCGAGCGCCAGCAGTTCGGCCAGCCGCTGGCGTCGTTCCAGGGGGTCCAGTTCCAGCTGACCGACGCCGAGGTCGAGCGGGTGGGGGTCGAGGAGTTGGCCAAGTACGCCCTGTGGTCGATCGAGTCGGGTCGGCCCGACGCCGTCGACGACGCCCTGGCCCTACGCGCCGCCGCCGTCGAGGCGGCCGAGATCGTGTTCCGGGTGGCCCACCAGCTGCACGGGGCCATCGGCTTCTGTGACGAGACGACCATCTCGTGGATGTCCCGCTACAGCGCCCCTCTACGCCGCCTACCCCTGGGCCTCACCGCCACCCGGACCGAGCTGACCCGCCGGCTGGGTCGGCAGGGCTTGGCCGGCCTTTTCTCCTCTCCCTCGTCGACGTCGCAGTGACCGGAGGTACGGCCGACCTGGAGGCGTTCCGGGCCGAGGTGCGGGACTGGTGCCGGCACCACGTCCCGGCCGGCTGGCGGGCCGCCCAGACCGGCGTGTCGGATGAGGGCTACGTGGCCTTCCAACAGGCCTGGTTCGCCGAGCTCGGGGCGGCCGGCTACGCCGTGCCGCACTGGCCGGCGGAATGGGGCGGCGGCATGTCCGGTGCCCAGCAGGTCGTCCTGTACCAGGAGCTGGCCGCCCAGGACGCGCCCCGGCTGGTGCTGGCCTTTGTCGCCATCCACCACGCCGCGGCGACCCTGCTGGCGGCCGGTACCGAGGAGCAGCGCCGGCGCCACCTGCCCGCCATCTTGGCGGGAGAGGTGTGGGTGCAGGGATTCTCCGAGCCCGAGGCCGGCTCCGACCTGGCCGCCCTGCGCACGTCGGCCCGCCGGGACGGCGACCGGTTCGTCGTCAACGGGCAGAAGCTGTGGGCCAGTGGCGCCGCCTTCGCCGACTGGTGCCTCCTGCTGGCCCGCACCGACCCCGAGGCGCCCAAGCGCAAGGGCATCTCCTATTTCCTGATGGACATGCGCTCGCCCGGCGTCGAGGTACGCCCCGTCCGCAACTCGCTGGGTGAGTCGCACTTCTGCGAGATCTTCCTGAACGACGTGATGATCCCCGGCTCCGGACTGGTCGGTGAGGTCAACGCGGGCTGGCAGGTGGCCCAGGCGACGCTCAGCGCGGAGCGGGGCATGACCATGCTCGAGCTGGCCGAGCGGCTCGGCAACGCCGGCTTCAAATGGCTGCTGGAGACCTGCGCCCGCCGCCAACCCGGCGGCTACCGGCCGATGGACGATCCGACCGTGCTCGACCGGCTGGCCCGGCTCGAGACCGAGATGGCCGGCCTGCGCGGCCTGTGCCGGAGCCTGGTGGAGCGTCACGAGGCCGGAACGGCGGGGCCGGCCGACGCATCCATAGTCAAGCTGTACTACAGCGAACTGCTCCAGCGCACCATGGACCTCGGCGTCGAGGTGGCCGGGCTGGATGCCCACCGGGTCATGGAGAAACCGCCGTCGAGCGGCTGGGAGTCGGGGGCCTGGGTACTGGACTTCATCGGCTCGTGGGAGTGGACCATCCCGGGTGGCACCAGTGAGATCCAGCGTTCCATCATCGGCGAGCGGGGGCTGGGGCTGCCCCGGGAGCCGGCGGCCTCGTGACGTCCGACCGGGCCGGCGGTTTCGATTTCGCCGCCGCCCACGACGAGCTGCGGGCCGTCGCCCGGTCCCTGCTCGGGCCGTGCTCGCCCATGCTGGCGGGGGGCGAGGCCATCGCGCCTGACCGACGGGCACTGGCCGACGCCGGCTGGTTCGGCCTGGAGGTGCCCGAGACCCTCGGCGGGGCGGGGGCCACATTTGCCGAGACGGCCGTGGTATTGGAGGAGCTGGGCCGGGTGACCGCGGCCGGGGACGCGCCCGCCACCTTGGGGATCGGGGTGGGCGCCCTCGCCGCCCTGGCCCCGACCGCCGACCGGGATCGGGTGCTGGCCGGAGTGGCCACCGGTGCACTGGCAGTAGCCGTGGCGGTCCCGGCCGCGGACCAGGCGGTGGGCCCCGTGGCCCCGCTCTTCACCGCCGTCGAGCGGGGCGGCCGGCTGTGGGTCGACGGTCAGGCCGACTTCGTGCTGGACGCGGGCCGGGCCGACGCCATCCTCCTGGTGGTCGGGGGCCCGGGGGCAACGCCGGGCGGCCTGATCGTGGCCCGGGGGACTCCCGGGCTGACGGTGGAGGAGCAACCGGTGCTGGACCCGAGCCGCCGCTTGGCCCGGGTGGTGGCCCACGGCGTGGCGGCCGGGGGGCCCCTGCTGTCGTTCGCCGGTGACCCGGCGGTGGCGGTCGGTCGTCTCCTGGACCGGGCCGCCACCGCGGTGGCCTGCGACAGCCTGGGCCTGGCCGCGGCGGCGCTCGACGCCACCGTCGCCTATGCCGGTCAACGGCACCAGTTCGGCCGGCCCATCGGCTCGTTCCAAGCCGTCAAGCACGCCTGTGCCGACATGTTGGTCGAGATCACGGTGTCCCGGGAGCTGCTGCGGGCCGCCGCCGATGCCGTCGTATCGGGTGGCGACCCGGTCGCGGTGTCCCGGGCCAAGTCGTATGTGACCTCGATGGCGGTGCGCGTGGCGGGTCAGGCGGTGCAGCTGCACGGAGGCATCGGCTACACCTGGGAACGGGGCCTGCACGTCCACCTGAAGCGGGCCGCTCTCAACCGGTCCCTCTTCGGCGCCCCGGCGGCCCATCGCCGCCGCCTGGCCGGGCGTTACACCTCCTGACCGCCGCCGCCCGGCGGCGGGCGCCACACTCCCTGGGGCCCCGGCGCCCCGCGCCGTGGGCCGGCGCCACCGCGCCGTGGGCCGGGGGCCTCGCTCCGGCCGCAGCCGGGGCGGTAGCATCAGAAAAAGTAAGCGTTCGCTCATGGATGTGGGCGACCGGTCCCAGGCCCTCCCCGGAGAGCCGCGGAAGGAAGGTGCCCATGGCCGACCGCACCCTGCTCAGGAACGCCAAGGTGCTCACCTGCTCGGGCGATCCCGAGGAGACCCCCTTCGACGGCGACGTGCTGGTGGATGGCGGGCGGATCAGCCGGGTGGCACCGGGCGGGCTCGAAGTGGACGCCGGCTCGACCCGGGTCGTGGACGTCCGCGGTGCGACGGTGCTCCCCGGGCTGTGCGACGCCCACACCCACATCAGCTGGCCGTTGGACTTCGTGTTCGACCACGACGGGGTGGCGGCCGAGCCCCCGGCCAAGCACATCCTGGACGTGGCTTCGGTGGCCCGGACCTTCCTCGAGAGCGGCTACACGTCGATCATCGGCGCCGGCGTGCTCCAGCACGGCGACGACACGTTGATGGGGGACTTCATCGATCGGGGGCTCCTCGCCGGGCCGAGGATCGTCCCGAGCGGGCCGATGGTCACCGAGCCCGGCGCCCTCGGCGCCGACGGCGGCCTGATGGACGTCGTCGCCGACGCCCGGGCCATGCGCCAGGTGGTCGCCCGCCAGTGCGACTCGGGCGTGAAGGCCATCAAGCTGTTCATCTCGGGCGACGGGATCGTGCCCGAGTTCGCGTCCGAGGACACCTACATGAACGACGACATGCTGTCGGCCGCGGTGGACGAGGCGGGGCGACACGGCGCCATCGTCACCGTCCACGCCCGCAGCGCGGGCAGCATCGCCATGGCCGCCCGCACCGGGGTGCAGCTCATCCACCACGCCTGTTTCGTGGACGACGAGGCCCGGCGCGCCCTCGAGCAGCGCCGCGACGACGTGTGGGTCTGCCCCGGGATGCACTATCTGTACGCCGTGGTGCACGGTGACGCCGCGCCCTGGGGGGTCACCGCGGACCAGGTGTCGCGCTCCGGCTACGACCGCGAGCTGACCAGCCTGGTCGAAGGGTTGGGCCAGCTGCGGGCCTCGGGCATCCGGCTGCTCTCCGGCGGGGACTTCGGGCATCAGTGGACCCGGCACGGGACCTACGCGGCCGAGCTGCAGCGCTATGTGGAGCTGCTCGGGATGACGCCGGTGGAGGCCATCCACACCGCCACCCGCAACGCCGGCCCGCTCGTGGGCCCGCTCGTGGGCGTGCGCACGGGCCAGATCGCCGAGGGCTACCAGGCCGACCTCCAGGTGGTCGACGGCGACGTGGCCGCCGACGTGACCGTGCTGCAGGATCCGGCCCGCCGCCTGGCGGTCATGAAAGACGGCGTGTTCGAATACGTCAACCGGCAGCGGTTCCCGTGACCGACGCCCCGCCCGAGGCGCGCCGCGCCGGGCCGGCCCGCCCGATGGCGGGTGAGCTGGTCTCGGGCGTCGACGCCCTGGTCCGGCTACTCGATCTGCGCCAACGCCTCGACGAGCGGGACGGGCTGGCCACCGCCACCATGGTCTCCGGCTACCCCGGTTCGCCGCTCGGCTCCTTCGACCTGGCCCTGGACGCCTACCTGGCCCGCGGGGCGGGCCGGATCCGGCACCGGCCCGGGCTCAACGAGGAGCTGGCTGCAGCCATCGTGTGGGGCAGCCAGATGGGCGCCTCGGTGCCCTACTCCGGGCTCGACGGGGTGGTCGGAGCCTGGTACGGCAAGGGCCCGGGCCTGGACCGGTCCGGTGACGCCCTGAAGCACGGCAACTCCATGGGGGCCGGCCCGAACGGCGGCGTGGCCCTCTTCTGCGGCGACGACCCGACGGCCAAGTCGTCGACCCTCGCATGTGACAGCCAGTACACGTTCGAGGACGCCTGCATTCCGGTGCTCTATCCCGCCGACCAGCAGGCCGTGGTGGACCTCGGTGTGCATGCCTTCCGCATGTCGCGCTACGCCGGCTGCTGGGTCGGGCTCAAGATAGTGACCGCGGTGGCGGACGGGATAGGCACCGCCGACTTCGACCCGGACCGGCACCCGCCATCGGCCGGCCCTGACAAGGTGGCCGGGCCCGACCTGGTGGTCGGCGGTGCCCCTTGGCGTCACGTGCCGCTGGCCACCGTCGGCTCCAACGCCATAGCCGATCAGGAGCTCCTCGTCGTGGAGCACCGGCTGGCGGCGGCGCGCGCCTATGCCCGCCACCACGGGATCGACCGCACCATCGGGGCCCGGGCCGGTGCCCGCCTCGGTATCGCCTGCGCCGGCAAGACCTACCTGGACGTGACCCAGGCGCTGGCCGATCTCGGTGCCGGGCCGGGTGACCTCGAGCGCCTGGGCCTCCGTGTCCTGCACCTGGGCATGACCTACCCCGTTGTGGCAGAGACCGTGACGGAGTTCGCGGCGTCGGTGGACGAGCTCGTGGTCATCGAGGAGAAGCGGCCCTTCGTCGAGACCCAGATGCGGGCCATCCTGCACGAGGCAGGGGTGCGGACGCCGCTTTCGGGCAAGCGGGACCGTTCCGGCGCCACCCTCACCCCGTCGGTCGGCGAGCTCGATGCCGCGACGGTGGCCGGGATCCTGGTCCGGCTCCTGCCGGAGCTGGCACCGGCCCGACGGCACCGGCCGGTGCAGCTGCCGTTGGTCCCCCTGCCCGGGCGCCCCCCCGGATTCTGCAGCGGCTGCCCGCACAACCGCTCCACCGTCTTCCCGGCCGGGGCCCTGGTGGGGGGCGGCGTGGGGTGCCACGGGATCATGTACTTCGAGGCCCGCCACGCCGGCATGAAGGCGCTACCCCCCACGCCGATGGGCGCCGAGGGGGTGCCCTGGATCGGGCTGGCCCCTTTCGTGGACGAGCCGCATCTCATCCAGAACCTGGGCGACGGGACCCTCAGTCACTCCGGCACCCTGGCCATCCGGGCCTGCGTGGCGGCCGGTGCCGACATCACGTTCAAGATCCTCTACAACTCGGCCGTGGCCATGACCGGAGGCCAGGACGTCACCGGCCTGATGGACGTACCGGCCATGACCCGGGCCCTCGAGGCCGAAGGGGTGCGCCGCATCGTGGTGTGCGCCGAGGACCCTGGCCGTTACGGCCGGCGGGCCAGGTGGGGCCGGGGCGTCGAAGTCGTGGGCCGGGATCGCCTGCCGGACCGCCAGGAGGCCCTGCGGGCCGAGCGGGGGGTGACCGCCATCATCTACGACCAGCGCTGCGCGGCCGAGGCCCGGAGGCTGCGCGGCAAGGGGCTGCTGGAGGAACCACCGCAGCGGGTGGTCATAAACGAGGCGGTGTGCGAGGGGTGCGGCGATTGCAGCACCAAGAGCAATTGCCTCTCGGTCCTGCCCCTGGCCACCGAGTTCGGCGAGAAGCGGCAGATCCATGACTGGTCCTGCAACCGTGACTACACGTGCCTGGAGGGCGACTGCCCGTCCTTCGTCACCATCACCCCGGTGCCGGGGCGCGCCCGTACCACCGCCCGTACCACCGCCCGTACCACCGCGGCTGATACCGCCGCCGGACCCGGCGC